>JAXDLK010000056.1:0-14600 GCA_034666665.1 Candidatus Binatota bacterium
CGCGGGCGGTGTCCGCCCATTCCAGCACCGCCACGACCTCCTCTTCGTCGCGCGGAAACGCGACCACGTCCGGGGGGTTCGGGTACTCGCGGCGGTAGGCGCGAACGAGGTCGCGGAACGACTTGCCGTAGGTATGGGCGGCTCGGTCCTCCGCGGTCGTCGAGGTGATCTCCGCGAGGCGCGGCGGCACCGTCAGGCGAGACGGCCGGAGCGAGATCTCCTCGATCCGCGGGGGCGAAGCGATCTCGAGGGGATCGATCGCGAACCGCTGTGCGAGCGCGGCGGCGATCGCCTTCTGGTGGGCGACCTCCGGATCGCCGTCCTCGTAGCCCCAGCCCCAGAACTTCCGCTTTCGCTCCATCGGCGGGAGCCTCCGCCGGTCCTGTTGTCTACCGTTCGATGGTTTGCAAGTGTCGCCGGATCTCGGAGGCGGATTCATGGAGCCCTTTCGTTCGCGCGTGGCGGTGGTGACCGGTGGCGGCAGCGGCATCGGCCGCGCGCTCGCGCTCGCCTTCGCCCGCGAGGGCGCGAGCGTGGTGATCGCCGACGTCGACGATCCGGCGATGGCCGGCGTGGCCCGCGAGATCGAGGCGGCCGGCGGACAGGCGCTCGCGGTCCGGACGGACGTGACGCGGCTCGAGGAGGTCCAGGCGCTCGCGGAGCGGACGTTCGCCCGATTCGGCGCCGCGCACGTGATCTGCAACAACGCGGGCGTCGGCGTCTTCGGACCGCTCGCGTCGGCGTCGCACCGCGATTGGCAATGGGTGATGAACGTCAACGTCTGGGGCGTGATCCACGGGATCGAGGTCTTCTTGCCGCGGCTGATCGCGCAAGCCGAGGGCGGACACATCGTCAACACGGCATCGATGGCAGGCCTCGCCGGCATGCCCGGGCTCGGCGTCTACTGCGCGAGCAAGTTCGCGGTGGTGGGGCTCACCGAATCGTTGCACCGGGAGCTCGCGGGTAGCGGCATCGGCGCGTCCGTGCTCTGCCCGATGATCGTCAACACGCGGATCAACGCGAGCGAGCGGAGCCGTCCCGACGAGTTGCGGAACGCGGACGCGGGCGCGGTCTCGCTCGAGGAGGCGCAGTTCTCGTACGGGCGCGTGATCGAGCCGGAGGAGGTCGCGGAGCACGTGCTCGACGCGATCCGCAAGAACGAGCTCTACGTCCTCACGCATCACGAGAGCCGCGACATCCTCCAGCGTCGCGCCGATCGCATCGGCCGCGCGGCCGAGAAGCTCCGCTCCACCTGATGCGAAACGATGGTCGCGGCCTCTTTCGGGGCCGCATGACGCGGCAGAGACACCTGGGCGGTTCGCTGTAATGGCGCGGAAGATCGCGGCCGGGTGCCTGGTGCGCGCCTGGTTCGACGGCGAGCTCCGCTATCTGATCGTGCACCCGAGCGGCAACTACAATCGCCGCGCGCCATACTCGATCCCCAAGGGCGAGGTCGAGGGCGGCGAGCTGCCCGAGGCCGCCGCGCTGCGCGAGACGCGTGAGGAGACCGGGCTCGAGTGCCGCATCGTCGCTGCGCTCGGCGAGATCCGCTACCAGAAGAGCCGCAAGACCGTCATCGGTTACCTCGCCGAGGCCCTCGATCCGCCGAGGGCGCCGGTGCTCGAGCCCGGCGACTGGGAGATCGACCGCGCCGAGTTCCTGCCGCCGGAACAGGCGCGCGCGAAGCTACACCCCGATCAGCGGCCGTTCGTCGATCGTGCCACGACGGTCGGGAACGGTTGAAAGGCGCGGATCCGGTTCGTCCTCGGACGGACAGCCCTCCGCGGAGCGGCCCATTCCCGGCGTCGCCTCCGGCGTGGGTGCGCCCGCCGGCGACTCGGTGCAGTCGAAGCCGCTCGACCCGCTGCCGCATCCGCCGGCGAGGAGGATCGCGCCTACGAGAACGGCCGCGAGGATCGGGGCACTGGTTCGTGGAGAGCGACGGAGAATCATGATTCGCGGTCCTCACACGGTGGTTGCGGTCACGAGAACGTTCAGGAACTCCGTCTCGGGACCCTCTTCGATGGCGAACTCTTCGACGATCTCGCGGAGCGCGAGCTCGACACGCCGCGTGAGCTCCCGGATCCGCCGCGGTTCGACGTGCAGATAGTGATTGCGTACGTGAGAGGCGGGCGCACGATCGCCGAGCGTCAATTTTTCCAGCAGGCCCTTGGCGAAGATCGCGGCGAACTCTACCGCCAGGGCGTGCCGCTCTTCGCTGCTCGAGGCGACGAAATGTCGGCCCGCTCGCCGAACGCGGCCGCCGCTCACCTGAACCAGCTTCCGCTCGGTCAGGAGCTTCACCACCCGCGTGACGTCGCCGCGGCGGGCACCGCCGCGCCTCGCGCGCGCGATCTCCGCGCGCCAGCGCCGCGACGGAATCTCGCTGCCGTCGTCGGGCAGCGCGGCGATGGCCCGGCTCACCTGCACTGCGAGATCCGCGTCGGCGACGCCTTCGGCGGCGCTCGGCTCGTGCATCGCGCGGCGGAGCTCGCGCGCGAAGGCGTGCACGATGCGATCGCGATAGAGGACGGCGAGGAGCTCGCGCGGGTCTTCGCGGCGGATCGCGGCGAGTCGTCGCACCAGCGCCTCGTTCGGGAACCGCTTCCCCTTCTCGACGTAGCCGAGCATCACCGGGTCGACGGTTCCGCCGAGGGCCTCGGAGGCGAAGCGCTTGACCGTGTTCTCCCGGCCGGCGAGCGCACGGGTCTCGTAGAAGTAATCCTTGATCCCCTTCGGGGCTCCGCGCCCGCGCCGCATCCTGGAGGGGAGGACTATCAAAAACGAATTGATTGACAAGCTAACAAAATTTGTTAAGAGGCCAGCTCGGATCGGAACGAACAGGAGGAAGAGCATGCGAGCACGTCGGATCGGTTGGGTGGCGATCGCACTGGCGTTGGTCGGCTTGTGGGCCGCTGTCGGTGAGGCGAAGAAGAAGCCAGGTCGAAGCCGCCTCCGAGCCGAGGTCGCGAGACTGCGGGGCGAGGTGGCCCGGCTCGAGACCAGCGTTCGGTTCTTGAACCAGAACGCGGCGGAGCCCGCGCCGCCCACCGGCGGCGGCGTCTGCGGCGACCCCTGCGCCACCGATTCCGACGAGGACGGGATCGGGGACTGCGAGGACGTCTGCCCGTGCGTCGCCGACCATACCGACGGCGACACCGACGGCACTCCCGATTGTGCCGACCCGTGCCCGGAAGACGCGACCGATGCTTGCATCGATCCCTGCCGGAGCGACTCGGACGGGGATGGCACGAACGACTGCGAGGATCCCTGTCCCTACGATCCCTCTGCGGCGGCGGACTCCGACAACGACGGCACGCCGGATTGCCAAGATCCCTGTCCGGACGATCCGGCGAACGCATGCAGCGATCCGTGCGCGGTCGACCAGGACGGCGACGGCGTTCCGGATTGTCGGGACGAGTGCCCGTGGATCGGGCCGGCCGAAGGCGGCGGTTCGACGGCCGAGTGCTCGCCGCCCCCGCAATGACCTACGGAGTCTGCGCCACGGATGCTCGTGGCGCAGACCCCAACCCCACCGCTCCGGACGCGCTCGCAGAAGAGCTCGCGGGCGCAGGATGGTCCTCGCCAGCTCGGACCGCGCCCTAGCCTGCCGCGGAGACCGCCGGCTGCCGCTCACCAGCGCCGGCGGCTCCCGGCGGGCCCGAGCGGATCTCGCCGGTGATCAACCGCGCGCCGCGCTGGAACGTCAGGTACGACCATGCCCATTCGAAGAGGACGATCACGCGGTTGCGGAAGCCGATCAGAAAGAGCACGTGCACGATGATCCAGACGAGCCACGCGACCACGCCGGAGAGGTGGAAGCCGGCGATGTCGGCGATCGCGGACGCGCGGCCGATCGTGGCGAGCGAACCCTTGTCGACGTAGCGGAACGGCGCGAGCGATTCGCCGCGCGATTCGCGCAGAACGTTGCGCGCGGCGTGACGGCCTTCCTGGATCGCCGCCGGCGCGAGACCCGGGACCGGGGTGCCGTCCTGGCGTTGGGCGGCGGCGAGGTCGCCGATGACGAACACCTCGGGATGACCGGGAATCGTCAGGTCCTGCTCGACGATCACGCGGCCGGCGCGGTCGAGGGGTACGCCGAGCGATCGCCCGAGCGGCGAGGCGGCGACGCCGGCAGCCCAGACCACGGTCTCCGCCGCGATGCGCTCGTTGCCCACCTGCACGACGCCGCGCTCGAGAGCGGTCACCGGCGAGCCCTTTCGCACCTCGACCTGCAGCCGGAGGAGAGCGCGCTCGGCGCGGTCGGCGAGGTCTTCGGGAAACTGGTGCAGGATTCGCGGCGCCGCCTCGACGAGCAGCACTCGCGCTTCTCGCGGGTCGATCGCGCGGAAATCGCTCACCAGCACCTGCCGTGAGATCTCGGCGATCGCGCCGGCGAGCTCGACGCCGGTCGGGCCGCCGCCGACGATCACGAACGTGAGCAGCGCGCGACGCCGCCCCAGGTCGGTCTCCCACTCGGCGCGCTCGAAGGCGGAGAGGATCCGGCCACGGATCTCGATCGCGTCCTCGAGGCTCTTCAGCCCCGGCGCGAGCGGCTCCCACTCCGGGTGTCCGAAGTACGCCTGTCCCGCGCCGGTCGCGAGGATCAGATAGTCGTACGGCAGGCGGCCGTGATCGAGGACCAGCTCCCGGCGATGCACGTCGACGGTGAGGGCTTCGCCGAGGAGAACGCGCGTGTTCGCCTGCCGGCGCACGATCGATCGGATCGGATAGGCGATGTTTCCTGGCGACAGTGCGGCGGTGGCCACCTGGTACAGCAGCGGCTGGAACAGGTGGTGGTTCCGCCGGTCGACGATCGTCACCTGCACGGGCGCGCGGCGAAGCTCCTTCGCCGCGTAGAGGCCGCCGAAGCCGCCGCCGACGATCACCACCTTCGGGCGAGATCCGGACGTCATCGACGCGATCGTAGCCCACCGTCCGAACGCACGCAGTGGGGGTGGCAATGCTCGCCGCCCGCGGACGGTTCTGACACGATCGCCCGATGGCGGGGACCGTGACGATCGAACGCCGCGGAGAGGTGCGCCTCGCGGGCGGTCATCTCTGGGTCTACCGGAGCGACGTGACCTCGGCCGATGCGCGCGGCGGCGATACGGTCGCCGTGCTCGGCCCGCGCGGCCGCCTCCTCGGCCACGCGCTCTACAGCGATCGCTCCGAGATCGCGCTCCGCCTGATCGCCCGCGCGGCCGAGCCGGCGGATCTCGGCGTCTGGCGGCGGCGGATCGAGGCGGCGCTCCGGCGGAGAGCCGAGCCGCCGATCGACGCCACCGCGTACCGGCTCGTGCACGCGGAAGGCGACCTCCTGCCGTCGCTGATCGTCGATCGTTATGGCGACGTGCTCGTGGTGCAGGCGCTCTCGCAGGGGACGGACGCGCTGCTGCCGGAGATCGTCTCGATCCTGATCGAGCTCGTAGGGCCGCGGGGCGTTCTCGCGCGGAACGACGCCAAGGTCCGTCTGCTCGAGGGGCTCGAGCGAAGAGTCGACGTGCTTCACGGCGAGGTGCCCGACTCGGTCGTCGTCTCCGAGGCAGGGATCGAATTCGAGACCGATCTGCGTACCGGCCAGAAGACCGGGCTCTTCCTCGATCAGCGGGAGAACCGCGTCGCCGCCGGAGCACGGGCGCGCGGGCGCGCGCTCGACGCCTTCAGCTACGTCGGCGGCTTCGCGCTCCATCTCGCGCGACGCGCCGACGAGGTCGTCGCCGTCGAGGCTTCGGAAGAGGCGTCGCGCCGGCTCCCCCGGAACGCGGAACGAAACGGGCTCGGGAACGTGCGCGTGGTCACCGACAACGTCTTCGACGTGCTGCGGCGGGCGGAGCGATCCGGCGACCGTTTCGACACGATCGTGCTCGACCCGCCTTCGTTCGCTCGCACCCGCGCAGCGCTGCCGAAGGCGCTCGCCGGCTACAAGGAGATCAACCTGCGAGCGCTCAAGCTCCTGGCCGCCGGCGGCACCCTCGTCACCTCGAGCTGCTCGTACCACGTGAGCGAGGAGGCATTCGCCGCCATGCTCCGCGACGCGGCGGCGGACGCGCGTACGGACGTGATCGTCGTCGAGAAGCGCGGTCAGTCGAGCGATCATCCGATCCTGCTCGGCGTCCCGGAGACGCAGTACCTGAAGTGCCTGATCGTCACCAAGATCGAGTGAAAAGGGGTCGGGAGTCTTTTTCGATCGGTCAGGAAGCGCCGCTCCTTCGAAAGACTCCCGACCGTCATCTCACGGCTTCGGCAGGTCGACCCCGAAGTAGTCCTGCAGGATCTCCGCGTAGGCTTCCGCCGGCAGGCGGTGTGGATCCTCGGAGAATGCGGCCTGGAGCAGCTCGCGCCGCGCACGGTTGAATTCCGCGACCGCGGCGGTCTCGGCGGCGGGATTGGCGGTCAGCTCCGGCGGTGCGCGGTGATGGGTCGCCTGCTCGTAGTCGTAGCCGAGGCCGATGATCGTCGGCTCGTCCCACTTGCGAGCGAGGATCTCGACGCCCTTCGGCACGCCGTCGGTCGTGAAGCCGATCGGCACGACCATCGACGGCATCTGCGTGGTCGACCCGAAGTCGCACGTCCGCGGGCTCGATCCCGGGCGCAGCAGCAGTGCGTCGAGCCGTACCGTCTTGCCGCCGCCGATCGGGAACGCGTCCATCGTCTTCTCCACGTAGCTCCGCACCTCGACGACCTTCTTCAGCCGAGCCGGGTCGGGCTTCTGATTCGGGTCGGCGGTCAGCGCCGGCGAGTACGCGGAGGCGGCGTTCTGCGGTCCGACGAGGAGCGTCTCGAGGATTCCGTCGAAGCCGACGCACGGCCGGTCTCCAGGGTTGTGGCTGGTGAGACAGCGGCGTGGCGCCGAGTAGCCGTTCTCGTGCTCGAACTCGCGAAAGTACTCGTTCCACTCGTAGTGCATCGCGCCCGCGCTCACGCTCTCGAACTTCGGCAGCTCGACCTCGTACACGGTCGCGCCCATCGCCTTCATCTTGGCGATCGCTGCACGGATGAGATCGACGTGCTCTCCCGATCCGAGGGAATCGAGCGTGCCGAAGTGCGTGACCAGGCCGATCTTCTTCCCCTTGAGGCCGAAGCGAGCGCGATCGAGGAACGCGGTGTAGTCCTTGGGCCGCTGGGTGTAGACCGGATGGCGGTACTCGAGCGTCTTCGGGTCGCGCGGGTCCGCGCCGGCCATCGCGTTCAGCGCGAGCACGACGTCGTGCACGGTGTGTCCCATCGGTCCCGGCACGTCGCGCGCGTGCGTCAGTGGAAAGACGCCGTGCTGTGACACGAGCCCGACGCTCGATCGAATGCCGACCAGGCCGTTCACGGAGGACGGGAAACGGATCGACATGCAGGTGTCCGTCCCCGTACCGATCAACGCGAAGTTCGACGCGATCGCCGCGCCGGTGCCGGAGCTCGAGCCGCCGGGGGACTGGCTGGTGTCGTAGGGATTGCTCGTCTGGATGCCGCGGCCGCTCGAGCCGGAGACCGAGAACGCGAACTCGTCTTGATTGGCCTTGCCGAGGATCAGCACTCCCGCACGTCGAAGGCCGGCGACGGAATTCGCGTCGATCGACGACTGATGGCCGAGCATCGAATAGGAGCCGGAAGTCGAGGGATGATCGAAGGTGTCGTAGTTGTCCTTGAGCAGCATCGGGATGCAATGGAGCGGACGCTTGCCGATGCCCTCCTTGGCGTACAGCCGATCGAGCGCGCGCGCCTCGGCGAGCGCCGCCTCGTTCAGATGGAGGACGGCGCGGATCGGGCGGCCGCCGCTCTGCGGCGTGTCGTCGATCGCGTTGATGCGCGCGAAGTACATCGACACCAGACGCTCGCACGTGAGGCGCGTACCGTCCGGCAGGAGCTTCTTGCCGGCGAACGCCGCGTGCACGTCGGCGACGGTCGCCTCGACCAGCTCGAACGGCGCGGCCGCCGCGCTCTCGGGAATCATCACCAAGCTCGTCGCCGCCGCCGTCGCGAGCACCAAGCTCAGCGTGCGCGGCCCGAGGGCCGCGCGCGCCACGGCATACAATCTCTGCATGCTACACCTCCAAGTTGTGTGGACGCGGCGAGGACGAGCAAGCGGCGTGCCGCAGTCGGCGGCGCGATTTCCGCCGTGGGCACGGGGCGGAAGCGGCGCCGCGCTGCCCGCATTCGGGCAGCGCGGTGAGCATCTGTTGCTGAGGAAGCAGGCGCGCGGGAGATTCGATCGCCGAGAGCCGGCGCCGCGCGGAAGGCGTACGGCGGTGCGGGTTTCCTAGACCTAGACCGTGCTCGCGCGATCGTCGGAAGCGAGCGCGAGCGGATCAGTACCCGTGGCGATCGGCGAACCGCGCCCGATGCCACGCGGCATCGCCGAACGTCATTTCCGCCGCACGCGCGCGTTTCAGGAAGAAGCCGACGTCGTGCTCGTCGGTCATGCCGATGCCGCCGTGCATCTGCACCGCCTCGTTCGCGGCGAGCAGGAACGCGTCGGAGGCGCGTGCCTTGGCGATCGCCACCAGGTCCGCCGCGTCTTCGGCTCCGGCATCCAGTGCGCCGCTGGCGCCGAGCACCGCGGACCGCGTGAGCTGGATCTCGGTGTAGACGACGGCGGCACGGTGCTTGAGCGCCTGGAAGCTGCCGATCGGCACGCCGAACTGCTTGCGCGTCTTCAGGTACTCGAGGGTCATCTCGAAGACCGCGCTCATCGATCCGAGCATCTCGGCGGCGAGCGCCGCCGCCGCGCAATCGATGACGCGCTCCAGGAGGTGGCCTCCGCGGCCGGCCTCGCCGAGGACCGAGCGATCGTCGACGGAAGCATCTTCGAGGCGGACGATCGCGGCTCCGCGGCCGTCGAGTAGGGACTGGCGGGTGACCGAGACGCCGGGCGCGCGCGGATCCACCAGGAAGAGCGTGATCCCTTCACGATCGCTCTCGGCGCCGGCGGTGCGCGCGCTGACGATCAGCCGGTCGGCCACGTGGCCGTCGAGCACGAGGCGCTTCTCGCCTTCGAGACGCCACCGGTCGCGCGCGCGCCGCGCCCGCACGGCCACGCGGTGCGGGTCGAAGCGGCTCTTCGCCTCCGCCCACCCGACGGCGAGCAGCGTGTCGCCCGATGCCACCGCGGGAAGGATCTCGCGCTTCTGTTCCTCGGTGCCGCCGTGAACGATCGCGTTCGCGCCGAGGCACACGGTCGAGAGCATCGGCTCCGGCACGAGCCCGCGGCCCAGCTCCTCCATGACGACTGCGAGCTCCACCTGCCCGAGGCCGGCGCCGCCGTACGCCTCGGGGATCGGGATCCCGGCCCAGCCGAGCGCGGCCATGTCGCGCCAGAGGTCGCGCGAGAAGCCGAGCGCATCGCCGCCGTCCCGGAGCGCGCGGATCCGCTTCAGCGAAGAGCGCGTGCGCGCGAAGTCGTGCGCCGTCCGCTGCAGGAGCTGCTGATCTTCGTTCAGCACCAATGCCATCGACGGTCCGGTCCGGTCAGTCGGGCAGGCCGAGCACGCGCTTGGCGATGATGTTCAGCTGGATCTCGGTCGTCCCTCCCTCGATCGAGTTCGCCCGCGAGCGCAGCCACTCGCGCGTCAGGCGGAGCTCCGTCGGGTCGAAGCCCTCGCCTTCCCATCCGAGTGCTTGCGGTCCGAGGATCGACATCAGTAGCTCGTTCCGGCGCTTGTTGAGCTCCGTGCCGTAGAACTTGAGGATCGAGCTCTCCGGTCCCGGGTTCTGTCCGGCCTTCTGCGTCTCGCGGATGCGCGCGATCGTCAGATCGAGGCAGCGTTCGTCGAACTTCGTCTGCGTGATCCGCTCGCGGATGGAGGCGTCCGCGATCTTGCCGCCGGCGGAGCCGAGGTGGTCGCGCGCCGGATCGACGAGCGGATCTCCTTTCGCGCGGTCCTCCTTGAATGCATCGGCGATCATCGTGCGCTCGAAGCCGAGGAGCGCCTTGGCGATCCGCCAGCCGTCGTTCGGCTTGCCGACGAGGTTCGCGCGCGGCACACGCACGTCGTTCAGGAAGGTCTCGCAGAAGGGCGAATACCCGCTGATCAACCGGATCGGCTTCACGCGGACGCCGGGAGAGCTCATGTCGAGCAGCAGGAAGCTGATGCCGGCATGCTTCGGCGCGTCGGGAGCGGTGCGGGCGAGCAGGAACATCCAGTCGGCGCGGTCGGCGAACGACGTCCAGACCTTCTGGCCGTCGACGACGAAGGAGTCGCCGTCCGGTACGGCGCGCGTCTGCAGGCTCGCGAGATCCGAGCCGGCGCCGGGCTCGGAGTAGCCCTGGCACCACCACACCTCGCCGCGGACGATCCGGGGCAAGTGCGTGCGCTTCTGCTCCTCGCTGCCTTCCTGGAGGAGCAGCGGCCCGATCATCGTCAGGCCGAAGCCGATCAGCGGCGGGCGGAGCCGGAGCGCTCGCATCTCCTGCGCGAGCACCTTCGCCTCTTCCTTGCCGAGACCACCGCCGCCGTACTCCCGCGGCCAGCTCGGCGCGGTCCATCCGCGTTCCGCCATCACCGCGAGCCAGTGGCGCACGCCGTCCGGGTACTGCGTCTTGGCTCCGCCCCAGCAGAGCTCCATGTCCGACGTCACCGGCTCGAACATGGACGCCGGCGCGTTCGCGAGCAGCCACTCGCGGGCCTCGGCGCGGAATGTTTGCAGATCCGTCATCGGGGACGTTTCACACATTGCGCGCATTCGCGCGTCTCGAAGCTTCTGCGTTCATGCGGTTCACATCCGAATGCGCGCAATGTGTGAAACGTCCCCCCTGTAACCGAGGGTCGTCGCCGAAAAAAGGCGCCGCGGCTTTTTTCCGCGCGGGGGCCGCGGTAGGTTCCCGCGCGATCGGGAGGATCTCGCATGCGACTCGGCCTCAGCCTCGGCTATTCCGGCTCGAAGATCTCGATCGACGTGGGCCTGGCTCAGGAGGCCGAGCGCCTCGGCTTCGACTCGGTGTGGACCGCCGAAGCCTACGGCTCCGACGCCGTCACGCCGGCGGTGTGGATCGCGGCGCAGACGAAGAAGATCAAGGTCGCGACCGGGATCATGCAGATGCCCGCGCGGACGCCGGCGATGACGGCGATGACCGCGACGACGCTCGACCAGCTGTCCGGCGGCCGCTTTCTCCTCGGCATCGGTGCGTCGGGGCCGCAGGTCGTCGAAGGCTGGCACGGGATCGAGTACGGCAACGCGATCGAGCGCGTCCGCGAGTACGTCGAGATCCTGCACAAGATCTGGGACCGCAAGGAGCCGCTCGAGCACCGCGGCAAGCACTACCAGATTCCCTACGCCGGCCCGGGCGCGACCGGTCTCGGGAAGCCGCTCAAGAGCATCCTCCACGGGCGTCGCATTCCCATCTACGTCGCCGCGATCGGGCCGAAGAGCGTCGAGAGCACCGCCGAGGTCGCCGACGGCTGGCTGCCGATCTTCTTCTCGCCGTCGCGGCTGTCGGTCTGGCAAGACGCGCTCGACGCGGGGTTTCGCAAGGCCGGCGGCGGCAAGAGCCTGAAGGACTTCGACATTGCGCCGTCGGTGACGGTGATCCAAGGCGACGACGTCGCGGCCTGTCTCCAGTTCGTGAAGGGAATGCTCGCGCTCTACGTCGGCGGCATGGGGGCGCGGGGGAAGAACTTCTACAACGATCTCGCCTGCCGCTACGGCTACGAGGATGCGGCCAAGAAGATCCAGGACCTCTATCTGAGCGGCAAGAAGGGCGAGGCCGCGGCCGCGGTACCGGATGGCTTCGCCGACGAGATCTCGCTCTGCGGCCCGCCGGAACGCATCAAGGACCGCATGCAGGCGTGGAAGGACTCGGGCATCACCACGATGATCTGCGGACTGCAACAACCCGAAGCGCTGCGCACCCTCGCCGAAGGCGCGGCCTGAACCGATCGTGGCGAGCGACGACTCGGTCTGGGTGGGAAAGGACCTCGGCGGCCACGAGTACGAGGTGACGCCGGAGCGAATCGCCCGCTACGAGGCGGGGACCGCGGACCAGAATCCCCTGTACCGCGACGTCGCGCCGGCGCTGCTCTTCCATTCCGAGTGCTACGCCTTCCTGCAGGAGTGGTACCTGCCGAACGTCTTCGGCAACCTTCACGCCCGCCAGGAATGGGAGCTCTTCCAGCCGGCGGCGGTCGGCGACCGGGTGCGCACGCGGGCGTTCGTCGCCGAGCGGTACCGCAAGCGTACCCGTGACTACGTGGTCTGCGAGGTGCTGACGTTCGCCGCCGACGGACGGGTGCTCACCCGCGGGCGCACGCACCAGAGCTTCCTCTTCGAGGACGCGAGCGGCGTGGTCGTCGACAAGGAGCGGGAGAAGCGCGGCGACCGGTCGTTCGCGGTCGCCGAAGGCCCCGGCGAGGAGATCCGCGGCGACGCCGTGCCGATCACGCTCGACATGTGCCGCGCGTTCTCCGGTCCGGCGGACAACTACCACACGAACCGTGAGCTGGCGCGCGAGCTCGGATTCCCGGACGTGGTGGTGCAGGGGATGATGACCCTCTGCATCCTCTCGGGGGTCCTCACGCGTGCGTTCGGCGACGGGTGGACGCGCGGCGGCAAGATGGCCGTGAACCTCGTCAACGTCGTCTGGGCCGAGGACGTGATCCGTGCCTGCGCGAAGGTACGGGAGGACGTACCGGAAGGGTCCCGCGCCCGCCGGCATCTCGAGGTCTGGTGCGAGAAGGCGGACGGCACCAAAGTCGTGGTCGGCGCCGCGAGCGCGGTCGTTTGAAAGAGGTCTCTTCGGATCGGTGACGCCGCCCGCCCGCCGAAGGACTTCGCCCTTCTCAATACCAGCGCGTGCGGGCGGTCAGAAGGCGAATCAACACCAAGAACACGGTCGCGCCGAGGATCGACCAGACGATCGGGAATCGTACCTCGCCGATGTGAACGATGAAGAGCTCCGGCAGCGCGAGGCGCCGGCCGAGCCACACGCCGACGACCGCTCCGACGAAGCCGATGCCCGCCGACACCAGGCACCCGCCGCGATTGATCCCGGCGATCGTCTGCGCGACGGAGCCGCAGACACCGGCGACGAGCAGCAGCAGCAAGAATTCGACGAGCGTCATGGAGCCTGGCGGCTTTTGGCACGTCCGCCGAACCCAGTGGAATACCTCCCCGCCGAGATGCTACAAGACGTGGAGTTCTCCGAGGCCCGAGGTGTCGACGTGCGCAAGATCAATTGGGTGACCACCATCTTTCTGTTGCTGACCCCAGCCATCGGGCTGATCTGGGGAGGCATCCACGTCAGCCGGTTCGGTATCGGGTGGATCGAGATCGCGCTCTTCGCGGCCTATCTCCTGGCCAGCGGCCTGAGCATCACGGCGGGTTACCACCGCCTGTTCGCGCACGGCGCCTACGAGTGCCGGCGTGTCGTCAAGGTCTTCTACCTGCTGTTCGGTGCGGCTGCTTTCCAGCACTCGGTGCTCTCCTGGACCTCCGACCATCGGCGCCACCACGTGCAGATCGACCGCGACGGCGACCCCTACAACATCAATCGCGGCTTCCTCTGGGCGCACATCGGCTGGATGCTGTTCGAAGAGGAGGACGCCAAGCCCGACTTCTCGAACGTTCCCGACCTGATGGCGGACCCGCTGGTTCGCCTGCAGCATCGCTTCTACGTCCCGCTGGCGGTGACCATGGGCTTCGTCGTGCCTCTGGGGATCGGTTTCGCCTTCGGAAATCCCTGGGGATGCCTCCTGTGGGCGGGCGTCCTCCGGCTGGTCGTGGGACATCACTCGACGTTCCTGGTGAACTCGCTCGCCCATACGCTCGGCAGCCGGCCGTACTCGCTCGCGGTCTCCGCCCGCGACAGCTTCGTGACGGCGCTCCTCACCTTCGGCGAGGGGTATCACAATTTCCATCACCGCTTCGCCACGGATTACCGCAACGGCTTCCGCCGCCACCAGTGGGATCCCACCAAGTGGCTGATCCGCACCATGGCGGCGACCGGGCTCGCCTGGAACCTCTATCGTGCGCCGCGGGAGCGGATCGTCGCCGCGATGATCGAATGCGAGACCGAGACGCTGCTCTCGCGCCTGCGGGTGCGCGGTGAGCAGGCCGTCGCCTACGCGCGCCTGCGCATCGCCGAGGTCTCGAAGGCGATGGAAGGGGCGGCGAGCCGGCTCGGCGAGCTCGAGCGACAGCTCGCGCATGCGCGGCAATCGCTCGGTCACGAGCGCGACCGTCAGCTCGAGCGACTGCGGAGCGATCTCCGCTGCGCGCGCCGCGAGTTCCGCGAGGCGCGCGCCCGGTGGCGCGCGGCGATCGCCGAGCTCGGCTCGCTCCCGCTGCCGCAGACGCAGATCGCCTAGACACCAGGGGTTTGGACCTCCTCCTCGTTCGCCACGGCGTCACGGGGCACAACCGCGACCGCATCTTCATGGGGTGGGGCCCGGTGCCGCTCGCGCCCGAGGGGCGTGCGCAGATCGAGAGCCTCGGCGAGCGGCTGCGCGGCGAGCGCCTGACGCGGATCATCGCCTCGGACATCCAGCGCACCGTCGAATCGGCGGAGATCCTCAGCCGGATCCTCGAGCGGCCGTTCGAGACCCATCCCGCGCTCCGCGAGGTGAACGTCGGCGAGGCGATCGGTGTCAGCTACGACGACGCGGCCGCGCGCT
>JAXDLK010000057.1:0-11350 GCA_034666665.1 Candidatus Binatota bacterium
GAGCGGGTGGTGGGGGGCGCGTGGACAAGATCGTGATCGCCGGCGGGCGCGCGCTCCGCGGCGAGGTCGAGGCCGGCGGCTCGAAGAATTCCGCGCTGCCGCTGCTCTTCGCTTCGCTGCTGACGCCCGAGCCGTGCGGGTTTCAGAACCTTCCCGAGGTTGCGGATGTCCGCACCGCGCTCCACCTGCTGCAGAACCTCGGCGTCGAGGTGCTCGACAAGGAGGACCACCGGATCCGTCTCCGGGCGCGCGAGATCACGCGCCTCGAAGCGACCTACGAGCTGGTGAAGACCATGCGCGCGTCGTTCCTGACGCTCGGCCCGCTGCTCGCGCGCGAGGGCCGCGCCCGGGTGTCGACCCCCGGCGGCTGCGCGATCGGCAGTCGGCCGGTGAACCTCCACCTCGCCGGCCTCGCCAAGATGGGAGCCGAGATCGACATCATCCACGGTTACGTGGAGGCGACCGCGCCGCGGATCGACGGCGGCAAGCGCCGCTTGCGGGGAGCGCACGTGGTGCTCGACTCGCCGTCCGTCGGCGCGACCGAGAACCTGATGATGGCGGCGACGCTGGCTCGCGGCACGACGCGCCTCGAGAACGCTGCGCGGGAGCCGGAGATCCAGGACCTCGCCGACGCCCTCCGCGCGATGGGGGCGGCGATCGAAGGCGACGGCTCGCCGGCGCTGACGATCGACGGCGTGTCGTCGCTCCGCGGCATCGAGCACGACGTCATCCCCGACCGGATCGAGGCCGGCACGTTTCTCGTCGCGGCGGCGATCACCGGCGGCGATTGCCTGGTCCGGAACGCGCGGGCCGCGCACCTCGACGCGTTCCTCGCGAAGCTGGACGAGGCCGGGGTCGAGGTCAGCGCCGATTCCGGTGGAGTGCGAGCGCGCGCCAACGGCCAGCTCCGCGCCGTGTCCCTCGGCACGGCGCCGTTTCCGGGTTTCCCCACCGACCTGCAGGCGCAGATGATGGCGCTGACGACCGTCGCCGAGGGGACCAGCGTGATCACCGAGACGATCTTCGAGAACCGCTTCATGCACGCGCTCGAGCTGGTCCGGCTCGGCGCCGAGATCGAGCTCAAGGGCCCGCGCGCGATCGTCCGCGGAGTGCGGCGGCTGTCCGGTGCCCCGGTGATGGCGACCGATCTCCGCGCGAGCGTGTCGCTGGTGCTGGCCGGCCTCGCGGCGGAGAACTCGACCGAGGTGCTGCGCGTCTATCACCTCGACCGCGGCTACGAGACGCTCGAGCGGAAGCTCTCGGCGCTCGGAGCCGACGTGCGGCGCGAGAAGGCCACCGGTCCGTGAGCGCGATCGGCATCTTCCGCCGCGACGAGCCCGCATTCGCGGAGCGGCTGGCAGCGATCGCGGCACGCGCCGAGGGCGACGGCGCCGGCAGCGAGGTCGAGCGCACCGTGGCGGAGATCCTCGCGCAGGTTCGCGCGGGCGGCGACCGCGCACTCGTCGAGATCACGCGGCGGCTCGACGGTGTCGGCGTGGCCGGCGCGCTCGAGGTGCCGCGCGCGGAGCTCGCCGCCGCCGAGAAACGGCTCGAGCCGGAGGCGGTGAAGGCCCTCCGGCTGGCGGCACGTCGGATCGCGGACTTCCACCGGCGGCAGCTGACCAAGGGATGGCGCTATCGGGACGACTCCGGGCTCCTTCTCGGGCAGAAGGTGCAGCCGCTCGAACGGGTCGGCGTCTACGTGCCCGGTGGGCGCGCCTCGTACCCGTCGTCGGTGCTGATGAACGTGATTCCCGCGAAGGTGGCCGGCGTGGCCGAGGTGATCGCCGTCTCGCCGCCGTCTCCGGCGAGCGGCAGCTACGACGCGGTGCTCGCGGCGGCCGCGATCTCGGGCGTGGACCGGTTCTTCCGTGTCGGCGGCGCGCAAGCGGTCGCCGCGCTCGCGTTCGGGACCGAGAGCGTGCCGCGGGTGGACAAGATCGTCGGTCCCGGAAACGTCTGGGTGCAGACGGCGAAGAAGCTCGTCTTCGGTCGCGTCGGGATCGACAACTTCGCCGCCGCGAGCGAGGTGCTGGTGATCGCCGATCGCACGGCGCATCCGGACTGGATCGCCGCCGATCTGCTGTCGCAGGCCGAGCACGACGAGATGGCCTCGGCGGTCTGCGTCACGGATTCGGAGCGCATCGGCACCGCGGTCGTCGAGGAGGTGGGCCGACAGGTCGCGCTGCTGGCGCACCGGGAGACCGCGGAGAAGGCGCTCGCGCGGTTCGGAGGCGTCTTCGTCGTCCGCAATCTCGAGCAGGCGATCGAGGTGGCGAACGAGATCGCTCCCGAGCACCTCGAGCTCGCCGTCGTCGATCCGGAGCGGTGGCTGAAGCGTGTGCGCCACGCCGGCGCGGTCTTCCTCGGCAGCCTGGCGCCGGAGCCGCTCGGCGATTACCTCGCCGGACCGAACCACGTGCTGCCGACGGGCGGCACGGCGCGGTTCGGGTCGCCGCTCGGCGTCTACGACTTCATCAAGCGAACGAGCGTCATCGGCGGCAGCCGCCGAGCGCTCGAGCGGCTCGGCCCGGCGGTGGTCCTGCTGGCGACGCTCGAAGGTCTGGACGCGCACGCGCGCGCCGTGGAGATCCGTTTGCGGCCGAAGAAAGCCAGGAGGCGCTGAGTGGACGACGACACCGACATCGACGAGCTGGAAGTACCGAAGCCGAACCCGAGCCGGATGGCCGAGGTCCAGCGCACGACCAAGGAGACGGAGATCGCGCTCGGCATCGAGCTCGACGGCCGCGGCCGGTACCAGGTGAGCACCGGGATTCCGTTCCTGAACCACATGCTCGAGCTCTTCGCCAAGCATGGGTTCTTCGACCTCATGGTCGGTGCCAAGGGCGACATCGAGGTCGACTATCACCACACCGTCGAGGACGTCGGCCTGACGCTCGGCGAGGCGATTCGCAAGGCGCTCGGCGACAAGGCCGGAATCCGCCGCTTCGGCGAGGCGACGATCCCGCTGGACGAGGCGCTGGTGTCCGTGGTCGTGGACCTGAGCGGCCGGCCGTTCTTCGCCTATAACGTGAAGCTCGCGCAGGACAAGATCGGCCAGTTCGACGTCGAGCTCATCCACGATTTCCTGCTCGCCCTGACGAACCAGCTCGGCATGAACCTGCACGTCAACATGATCTCGGGCCGGAATCCGCACCACATCATCGAGGCGGCGTTCAAGGCCCTCGCCCGGGCGCTGTCGATGGCAGTCGCCAAGGACCCGCGCGTGGAGGGCGTGCTGTCCACGAAGGGGATCCTGTGAGGAGACGGAACCCTCTCCCTAGCCCTCTCCCTAAAAGGGCGAGGGGATCGGAAGGGGGCGCTCCCCTCCTCACCTCTCCCCAGAGGGGAGAGGTCGGCGCGCAAGCGCCGGGAGAGGGGCTCATCCGAACCGCTCGTCAGCTTCGCCGCAAATCCACCGACGCCGAGCAGCGGCTTTGGACTCAGCTTCGGCGTCACAACCTGAGCGGCGTCAAGTTTCGCCGGCAGCATCCGATCGGACCGTTCGTGGTCGACTTCTGCGCTCCATCGATCTTTGTCGTCGTCGAGATCGATGGCGGGCAGCATGCCGAAGACGAGGAGCGCTCACGCGACGCCGCGCGCACGGTGTATCTGACGTCGAACGGCTACCGCGTGCTCCGCTTCTGGAACGACGAGGTGCTGCGGAGAACCGAGTCCGTTCTCGAGGTCGTGCTGGAAGCCATGCGGAACCCTCTCCCTAACCCTCTCCCTGAAAGGGAGAGGGGATTGGAGGGGACGGTCTTGGTGGGGCCGATAGGGAATCGCAAGCGGAGTCTCCTCTCCGCGCCTCGCCCCGGAGGCGGCCCCGGAGGGGAGAGGTCGGCCGTAGGCCGGGAGAGGGGAGAAACAGCGCCCCGGAAGACGAAGTTCGGGAAAGTTCTCCATCCTACTCCGCCCTCGCCATGGCGTTTTCCGATCCCCGAAGTGAACGTCAAAAACTAGCGCGGGTGACGCCATGATCGCCGTCGTCGATTACGGGATGGGCAACCTGCGGAGCGTGGAGAAGGGGCTCGCGCGCGCGGGGGCTCCCGTGGAGGTGACGAGCGACGGGGATCGTGTCCTCGCGGCGGACGGCGTCGTGCTCCCCGGCGTCGGCGCGTTCGGCGCCTGCATGGAGAACCTCCGCGAGCGTGGGCTCGTCGATCCCGTTCGCGAGGTCGTGCTTCGCGGTACGCCGTTCCTCGGCATCTGCCTCGGGCTGCAGCTCCTCTTCGACGAGAGCGAGGAGTTCGGCCCCGTCGGCGGGCTCGGGCTCCTCCGCGGCCGCGTGCGGCGTCTCGGGGGCCCGGAGCTCGACGGCCTCAAGGTGCCGCACATGGGCTGGAACCAGCTCCGCATACGGAAACCCGCCGTCGAGCTCGATGGCATCGATGAAGGCGCGGCCACCTATTACGTGCATTCGTTCTACGTCGATCCGGACGACGACGAGATCGTCGCCGCGACCACCGAGTACGGCATCGAGTTCACCGCGGCGATCGCGTACGAGAACGTCTTCGGCTGCCAGTTCCACCCCGAGAAGAGCCAGGCGGTCGGCCTCAAGATCCTCGAGAACTTCGCGCGCCGCGTCGCGAGCCGATCGTGATCGTGATCCCGGCGATCGATCTCCGCGGCGGCAGGTGCGTGCGTCTGTTCCAGGGGGACTTCGCGAAGGAGACCGTCTACGGTGACGACCCGGCGGCGATGGCGGCGCGGTGGGAAGGCGAGGGCGCCGAGTGGCTGCACGTCGTCGACCTCGACGGCGCGGTCGCCGGCCGGCCGGTGCAGCTCGACACCCTCGGGGCGATCGCTTCGCGCGTGCGGATGGCGGTCGAGTTCGGTGGCGGCGTGCGCTCGCTCGACCACACCCGAGCCGTGTTCGCGGCCGGCGCTCGCCGCGCGATCGTCGGCACCGCCGCCCTCGAGGACCCGGAATTCCTCGAAGCGGCCTGTCGGGAGTTTCCCGGACGAGTGTTCGTTGCCCTCGACGCTCGCGACGGCGAGGTGATGGTCCGTGGCTGGACTCGCACCAGCGGGCGCGACGTCGCGGAGGCGGCGCGCGACTGCGAGGCACGAGGCGCAGGCGGGTTTCTCTTCACCGACGTGTCGCGTGACGGCACTGGTGGCGGCGTCAACGTCGCGGCGACGGCGGCGCTCGCGGACGCGGTTCGAGTGCCGGTCATCGCCTCGGGGGGCGTCGCCTCGCTCGACGACGTCCGGAACGTGCGCGCCGTCGAGGACCGAGGCATCTCCGCGCTCGTCATCGGCAAGGCCCTCTACACCGGTGCGGTCGGTCTCGCCGAAGCGATTGCCGCCGCGCGCTGATGCTGGCGAAGCGCATCATCCCTTGTCTCGGCGTGAACGAGGGCCGCGTCGTCATCGCGGCGGTCGGTCTCGGCGAAGCGATTGCCGCTGCACGCTGATGCTGGCGAAGCGCATCATCCCTTGTCTCGACGTGAAGGAGGGGCGCGTCGTCAAAGGCGTCAACTTCGTCGGGCTTCGCGATGCCGGCGATCCCGTGGAGATCGCCAAGCGGTACGACGACGAGGGTGCCGACGAGCTCACGTTCCTCGACATCACGGCGTCGTACGAGAAGCGACCGATCCTCCTCGACGTGGTTCAGCGCACCGCGGAGACAGTGTTCATGCCGTTGACCGTCGGCGGCGGCGTACGCGAGCCCGCGGACATCCGCGCGCTGCTGCGTGCCGGCGCGGACAAGGTATCGATCAACACGGCGGCGGTCGCGCGTCCGGACTTCGTCCGCGAGGCGGCGGAGCGGTTCGGCACGCAGTGCATCGTCGTCGCGGTCGACGCGAAGCGCGCGGGCGAGCGCTGGGAGGTCTACACGCACGGAGGCCGCAACCCGACCGGGCTAGACGCCGTCGAGTGGGCCGCGCGCATGGAGGGCTACGGGGCAGGCGAGATCCTCCTCACCAGCATGGACCGCGACGGCACGCGGCTCGGATACGACCTCGAGCTCACGCGCGCGATCTCGACGACGGTAAACGTTCCGGTCGTCGCCTCCGGCGGCGTCGGCGAGCTCGAGCATCTCTACGAGGGCTTCGTCATCGGCGGCGCGGACGCGGCGCTCGCGGCGTCGATCTTCCATTACCGCGAGCACACCGTTCGCGAGGCGAAGGAGTATCTCGCGGCGCGAGGGGTCGTCGTGCGATCCGTTTAGGTTTAGGTACGGATTTCGATGAGCCGCCCGAACGCCGTCTTTCCGTCTTGCAGACGGACGGTGTTAGGTGGCCGACTCGTCGCTACGCTTCGATATCTCTTGCCAGAAGCGTCGCGGGTCGAGGATTCGAAGATCTGAAACCTTTTTCGCGACCGCGAGAAGGTCCTTGTCTCCGGTGATCAGAACTGCCGCTTCCGCCTCGAGCGCCGAAGCGAGAATTGCATCATCCGACGGGTCACGAGTGGCAAGGCGCGACGCCCCCTCGGGAGTCGGCACGATGTGAAACGACCGGAGGAGCGTTTCTATGGAATGCACGATCGGGTCGGGCACACCGAGCTTGCCACGGAGGGATCGCGAGACCTCTTCGAGCACGGCTTCACCAAGGACGGGCTCATGGCTCGTGAGCACCAGACGCAAAAGATCCGAGCACAGCCCTCGCGTAGCGAAGGCGCTCACGAGGACATTCGTATCGAGGAAGACCCTCAAGAGATCGCTTTGAAGACATCCTCATCGGTCAGATAGCCGCGGGCTTCTGCGAAAGGCATGACCTGACGCCGCAGGCCGTCGAAGGTGAGGACCGCGAGTTGCCGCCGAAGGGCATCGCGGACGACCTCGCTCGGGCGCCGCCCCGTCACCTTACAAGCGCGTCTGAGCGAGCGTTCGAGGTCAGGATCCAAACGGATCGTTACCGTTCCCTTCATGTCTTACTTTGTACGACGCCCGCCGATCCCGTGCAAGCCGCTCGCTCCTACGATTCCGTCGAGAGTGCTCCGAAACCTGCATCAGAACGCACTCGACGCAGCAACGCCTCCGGTCACGCGCGCGGCAGGAACTCGGCGAGTGCTTGCGTGAGCTCCGCCGGGCGGTCGAGGAGAACGTGGTGGTACGCGTCCGCGATCTCCACCCCGCGCGCGTCGCGGCAGAGGCCGACGAGCTCGTTCGCCGCTCGCGCGCTCAAGACGGGACTCTTCTCTCCCCGCGCGATCAACACCGGGCATTCGATCTCGTGCAGGCGGTCGCGGAAATCGAACGGCTCCTGGCCCGTCAGCGCCTCGGGATCGAACTTCGCCGCCCACATCCCGTCCTCGAGGTGACGAAAGCTCCACCGCGCGACGTGCTCGATCACCTCGCGCGCCGCGGAGGTCTGGCGCGGCAGCAGACGGAAGCGCCGCGCCGCCTCCTCGAGCGACCGGTACTCCGCGGGCAGGAACATCCGGAGCAGTTGAAGGTAGCGAGAGCCGGCCTCGCCGAGCGACGCCCGCCCGTCGACGACCGCCAGGGCGCGCAGATCTCGCGGGTGATGCAGCGCATAGCGGAGCGCGACGAACGCGCCGAGCGAGTGGCCGACCAGCGCCGGTCGGTCGAGACCGAGCTCGGCGACGAGCGCGCCGACGTCACTCTCGTAGTCCTCCACCTGATACGACTTCGCCCACTCGCTATCCCCGTGGCCGCGGAGGTCGAGGGCGAGCACTCGGAAGGAATCGACGAACGACGGCGCGACGAAATCCCACCAGTGAGCATGTGCCGAGCCGCCGTGAAGAAAGATCAGCGGCGGACCATCGCCGCCCCAGTCGAGGCAGTGAAGGAGGAGATCACCGTTCCGGAAGCTGAGTCGCGCCATGCGAACGTCGTAACCTCGGTCAGCGGATCGCACCGCGAGCTCGAAGCGCACCGATCAGGTCGGGCGCATACCCGAGCCCGGCGAGGATCGCGTCCGTGTGCTCGCCGAGCGCCGGTGCGACCGTGCGCGCCACCGCCGGACTCTCCGGCAGCTTCGGCAACGGAGCGACCTGCCGGACCCGCGTGCCGTCGCCCGCGTCGAGCTCGACGATCATGCCCCGCGCACGCACGTGCGGGTCCTCTTCGACCTCGTCGAGCGTGAGCACCTTCGCGACGCACACGTCCTCGTCCTTCAAGAGGTCGAACCATTCGTCCCGCGTCCTCTGCTTGAAGATCTGGCGAAGCGCGGCGAAGACCTCTTCGCGCCGCGCGCGGTCCTTCTGCAGCGGGACGAGATCTTCGCGCCCGAGCGCGCGACAGAGGTTCGCCCAGAACCAGGGCTCGACGGCGCCGATCGAGAGATGCTTTCCGTCGGCCGTCTCGTACGCCTGGTAATACGGAGCGCCGCCGTTCAGGAAGCTGCCTTCCCGCTCCGGCACCACTCCGCCGCCGAGCCACAGGTTGAAGATCATCGTCATCAGGTGGACGACGCCGTCGGTCATCGCCACGTCGAGATACTGGCCTCGGCCCGTGCGCTCGCGCACGAGGATCGCGGCGAGGATCGCGAGCGCCCCGTGCATGCCGCCGCCGGCGAAGTCCGCGAGCAGGTTGAGCGGGATCGCCGGCCGCTCCTTCGGGCCGATCAGCGACAGCGCGCCCGCGAACGAGATGTAGTTGAGGTCGTGCCCGACGAGGTCGCGGTAGGGACCGTCCTGGCCGTAGCCCGTGATCGCGCAGTGAACGAGACGAGGGTTTCGCGCGGACAGCGTCGCGAAGTCGATCCCGAGACGAGCGGCGACGCCCGGGCGGAACTCCTCGACGAGCACGTCGGCGCCGTCGACGAGCCGATGGAAGATCTCGCGCGCTTCCGAGTCTTTGAGATCGAGAGCGACGCTCTTCTTGTTGCGGAAGAGCGCGTTCGCGGGCGAGTGCGTGTCGAGCGCGTTCCGCGCGGCGCCGCGCTCCACCTCCGGCGCCGTGTCCGCGCCGCGCGCCTGCTCGGCGCGACGGCCGGTGGGCGGCCCCGGCTCCTCGATGCGGATCACCTCTGCGCCGAGGTCGCCGAGGATCATCGTGCAGTGCGGACCCGGCGCGAGCCGCGTCAGATCGATCACGCGCATGCCTTCGAGGGGCTGCATTCTTCGGTCTCCCGCGCGCATTCAACCGCCACGGACCGACGTTTTCAATGTAGGAACCGAGGCGATATAGCTCCGAGCCGTGGCCGCGCTCGACTTCGTGTTCGAGGAGAACGTGGACGCCGCGCGATCGTTGGCCGCCGATCGCTTCTTCCTGAACTCCTTCCACAAGCCGGGACGTGCGCATCCGGGGGTACTGCGCGTCTACGGCACGCGCGGCGACTTCGTCTCGATCGGGCGTTATCACCGGACCGCTGGACGCTCGACCACGCCGCCGATCTGGCGGCGTCTCTCTGGCGGCCGAGCGCTGCCCTTCGGCCGCGGCTTCGTCGGTGTCTCGCTCGTGCTGCCGCACCGCTCCGCGCTCGTGTCGGAGGAGCCGTTCGCCCTCGCGCCGTATCAGGTGCCGAACCGCTACGTTCGCGGCATCCTGAAGGCGCTCCGCGCGCTCGGCATCGATGCCTTCTATCCCGGCCGCGACTTCATCACCGTGAATCGCCGCGTGATCGGGATGGTGACCTTCGAGACCGACGAGAAGGGCGGGCTGGTGTTCGACGCGATCCTGGCTCTCGATCGTGACTTCGGCATCCTGCCGGGGCTGCTGTCGACCGCGGATCCCGGTGGGTACCTCCAGGGTGAGATCCTCGCGCCGCACGCGGTCACCAGCGTGAACGCGGAGCTCGAGGAGGACATCGAAGCGGGGGCATTGGCCGACGCCGTTCGCCGCGGGTTCGCGGAACAGTTCCGCATCGAGGTGACGGCGCGCGAGCTCTCGCCGCTCGAGACGCGGGCGATCGCGGCGATCGAGTCGCGCGAGTTCACCGACGGCTGGGTGTCGTGTCGTCCGGTGCGAAAGGACCTGCCGCTCTTCGCCGCGACCCCGACGTCGCTCGGCGTCTTCGAGGTCTGTTTCGCGCTCGCGCAGGACCGATTCCTTCGCGAGGTGCAGCTCTCGGGCGACTTCATCGCCAACGCGGCGTCGGTCGAGGCGCTCGAGCGCGAGCTCAGGCTGTGTCCGGCGGACTGGCGATCGATCGCGCTCGTCGCCGATCAGGTCTTCAACCGCCCGGAAAACTACATTCTCGGCATCGGCAAGCTGCGCACGATCCCGGATACGATCGTGAAGGCGTTGCCGCAGTAGGGTGGCGATCGACCTCGATCTACACGCGGAAGAGTTGCTGCCGGCACTTCTCTCGGACGAGGACGCGCGCCGGCTCTACGCTCTTCAGGCGCTGCTCGAGAGCGACCGCGCGGGGCCGCTCGACGAGGTGCTGGTGTCCGCTCTCCTCGACTGCCTCGGCCATTCGCGAAAGGCGGTGCAGCGGACCGCGGCGGAGGTGCTGGCGCTCTGGTCGAGCGCGACCGGGGAGATCCGTTCCCGGCTGGAGGAGATGCTCCGCGCCGCCGATTTCCGCAGCCGATGGGGCGCGGCGTTCGCGCTCGCGAAGATCGGTCCTTCGCCGAGATCGCTGCCGGTGCTCCTCGAGACGCTCGGTCAGGCCGACGGCGACATGCGCTGGGCGGCGGCGTCGATCATCGTCGCCTTGGCTCGGCGCGAGGCGGCGATCCGCGAGAAGCTGGTGGAGCTCGTCGGTGGCGGATCGGCGGCTCAGCAGAAGATGGCGATCTACTGCCTGCGCGACGCGGGCGAGGGCGGGGAGGCACTGCGTGCCGCCTTGCTGGGGGCGCTCGGCAGCGACGCGTCCGGCGTCCGCCTCGCCGCGCTCTCCGCCGTGACCGGTCTCTTCGCCGCGGATGCGGAAGTCGTTTCGCCGGTCGTGCAGGTGGCGCGCGAGGATCCCGATCCAGGAGTGCGGCGCGCGGCGGTGAGCGCGCTCGGCAACTTGACGTCGCGAACGCCGGACGTCGAGAGCGTGTTGGCGGCCGCGGAGGCGAGCGACGACGCGGGTCTCCGCAAAGCGGCGGACGGCGCCAGGCGCCGGCGTGGCTGAAGCGCTGACCGACGAGGCGAGGGCGTTCCTCGAGCGCTCGCGCGTCGGGCATCTCGCGACCGCGGACACGGGGGCACGGCCGCACGTCGTGCCCTTCTGCTACGCAGTCCTCGGCGACCGGGTCTACTTCGCGGTCGACGAGAAGCCGAAGGCCGCCGGAAAGACGCTCCGGCGCCTTCGCAACATCGCGGAGAACGCCGAGGTTGCGATCGTCGTCGACGTCTGGGACGAGGACTGGACGCGACTCGAGTACGTGCTCGTCCGTGGCCGCGCGGCGATCGTCGCCGACGCGGCGGAGTACGATCGCGCGCTCGTACGCCTTCGCGAGCGATACCCTCAATACCGCGAGATGCGCCTCGAGCGGG
>JAXDLK010000058.1:0-7103 GCA_034666665.1 Candidatus Binatota bacterium
CGTCGAGGATCAGGAGCTTTGGCCCGAGCACGAGGGCGCGGCCGATCGAGAGCTGCTGCTGCTGGCCGCCGGAGAGGTCGCCGCCGCGCCGGTGGAGCATCGTCTTCAGCACGGGGAAGAGCTCGTAGATCTCCGCGGGGATGCTCTTCGCCCTGTCCCTTCGCGCGGTCAGCCCGAGGCGGAGGTTCTCCTCCACGGTGAGCTGCGGAAAGATCTCGCGCCCCTGCGGTACGAAGCCGATGCCGGCGTAGGCGCGCGCTTCGGGCGGCCTGCCCGCCAATTCCACGCCCTCGAACCGGACGGTTCCCGAGACGATCGTGCGCAAGCCCATGATCGCGCCGAGCAGCGTCGTCTTGCCGACCCCGTTGCGGCCCATCACGACGGTGCACGATCCCGCCTTCACCTCGAGTGCGACGTCGCGGAGCGTGTGGCTCTCGCCGTAGTAGTGGTTCAACCCCTCGATCGCCAGCACGGCTCAGGCTCCGAGATAGACTTCGAGCACGCGGGGATCGTTCTGGATCGCGTCCATCGGGCCCTCGGCGAGGATCCTGCCTTCGTGCAGCACCGTCACCTTGCGGGCGATCTTGCGGACGAACTCCATGTCGTGCTCGACGACCACGACCGTGTGCTCGCCCGCGAGCGAGATCAGCAGCTCGGCGGTCCGATCGCTCTCGCGATGGGTCATCCCCGCGACGGGCTCGTCGACGAGCAGGAGCTGCGGCTCTTGCACGAGCAGCATGCCGATCTCGAGCCACTGCTTCTGTCCGTGCGACAGCAGCCCGGCGCGGAGCTCGCGCTCGCCGGCGAGGCCGATCGTCGCCAGCGTGGCGTCGATGCGGTCTTTCTCTTCGCCGGAGAGGCGGGCGAAAAGCGTGCTGCGCACGCGCTTGTCGCCACGCAAGGCGAGCTCGAGGTTTTCGAAGACGCTGTGGCCGACGAAGACGGTCGGGCGCTGGAACTTCCGGCCGATCCCTGCGATCGCGATCTGGGCCTCCGACAGCACCGTGAGATCGATCGTGTTGCCGAAGAAGACCTTGCCGGCGTCGGGGCGGGTCTTGCCGGTGATCACGTCCATGAGCGTCGTCTTGCCCGCGCCGTTCGGGCCGATGAGGCAGCGGAGCTCGCCGTCGTCGAGATAGAGTGACAGGTCATCGAGCGCGCGGAAGCCGTCGAACGACACCGTCAAACCCTCGACGTAGAGGATGACCCCCTGCCTGGTGTCGACCACGCCGGTCTCCACGGCGTGCATGCCGCGGGCGGCGCTCGCCTCGGGAGTCACGAGCGCTTCCACCGCGCGAGCCCGGCGAAGCCCTCCGGGAAGAACAGTGTGACGGCGATGAAGAGCGCGCCGAGCAGATAGAGCCAGAGATCGGGAAACGCCACGGTCAGCCAGCTCTTCGCCCAGTTGACGGCGACCGCTCCGAGCGCCGCGCCGAAGAGCGTGCCGCGGCCGCCGACTGCTACCCAGATCGCCATCTCGACCGAGTTCGCGGGCTGGAGCTCGCTCGGATTGATGATGCCGACTTGGGGAGTGTAGAGCGCGCCGGCGAGGCCGCAGAGCATTGCGGACACGGTCCAGAAGAAGAGCTTGTAGGCCGCCGGATCGTAGCCGCAGAACATGACGCGGCTCTCGGCGTCGCGGATGGCCGCGAGCACCCGTCCCAGGCGCGAGACCACGAGGTATCGACAGAGGAGATAGGCGCCGAGCAGCGCGGCCACCGAGACCACGTAGAGGCCGATTCTCGTCGACGGATCGTGTATCGGAAAGCCGAGGATCCGCTTGAAGTCGGTGAGCCCGTTGTTGCCCCCGAAGCCGGTATCGTTGCGGAAGAAGAGCAGCATGAGCGCGTAGGTGAGCGCCTGCGTGATGATCGAGAAGTAGACGCCGCGAATGCGCGAGCGAAACGCGAACCAGCCGAAGGCGAGCGCGAGGCCACCGGGAATCACCAGCGCCATCGAGGCGGCATAGGCGAAGTGCTGGAACCCCCACCAGGTGATCGGCAGCTCCTTCCAGTCGAGGAAGACCATGAAGTCGGGGAGCTCGCTTCGGTAGACGCCCTCCGCGCCGATCGAGCGCATCAGGTACATGCCCATGGCGTAGCCGCCGAGCGCGAAGAAGACGCCGTGGCCGAGGCTCAGGATGCCGGCATAGCCCCAGATGAGATCGACGGCGAGCGCCACGATCGCGTAGCAGGCGAACTTGCCGAACAGCGGGATCAGGTGACCGGGGAGCCGGATCGGAGATCCTTCGGAAGGGAGCGCAGCGAGCGCCGGCACGAGGACGAGCGTGACGAACGCCACGCCCGCGAAGACCACCCACTCGCGCCGGGCGTGCAGCCGCGCCCAGACCGGGAGCGTGGGATCCATGCGTGCCTAGCCCTCGACGGCTCGCCCCTTCAGGGCGAAGAGTCCCTGCGGCCGGCGTTGGATGAAGAGAACGATGAAGACGAGGACGGTGATCTTGCCGAGCACCGCTCCGAGCAGAGGCTCGAGGAGCTTGTTCACCATGCCGAGGCCGAGCGCGGCGAAGACCGTACCCGCCACGTTGCCGACGCCGCCGATCACGACGACCATGAAGCAGTCGACGATGTACTGCTGGCCGAGCTCGGGGCCGACGTTGCCGAGCTGCGAGAGCGCCACGCCTCCGAGCCCGGCAAGGCCCGAGCCGAGCCCGAACGTCCAGAGATCGACCCGGCGCGTGGCAATGCCGAGGCTCGCCGCCATGGCGCGGTTCTGTGTCACCGCGCGGACCTCGAGCCCGACCGTGCTCCGGCGAAGGGTGGCCGCGAGCGCGCCGACGATCAGCGCGACGAAGATCACGATCGCGATCCGGCTGTACGGCAGCACGACCCCGTGCATCACCTCGACCCCGCCGGAGAGCCAGGTCGGGTTGGAGACCTGCACGTTCTGCGCGCCGTAGAAGAACCGCACCGTCTGGATGATGATCAAGCTCGCGCCCCAGGTGGCGAGCAGCGTCTCGAGCGGCCGCCCGTACAAGAACTGGATCACGGCGCGCTCGAGGATCATGCCCGCGATCGTGCAGACGGCGAATGCGGCCGGGATCGCGACCGCGATCGCCCAGTCCGCGGCGCCGGGCGCGTACGCCAGGAAGGCGCGCTGGATCGAGTAGGTCGCGTACGCTCCGAGCATGATCATTTCGCCGTGCGCCATGTTGATGACGCCCATGAGACCGAACGTGATACCGAGGCCGAGCGCGGCGAGCAGCAGGACGCTGCCGAGCGAGATGCCGTAGAAGACGTTGGCGGCCGAGCTCACGAACAGCTGCTTACGGTCGAGGCTCGTGATCGTCGCGCGAGCTGCGTCGCGGACCTTCTCGCTCGTCTCGGCCGGAGTGCCGTCGGCGCCGGGCTCCAGGAGAGCCTGGAGGTCGGTCCGCAAGGCGAGGTCTCCCGACTCCCGGATCATCGCGATCGCCGCGAGCCGCGAGCTCTCGTCCGGCGAATGGAGCTCGAGCTCGGCGATGCCGACCGCCAGGCGCGACTTGACCCACGAGTCAGTCTCGCGCGCGAGCGCGCCTTTCATCGGCCCGAGCGCCTCGGGGCGCAGGTGCTTCATCAGCACACCGGCTGCCGCGACGCGCACCGCGGGGTCGGCGGAATGGAGCTCCAGCTGCGCGATCGTCGGCTTGAGCTCGCGGCGGACTCGGTTGTTGACGATCGGCGTGCGGAGCTCGCCCGACGGCGTGATCGGCGTCCCCGTGGCGGCGTCGACGAAGGTGTCGTCCTCGCCCGGCACGAGGAGGCTTCCAGCGGCGTCGATCCGGAGCTTCCCCTCCTGAAACGCGCGGAGCGTCGGCAGTGCCGCCGGGTCATCGAGCGCAGCGAGATCGACGATCGCCTGCGAGACGATCGCGGGACGTGGATCGCCGAGGTTTCGCAGCGCCGCCGCGAGGTCAGCGGCGATGGCCGGCACGCCAGCGAGCGCCGCCGCGCCGGCCATCAGGAGGAAGAACGACCGAGCGACGCGAACGGTCACTTGTACTTGGGTTCGGTGCAGTTCCCACAGACCCACGGGTAGGTCCAGTCGGCGACCTTCTTGGCGCTGTCCGGGATGAACGGGCTCCAAGCCTGTGCGCGGATCGGACCATCGGTCTTCCACACCACCGTGAACTGCCCATCGCCGCCGACCTCGCCGATCAGCACCGGCTTGTGGAGGTGGTGGTTCTTGGCGTCCATCACGATGTCGAATCCCGACGGCGCGCGAACCACCTGCCCGCCGACCGCCTGTCGGACCGCGTCGACGTCGGTAGTGCCGGCCTGCAGCACCGCGTGCGACCACATCTGGATGCCGATGTAGGTCGCCTCCATGGGATCGTTGGTGACGCGCTTGTTGCCGCCCGCGAGGTTGTTCTTCTTCACCCACGCCTTCCACTTCGCGATGAACGCCTTGTTCTCAGGCGTATCCACCGACATGAAGTAGTTCCACGCTGCGAGGTGGCCGACGAGCGGCTTGGTGTCGATGCCGCGCAGCTCTTCCTCGCCGACGGAGAACGCGATCACCGGAACGTCCTCGGCCTTCAGGCCTTGCGCGGCGAGCTCCTTGTAGAAGGGAACGTTCGAGTCGCCGTTGATCGTCGAGATCACGGCGGTCGACTTGGCGCCGGCGAACTTCTTGATGTCGGCGACGATCGTTTGGTAGTCGCTGTGCCCGAAGGGCGTATAGGTCTCCATGATGTCCGCTTTGGCCACGCCCTTGGACTTCAGGAAGTAGTTGAGGATCTTGTTCGTGGTGCGGGGATAGACGTAGTCCGTCCCGAGCAGGACGAAGCGCTTGGCCTCGCCGCCCGCCGGGCTCATCAGATACTCGACCGCCGGAATCGCTTGCTGGTTCGGCGCGGCGCCGGTGTAGAAGACGTTCCACGAAGACTCCTCGCCCTCGTACTGCACGGGGTAGAAGAGCAGGCCGTTCAGCTCCTCGAAGACCGGCAGGACCGATTTCCGGGACACCGAGGTCCAGCAGCCGAAGACGACGGCGACCTTCTCCTTCTGGATGAGCTCACGGGCCTTCTCGGCGAAGAGCGGCCAGTTCGAGGCGGGATCGACTACCACCGGCTCGATCTTGCGGCCGAGGAGCCCGCCCTTCTGGTTGATCTCGTCGATCGCCATCAAGGCCGTGTCCTTCAGTGAGGTCTCGCTGATCGCCATCGTTCCCGAGAGCGAGTGCAGGATGCCGACCTTGATCGGGTCCTTGTCGGCGGCACGGCCCGGCGCGGCAAGGCCAAACACCGCCGCCGCGATCACGATCGCCGCCGCGAACGCCCTTCTCGGATTCTGAATCGGGGAAATGTTCATCACAGCTCGCTCCTCTCGTCGTGTGGTTTCCGACGAGCGACGGCGACTGACGAGTCGCCGCCGTCGCCGTCCGCTCGGGATCGAACGCTTCCTTCAGATCTGCAGCTGGATTGCGATCTTGACGGCGCTCACGTCGTCACCGGTGACGTCGGGCGCGAAGTTGACGAGGCTCTTGGTCGCGAGGTCGCCGTGCTGGAAGTAGAGCGACAGGCGCGCGTTGTGGCCGTCGATGACGTAGTTCACTCCGGATTCGAACTCGTCGCGACTGCTGCTGTGGTCGGGCTCGATGTCGGTGTAGCGAACGTAGGGCTGGAACTTACCGATGCCGACCTTCGCCGGCAGTAGGTAGAGGGCAGTCGCGGTGAAGGCGTCACCGTCGAACATGCAGAAGCACCCTCCTTCGTCGCTGAAGGCGGCGAGGTCATAGTCGGAATCGAAGTATTTGTATTCGCCCTCGACCGTGACGGCACCGGCATCCCCGAGCGGCTTTTCGAACAGCACGTCGACGCTCGTACCGAGGAAGTCGCCCGGGTGCAGAGCCGAACCGGAGCCGTCCGCTTGGTACTGCAGCGCGTACCCCACGGTGAGGACGTCTCCTCCACCGCCGTAGTACGTGCTGCTCGTGTAGTACGCGGGATTGTCCTCGATCCCGAGGAACTGATACGCGAGCCGGACGCCGAACAGTGGGTTGTCGTCGGGGTTGGAGAGCCCGCGCAGCCCGTTGAAGGCGCCGAAGACGTACTTGAGGCGGCCTTCGGGGCCGGCGTTTCCCCAGAGGTTCACGCCGTGATCGCGACCGTAGACGCCGGCGCCGCCCGATCCGAACTGGACGCTGAAATCTGATGGATAGAAGGGCGTCTTGAACCCTTCATAGACGTTCGCATAGAAGGGCCCGTCCATCTCGGCTCGGTCGGAGGGCACCAGCAGGCGCCCGCCCCAAATGTTGAAGTAGGGAGTGAATTCGAGCTTGCCGATGGCGTCGAGCACGACGAATTCCTGAAGATCGCCGTCGCCGCAAAACACGCATTCGGTGTTGACCTCGAGCTTGACGTACTGATGGATCTGCCCGCTCAGATAGATGCGGGCATTGTCGAGGTTGAAGTCCTTCGACCACTCGTCGCCGTTGGTGCCCGCGCCGTCCTCGCGCGCCGCAAAGCTTCCCCGGGCGCCGACTCCGAGCTTGGCCCACTTGGTGTCGTCGATCTTGAAGGTCGGTCCCGCATCAGCGCCTTGGGCCCAGAGCAGCCCCGCGAGTGACAGCGTCAGCGTCGCTCTTCGTGAGGGTGCGCGCGCGGTCTCCAGGACCCCGGCAAAACGGTAAGCGCCTCTCCGCATTTCTTCCTCTCCCCCTTCCGCTCGGGGCCGTCCGCCCCCGGACGACTCCTCTGCTCACGTCTTCATTCGAGGGCCGCCTCGAATCTGTGCGTGATCGACCGCAGAGGAGCCGAAGCAAGCGAAATGCCATGCTGCGAGGATCTTCGTCGGCGGCGCGAAGCGCCAGGCCGCACGTGACGGCGCGAAGCGAATCCGCGACGGCTTCCCCGTCCCGTACGAGGCGCGCAAAGCCAAGCGGCACAATGCTTTGCGGCGATGCGCGGAGACTCGCGGCGGTTCGTCGCGGCGGCTTTCTACCCGGCTCGAGATCGTCGCCGGGACGCTCAGCCGGCGGACCGGGGATCCGGGAGTGACTGCGCGAGCTGCTGCTGTACGCGCAGTCTACGACTACTCTGCTGCGGCGAACGCACCCTTGCGGCGCCGGGCAACCCGTCGATCAGCCGCCCGCCGTGGCGT
>JAXDLK010000059.1:0-6633 GCA_034666665.1 Candidatus Binatota bacterium
TCGCCCATGCGGGACGGACGCCGTACACCCGCCGCGCGAGACCGTACACCGCACCGACGCCGACGAGGCTGACGCAGGCGGTCCCCAACCGGACCGACTTCTCGGTGAGCCCGGCGAGGAACACGAACGGAACGTGCAGGTAGACGGACAGCGACAGCGGGTAATCGCCGAGGCCGCGGAAGAAGACGGGCCAGGGCTCGCCGTACATGTCGGTGCCGCGGGTGAGCAGAGCGTACGCGTCCACGCCATGAACGGCCTCGTCGCAGAAGAAGTACACGGGAAAGAGCGCGAGACGGTCGAAAACGAGCGCCGCGTACGCCGCGATCGACACCAGGAGAGCGACGCGACCTGCGAGATCCCGACCGGGCGCAGCGCCTCCGCGTGCCGCCGGGTCGGAGCCTTCGCCGGCGCCGACCGTCGTCGCCTGCGCCTCGGGGTTCGCGGGCGCGGTCAGGGAGAGACCGTCGGGGGCTCGCGCCACGCGTCACGCACCTTCTCGGCGTGAAAGATCCGCTCGGACGCGGCGATCGTGTGCTCCGATCGGATGACGAAGCCGATGCTCGGCAGCAAGGCACGCAGCTCCTCGCCGGTGTAGTGCGAGATGTGCTCCTCCTCGTAACCGGTCGGCATCAGGCGACCGTAGAACCACTCGATGACGCGCCACGCCCTCGACGAGTAGTCGGGGGTACCGAGGACGAGCGTGCCGCCCGCCTCGAGGACCCGATTCATCTCGGCGATGAGCACGCGCGCCTTCGGCACGTGCTCGATCACCTCGGAAGACACGAGGGTCGAGAACGCGCCGGTACGGAACGGCAGCGCGAACGCGGAGCCGCAGACCAGCGACTGGCTCGCGTCTTTCCGGCGGAGGAAGCGGAGCTTCCGCAGGTTCACGTCGAGGCCGGTCATCGCCGGCAGCGCTTGAACGATCTGACTCGCGCCGCAGCCGACGTCCACGCTGTGCGCCTCGCCGCGCACCAGGTCGGTGATCATGCGGAAGCGCCGGCGCTGCCACCAGCGCTGCGGCAGGATCCAACTGTCGAACGCCCGTGAATCGTAGTCGCACGAGCTCGCGGAGTTCCTGAGGGCCCAGAGCGTGCGCAACGTTCGCAGGTAGGAGAGCGCGAACCGGAGCGCTCTCGCGTTCGAGCGGCCGGCGTGACGCGGCCGGTAGCGGATCGGCACCTCGCGGATGCGCCAGCCGTCGCAGTACGCGCGGACGATCAGCTCCTGCTGAGCGTCGAAGTCGCGACCGGCGAGATGCGCCGCCGACCGCAGCACTCGGGAATGGTACAAGCGGAAGCCGCTGGAAAGGTCCCGGTATGGCAGCGCGAGCACGGCCGCGAAGACGTGGTTGAGGATCCGGCTGAGGATGCGGCGGACCAGCGGCATCTCCGCACTGCCGGCCCGCACGTAGCGCGATCCGATGACGACGTCGGCGGACGTGCGCGCCGCCCACATTTGGTAGAGGAACTCCGGCTCGTGCGAATAGTCGGCATCGATCGTGGCGACGTACTCTCCGACGGCCGCGCCGAGCCCCTGATCGAGTGCGGCACCATAGCCGGCGCGTTCCTGGCGAAGCACGCGACAGCCGAGGCGCCGGGCCACCTCGAGCGTGTCGTCGGTGGAACCATCGACGACGAGGATCTCGGCGTCGATGCCGAGCCGGCGGATCACGTCCCAGAGCCGCGGGACCAGCGAGGCGACGTTCTCGCTCTCGTTCTTCGTCAGCATCACCACGGAGAGGTCCGGGTGGGCACCGACGGGCGCGGCGCGCGTACTCGCTTGCGCGGGATCCATTCGAGCTCGGCCGCTCCCATATCCTCGTTCCCGGGTGCTTTCCAGGTTCATCGGGCGCTGCACGGCGCCGCCGAAGCTCGCGCGACGCCGCCTTGCTCGCCGATGGATGTTCTGGTTCTAGGGTGCCGGTCGACGTCCGCCGCATGAGAATGACGGAGATCCCCGAGCAGCACTTCGGTCCCGCATCCGGTGGATTCGCGGATCCGCCGGATTCCACGCCCGCTCCGCGACGCTCCACGGTCGGCGCATCGTTCGTCGCGATCGCGTCGGCGGCGGTGGTGCTCTACGGGGCGTGGCGCGCGCAGCTCGATCCGCCCTGGGGCCATGTCGCGCTCGCCGCCGGGATGATCGCGTTCTCGCTCGCGTCGTGGCTGCAGCCGCCGCCCGGCGACGAGCCGGCGGCGCCGGAAGACGTTCCTTCGGGGCGAGCGCCGCTCGTTGCCCTCGTCCTACTCGCGGCCGCCGACGCCGCATTCGTCGCCGGGTGGTCGGACGTCGTGGTGCTCGCCGGCTGGACGGCGGGCTGCGTCGCGCTCATCGGTCTGATCGTCGTCTCCAGGCTTCGCCGCGCCGGCTCCGGGTCGCGCTCGCGGACCCGCGAGCACCTCGCGATCGCGTTCCTCGCGGCCCTCGCCGCGATCGTGAACCTCTACCGTCTCGCCGACTTCCCGCGTGCGGTGCACGGCGACGTCGGTGAGATCGCGCTCGCGGCGCTCGGCATGAACGTCCCGAGCGAGATCTTCCGCACCACCAGCTGGTGGGGAATGCCGGGAATGCACAACGCGCTCCAGCGGCTCGGCTTCCTGTTCGCCGACGGCGTCGCCGGTGCGCGCGCGACCGATGCGATCCTCGGCGTCCTCGCGGTGATCCCGCTCGCCGCCGTGGTTCGCCGGGTCGGCGGCCTCGATGCCGCGATCGCCGCGGGCGTTCTCGCGATCGGCTCCGCGAACATGATCAACACGTGGCGCCTGGGCGTCGGCCTGGGACCGCCGCCGTTTCTGGCGCTCGTCGCCCTGTGGGCGTTTCTCCGTGGCGCTTCGACGACATATTCGCCGCGGGACTACTTCCTGGTCGCCGGCCTCGTCGCCGGGCTTTCTCTACAGGTCAACCTCGCCGCACGGATCATCCCGCCGATGCTCGCCTGCTTCGCCGCCCACGAGCTGGCCTTCGGCGGCCGTGGCGGTCGGCGACGCGTGCTGCGGAACTTCGGCTGGACGGTCCTCTGCGCCGTGCTCGTGGCCGCACCGCTCCTCTGGCACTACGTCCAGTCCCCGGAATTCCTGCAGCCGCGATCGGACAAGTTCGTGTTGAGCGACGCGACGCTGCAGTACTCGAAGCAGATCTACGGCACCGACTCGGCGCTCGGCGTGGTCTGGGCGCAGATCGTCCGAAGCTTCGGCATGTTCCATTTCTTCCCCGAGGGCGAGGACGTCGGCTTCTTCGTCGGCGAAGGGGGATTCTTCGAGCTGCCGACCGCGGTGCTCTTCCTCCTCGGCGTGAGCGCCGCCGTACCGAGGCTTCGCGACCGGCGCTACGCCTGGCCGCTCACGGGATGCATCCTCGGCCTGCTGCTCGTGGCAGCGACGATCCACGCGCCGAGCTATCACCGGGCCGGCCCGGCTGCGGCGCTCGCGCTGGCCGTCGTCGGCATCGGCGCCGGAACGCTGCTCCGCGCCGTCGACCGGCTGTGCGCCGCCGTGGATCCGCGTGCCGGCCGCGCCGCCGCCGCCGCCGTCGCCGCCGCGATCGCGGTGGTCGGCTTCGGCTGGGGTACGCGCACGTACTTCCTCGATTATTGCCAGCGCGAGTGGAAGCTCACCGATTCGACCGAGATTGCACGACGGATCGCGGCGGAGCCGGCGGAAGGAACCTTCACCTACCTGATGACGACCCCGGTCTTCGACCGTGCCTACGGGAACATTCGCTTCATGGCCCGACGCCATGCCGCCGAGGACCTGCAGCCCGGCGATCCGCCGCCCACGACGGCCGACCTGCACCCCGGCGTCAACCTCTTCATCGCCTTGCCCCATCGCGTGCCGGAGCTTCGTGCGCTCGCTCGTGCGCTGCCACCCGGCCAGTGGGAGAAGCACTACAAACGATCCCCTCCGGACGAGCTCGAGTTCCTGTTGCTGAGAATTCGCAAGCCGTCGCGCGACGACGGGCCGTGAGGTTGCCGCGCGCCTTCGCCGATGCGTGTACGGCGATCGTCGGTGCGTGTGTGGCGATCGCCGGATCCTTCATCGTGGCCGAGCGACGCGTCGCGGGCCACGTGCTTCTCCTCTCCGGGATGGCGCTGTTCGCGTATGGCTCGCGGCCTCGTTCCGCATGCCGGCCGGCCGTCGGCTCGTGGGGAGGGTCGCGACCACCACTGATCGGGTTGTCTCTCTTGTTGCTCGCGACGGCGGTGGCCGTACTCTCCATCTCCGACTCGTGGGTAGCCTCTCTCTGGCTCCTGGGACTCTTCTTCCTCGTAGCTTCCGGGATGCGCTCCGCGTGGCGCGAGGCTCCTGCATCCGGTCCGGCGGGTGTGCTTTCGCTCTTCGCGGTGGCCGGCCTCTCCGCCGCCGTCAATCTGGCGTGGCTGACGGAGTTTCCGTGGGCGGTCCACGGAGATCTGGGAGAGGTCGCCCTCAAGGCGATGGACATGAACCTCACGCACGACCTCTTCCGTCCCTCGGACCTGTGGGCCATCCCGGGATTGTTTTACGGGATCCAGAGGCTCGGGCTGGAGGTCGATCCCGGATTGTTCGGTGCGCGCCTCCCCGACGCGGTGATCGGCGTGATCACGGCCTCGTTCGTATTCGCCACGGTGTGCGAGCTCTCCGGCCGCCGCGCGGCACTCACGACGGCGCTTCTCGCCGCAGGATCCGCGACGCTCATCAATACGTGGCGCTCCGGACTCGGCTTCGCCCCGCCTGCCCTGCTTCCCCTCGTCGCGATGTGGGCGTTCTCGCGTGGTCTGACTTCTCCCGCGCGAGCGCGTGACTTCTTCCTGATCGCCGGGCTCGCCGCCGGGCTCGGCGTTCAAGTCTACGTGCCGGCGCGCATCGTTCCGGTCATGCTGGCCGCGTGGACCGTGCACGAGCTCGCGTTCGGCTCGCGCGAGAGTCGGCGCCGGGTCCTACGTGGATTCGCATGGACGACGCTCTGTGCGTTGGCGGTCGCCGGCCCGCTGCTCTGGGAGTACTCCCACGACCCGCAGGGCCTCTTCGCGCGCTCGGAGAGAACGCTCTTCAGTGAAGAGGGCATGGCGCATTCGCTCCAGATCTACGGCGCCACGTCCGTCGGAGAGGTCGTGTGGAATCAGCTCGTCCGTTCCGCGGGGATGTTTCACCTCTACGAAACGGCCGATGCCGGCTCGTTCCTGCCGAACCGCGGCGGCTTCTTCGAGCCTCTGACGGCAGCTCTCTTTCTGCTGGGCCTCGCCCGCGCCGCGACATGCCCGCGCGACCGACAGTGCGCCTGGCCGGTGCTCGGTTTGCTGCTCGCGATGTCACTCGAGGTGCTGACGGTCGATCCACCCATCTATTCGCGGGCGGGACCGGCCGCAGCGATGGCGCTCGTGCTCGTCGGGTTCGCGTGCGCCGGTGCCTTCACGGCGATCGAGCGGGTATCAGCCGTCGCAGGGGCGCACGCCGATCGGCGTCAGGGATTCGCTGACGCGGCGGCGATCGTGCTGGCGTGCAGCGGTTTGCTGCTCGGTCTCAGCCGGTACTTTCTCGAATACTGCCGGAAGGACTGGCCACTCTCGAATTCGACGGCGGTCGCGCGGCGAATCGCTGCCGAGCCCGTGGAGGACTCCTTCACGTATCTGCTTGCGATGCCTGCGTTCTCGATCGGCTACGGCAACATTCGTTTTCTCGCACGCGGCCATCGAGGCGACGACTTGCCACCTGGCGGCGCCGCGCCGCGGCTGAGCTCGGGTGTGAACCTCTTCATCGCCGTCCCGGGGCGGACGGACGAGCTGAAGTCGCTCGCCCGCGCACTGCCCCCCGGCCGTTGGGAGGAGCACTACCGGGCGGGGACGGGCGACGAGCTCGAGATCCTGGTCTTGCGCATCGTCGTCGGCGAACCGAAGACGCGCGATCGGCGACCGTCGCTGGAGCGCGACGCCGGAAGGCTTCAGTAGGCACTCGGTTCGCCGAGTCTCGGCGGAGAACCGAACGGCGGCGACGCCGGAACACGAGCCTCGCGTGTCGTCGGTCCGGTCGAGCGGCCGCGACGAAACGCTGCGCGACTCCTCAGAACGTGACGGAGGCGTTGCTCAAGATCCAGGATGCCGCGTGGACGGCCGCGAACGCGAGGCCGACGGCGGCGATGTGGAGGCGGCGAGAAGAATCCAGCGCACTCCCGAGCCACAACGCCACACCCAGGGTGGTCAATGGAAAGGCCACCGGCGAGAAGAGGTCCCACTCGTTCAAGATCCCTACGTTGAAGATGGCGAGATCGGGATTGAAGACCAAGAGATAGAGGAAACAAAGCAGCGTGCTCACACCGAGAAAGATCGCGTCGGTGGTCAGCCGGCGGACGAACGGGAGGTGACTGGACACGAGGAAGAGTCCGATGGGACAAAGGAGGAGGATTTCGTTCGCGATGGCGAGCAGGTGGCTACCGGAGAAGAGGGTGAACTTGTGGTTGGAGCTCGTCATCAACCGGAGTGGGACCCAGAGCTCTTGGTCGCCTCCTCCGAAGGTCGCGAGGCTCAACGTCTCGTGCGCCGGAACGAGCTGGAGTCCCAGTAGGAACGTGGCGCCGAGCAACGTTCCGATGACGGCAGCGGACACGATCCCGTCTCCAGCGACGCGGAACGCGACCGACAGCGGCCGACGGCCTTCC
>JAXDLK010000060.1:0-4501 GCA_034666665.1 Candidatus Binatota bacterium
CGTAGAAGATCGACACCAGCGCGAGAAGCAGGATGGCGAGGCCGGCGAACGAGAGGACGATGAACTGGCCGAGCGTGATCCGCCGGCCGATCCCCGCCGCTTGCACGCTCGCGATCATCCGCCGCCGGGCCGGTCGGAGTCCAGCGGGCGTCCTCCGCCCAGTACTTCGACGCCCAGTCGAGCAAGGAGCTCGGTCGCGCCCTGGAGGCGGCCGTCAGCGAGCACTTCCGCGTGCTCGACGCGGCAAGCACGGTGGTCGCCACCGGCACCGTCGCGGGCGCGGAGGTTTCCGTCCCGGCCGGGATCTATCGTATCGAGGTGGGCGCCACCGATTCGAGAGTGTTCGAAGGAGTGGTGGTGGATGCGGAGGAGGCGAGGAATCTCGACGTGACGCCTTGATCGCACCCGTGCTGCGGGAGCACGAGCGGACCCGCCACATCGCGACGGAAGGACGTCAGTAGTCCTGCTGGTCCTTGCCGGCTTTGCGCACGCCGCCCTTCAAGTCCTTCTTGGGCGCCAGATCGCGGACCTTCACGCTCGACTTCTTCGCCTTCACCGGCTTCTTCTGCGACGGCATATCGTGACCTCTGCGCTTCAATGTCACGATGCCCGCCGCAAATCGACCTCGGTCGTAGCGCCGCATGCTGCCGGGTGAAGGTCGCCGCCGGCGACCCTGACGCACTCGGCGACAGCGTCAGGGTCGAACTCCTCTTACCCCTCGCGTAGACGGTAGAGCATGCCTCCGACCCCGATCCGCTTCTACTTCGACTACATCTCTCCGAACGCGTACCTCGCGTGGACGCAGCTGCCGCGACTCGCGGAGAAGTACGGTCGCACCGTCGAGCCCGTGCCGATCCTGTACGCGGCGCTGCTCGACGCGAACGGTCAGCTCGGACCGGGCGAGATGCCCGCGAAGGGCCGTTGGATGGCGAAGAACAACCTGCGGAAGGCGGCGCTCGTGGGAGTGACGCTGAACCCGCCGGCATTTCTTCCCTTCAATCCGCTGCTCGCACTGCGCGTCACCACGGTCGCGCTCGGCATGCACGAAGGAACGGCTCTCATCAGCGCCCTGTTCGAGGCGGTCTGGGTCCACGGTATGCATTTGAGCGAGTCGGGAGTCGTCGAGCGCGTCGCGAGCGACGCCGGCCTCGACGGTGCTCGTCTGGTCGCGGAAGCCGATGATCCCGAGATCAAGGCGGAGCTCCGCCGCCGAACCGACGAGGCGATCGCCCTCGGAGTGTTCGGCGTTCCGACCGTCGTCGCCGGCGACGATCTCTTCTGGGGCTACGACGACTTTCCGCAGCTCGAGATGGTTCTCGCGGGGAAAGATCCCGTCACGCCGGCGGTCTGGCAGAAGTGGACGGCCCCGGTCCCCGCCTCCGCCTCGCGCAGGAGGTTTCGGTCATGACCGCTCGCCCTCGGCGCATCGTCGCGTGCCCGCACCCGAATCAAGAACCGTCCGCGCGTCGGGCAGAATCGGAACCCGGCTCGGCGCGCGCGAAGACGTCCTCGAGTCGCTGGCGGGCGGCGACGTAGGGAGCGCTCGAAGGTTCGAGCTCGGCGGCGCGGCGATACGCCTCGCGTGCGCCTGTGAGGTCACTCAGCTTCTCGAGCACCAGCCCTTTTCGATAATGCGCCTCCGCCCGTGAAGGATCCGCGGCGAGAGTGCGGTCGAGCGCGACGTTGGCGCGGTGGTAGTCGCCGCGCTCGAGGAACGCGGACCCCAGGCGCAACTGGAATACCGGATCGTCGGAAAGCTCGTCCCCACCTCGCGAGAGCGCCTCGAGCGCGCCGGTCTCGTCTCCCTCCTCGAGCTTGAGGTCGTGCAGCGCCGTGTACAGCGCCGCCCGCTCGCGGCTCCGGCGAATGCCTTCTTCGAGCACTCCCATCGCCTCGGTTCGTCTCCCTCGCGGCGCGAGCACTTCCATCGCCAGAAGGCGATACGCCTGAGCGTCGCGAGGCGCGTCCTGGAGAGACCGCCTGGCGATCGCCTCCGCCTGGCCGAAATCACCGGCGGCCGCGTATGCTCGAGCGGCACGAGGTCCGTAGCGCGGCCAATCCGCGGTTGCGTCGGCGGTGCGTTCCCAGAGCGGCGCGGCCCGCCGAGGGTCCCCGAACCGGTCGAAGAATGCCGCCGCCTGGGCAGTGACCCGCGGATCTCCTGCGCGCTCGCTCGCGGCCCGTTCGAAGCCCCGCCGCGCTGCCGCGACGAACGTCAGATGTGGATCCGCCTCGGGATCCACTTCGCCGCGCGCCAGCAGGGGATGCTGCGCGAGCACGGGATCGTCGATGATGGACCGTTCGATCTCTCTCAACGCGTCCGACCGGCGCCCCGCACGATCGAGCGCAACGGCGTACGCCGACCGTGTGTCGCCTTCCATCGGGTCCAGGTAGATCGCCGCCTCGAGCAGCCGCAGCTTCCCGGGTGCGTCGGCCATCGCCGCAAGCGAGCGAAACGACCCTGCGAAGTATGGGCACAGGTCGATCGACTTCACGAAGGACGCGATGCTCGCTGCCCGACCCTCGGGCCCGCGCCCTTGCAGCGATGATCCGATCCACCCCCACGTGCTCGCGTCGCGCGGCGCGAACGTCACCGCGACCGATCCATCGATCGCTCGCGACTGTTCGCGGAGCTCGCGAAATTCTTGAATCCCTCCGACGACGGCGATTCCAGCCGCGACCGCAGCGAGCATCCGGAGCGGGGATCCCCGGAGGGTTCCCACCCGTGCGGACGGCGCCGTTCTCGCGCGCCGGTTCGTACTCCAGAACGGGTTGCAGAGAAGCCCGAGCTGAACCGCCATCGCGAACGCGACCGCAGGAACGCGCAGCGGAAAATCCACGAGCTCGTGGAAGGCGACGGCAACGACGCCGCCGATCATTGCCGCGCGAAGCGTCGGCGGGACGGACGCCGTCGCTCGCGCCCACCGCGCGAACGCGAGCGCGAGCGCGATCGTCAACGTCACTCCGACGATGCCGACCTCGACCGCCCATTCGAGGTAGTCGTCGTGAAGGTGCCGTCCGGACACCTCGTGGAGCGGGTACCGCTCGTACGGTCCGAACGCGCCGTACCAGGAGCCTGGCCCCACGCCGACCAGTGCGAAATCCCGGAGCACCGGCAGGGTCTGCCGGGCGAGCGTCGCGCGAAACGCGAGCGTCGTTTGCGCTTCCTCGGGATTCGCGCGCGCCTCGAACAGCCGCCCCGCGTTCGGCCCTGCGTACAGGGCCGCGAGGACCAGCACGACGAGCACGGTGACCGCCGGACCGACGCGCTTGATCCGCCGGTCCGGATCCGCGCCGCGGCGCAACCACCGTGATGCGGCCACTCCCAGCAGCGCCCCGATGATCGCGCCCCTCGAACCGGACCCGAGCAGTGCCGCGATCATCGTCGCGAGACCGAGCACCGGCACGACCGAGGCCTTCGACGCGCTCGTCACGAACGCGACGGCGAGCGGAACGAGCGGCGCCAGGAACCCGCCGAGCGTGTTCGCGTGAACGAACGGCCCCAACATCCGCGCCGGGTGAACGGGCATGTCCTCGACGTCGATGAACCAGAAGATCGGCGCCGCCGTGAGATAGTGCTGAAGAATCGCGAACCCGGCGACGAAATACCCGATGCCGATCAGGCAGCGGGCGATCGAGCCGGGTAGCGGCGACGCGGCCGCCAATGCGAGAGTGAGCCCGTACGCGAGGTACCGCAGAAGATCGGACCTGGTTGCGTATGGATGGAGAGCGATCGGTCGCCATTGCCTCGGAAACCAACCACGATCGAGCCGCGCGAGGCGCGCGACTTCGGCGATCATTCCGTGCGGCATGGTTTGATCGCGCGAGGCGAGCTCGGCTTCCGCGATCGACTCCGCAACGTGCGCCGTCCTGTCGTAGTACGCCGCCGTTGCGGGGCTGACGGCTCGGAGCAGCGCGGGCGGAAGCGGCAGCAGCTGGACGGCCACGTACGCCGACGCGGCGAGCGAGAGGCTGGCAAACACCCGTCGCGCGCGAGCGTCCGGGCTGTGCGAGGGCTGCGACCGTCCGCTGCAAAACCACACGAGCGCCAGGCCGCCGGCCGATACCACGACGGCGGCGCTCGCCCACACGGGAGCGCCCCCGTTCGCGAACGCGGCGCCGAACAGAATCGCTGCGATTGCGGCGGTGGTTGCGCGCGCGAGACGCGAATCAACTCTCACCTCGCTCTGGGAAAGGACATCGGACATACGCGCCGGTCACGCGACCGCTCGTCCCGCACGTACCCGATGGCCCGCGGGCGACATCTGATCGTGGATCCACCGGTACGTATGCTCCATTCCGACGCGAAGGCTCGTGCTCGGCTCCCAGCCCAATACGTCGCGGATCCGCGTGTTGTCGCTGTTCCGTCCCCGCACGCCCTGAGGCGCGCGCAGGTCGTACCGCTTCTCGAGCTTCACATCCGCGATCTCCTCGACAATCGCGACCAGCTGGTTGATGGTGACCAGCTCGCTGCTTCCCAGGTTCAGCGGCTCCGTCGCGT
>JAXDLK010000061.1:0-9685 GCA_034666665.1 Candidatus Binatota bacterium
GTCGGCGCACCGTACGCGGTTCCGCGCGCGGCGGCTTCCTGGATTGCGCGGACCACCTCGGGATGCGCGTGGCCGAGGATCATCGGGCCCCATGCCCCGAGGAAATCGACGTACTCGCGCCCGTCGACGTCGACGATCGTCGCGCCGTGGGCTTCGCGGATGAAGCGCGGCGTGCCGCCGACCGCTTTCCACGCGCGCACCGGGCTGTTGACGCCGCCCGGGATCGACCGCAGGGCCTCTTCGAAGAGCTTCGCTGACGTGGGGGAAGACACGAGGCCCGCCTACCGAGGAGCCCGTCCCGGGCTCCCGAATCGCGACCGGCTACCATCGCGTTCCGCGGCAGTCAAACTCGAGCGTGCACGCATCCACTCGCTCGCGACGTCGACGATTTTCGTCTTGATCTTCGTCCCCCGTCTCGGTTACGACTCTGCGGCTTGGATCGATCCGAGAGACCGCTCCTCTCCACACTCGCTTCGCCGGTAGCGTGGCCTTCGAACTTTTCGCACCTGCTCGTCTAATCGACGTTCCCGCTCACCGGCTCCGACTTCTCCTCGACGTTTTTGTGGATAGCTCTGTGGGGCTCGGTGGGAAACCACCGCACGGTCGGGGCGTTCGCGGCTTTTCCACCGCTGTGGATAACTTTTCGCAGCCGCGCACGCCGCGCGCTCGTGCTCGCTTGGGGGGATGACCGATGGAAGCGACGTGGGAGAAAGTGAGCGAGGTCCTGCGCGAGAAGATCGGCGGCCAGAACGTCGATACGTGGTTCCAGCCGGCTCGATTTCGCGGCGTCAACGACCGCTGCGCGGTTCTCCAGCTGCCGAACAAATTTTTCGTCGACTGGATCCACGAGAATCATTACGACGCGCTGCTCGAGAGCTTCCGCTCGATCTGCGGCGACGTCTCGCAGGTGGTCCTGCACGCGAGCGCGGGCGAGCAGGGCGAGCTCTTCTTGAAGCCCACCGGCCGCGACGGCGCGCTCGCGACACCGGCCGCAGCGCCCCCCGCGCGCCGCTCGAACCTGATGCCGCACTACACGTTCGATAACTTCGTGGTCGGCGCGAGCAATCAGTTCGCGCATGCCGCGGCGCTCGCGGTCGCGAACCAGCCGGGCGAGCTCTACAACCCGATCTTCATCTACGGCGGAGTCGGCCTCGGCAAGACCCACCTGATCAACGCCATCGGTCACAGGGTCCTCGGCGAGCGCCCGCAGCTCAAGATCGGCTATTTCTCCGCCGAAGGGTTCATGAACGAGCTGATCGCGGCGATTCGCCAGTCGGGCGACCGCATGGAAGACTTCAAGAACCGCTTCCGCAAGCTCGACGTGCTGATTCTCGACGACGTCCACGTGCTCGCCGGCCGCGAGCGCACGCAGGAAGAGTTCTTTCACACGTTCAACGTGCTGCACGACAGCCGCCGTCAGATCGTGCTCACGTCGGACAAGACGCCGAAGGACATCCGGGACCTCGAGGCCCGGCTGCGGAACCGCTTCGAGTGGGGTTTGATCGCGGACATCCAGGCCCCGGACATCGAGACCCGCATCGCGATCTTGCTCAAGAAGGCGGATCTCGAGAACCTCGAGCTCCCTCACGACGTCGCCATCTTCCTGGCTTCGAAGTTCGAGGCGAACATCCGCGAGCTCGAGGGCGCCCTCACACGCCTCGGCGCCTTCGCATCGCTCGCGCGAAAGCCGATCACCGTGGAGTTCGCCCGTGAGGTCCTGAAGGAGTTGCTCCACGAGCACCGCGTGCAGGTCTCGATCGAGCTGGTGCAGAAGGTCGTCTGCGACCAGTACGGGGTCCGGCCGCTCGACATCCGGTCGGCCAAGCGGACCAAGAACCTCGCCTTCGCGCGACAGGTCGCGATGTACCTCTCGCGAAAGCTTGCCGCCGCGTCGCTGGCAACCGTCGGCCAGAGATTCGGCAACCGCGACCACTCGACGGTGCTTCACGGCATCCAGGTGATCGAGACCCGGCTGCGGAGCGATCCCGCGTTTCAGAACCACCTCGCGCGGCTCGAGCGCCTGATTCAGGGCGAAGTGCGTGCCTGACGTCTCCGGACCTGTGGATCGTCCGGGGATCGCTCGTGCGCTCTCGTCAGCTCCGGCACCGGTGGCATGGGAATCGTGATCGTACACGCACCGGCGGCATCGGGTTTTCCACAACGCCGACCCGTCGTTTTCGCCCGTAGCGGCGCGGACCTGCAGCGGCCGTCCAGAAGTCGGCCTGCTCTTTTCCTACGGTTTCTTTTTTCTGAGAAGAGAACAAGATAGGAGCGGAAGCCGCATGGAATTCGAGGTCAGCAAGCAAGATTTCGTCGATGCGTTGGCATTGACCCACGGAGTGGTGGAGAAGCGAAATCCCCTTCCCATTCTCGCCAACGTGCTGATCGAGTCCGCGGATCGAGGTGGCTTGACCGTTCTGGCGACGGATATGGACATCGGCATCCGCAAGCATTGCCCGGGTGAGGTGCGTGGCGACGGCTCGATCACCGTGAACGCGCGCAAGCTCTACGAGATCGCCAGCGCGGCACCCGAGGAAGGGATCCGTGTCCGCGGCATGGACAGCCACGGCATCGAGGTCACCAGCGGGCGGTCGAAGTGCAGGCTCAACGGCCTCGACCCGAAAGAGTACCCGAGCATCCCCGGGCTGACCGCGAAGCCGAGCAAGGACGCGACCTCGATCGTCGCTCCGCCGCACGTCATCGATCTGATGATCGAGCGGACGGTCTTCGCGGTCTCGCTGGACGAGACCAGGCTCAACCTGAGCGGCGTCTATGCGGAGCATGCGGGAGAGAACCTGCGGATGGTCGCCACCGATGGTCATCGCCTCGCGCTGATGGAGCGCAAGGTCGAAGGCGACCCGCTCAAGCGGGGCATCATCCTCCCGCGAAAGGGTCTGCTCGAGCTCCGCAAGGTGCTCGGAGGAGGCGGCGTGGGGGACGCGGTGACGATCGTCGTCGACGGCACGACGGCACGAGTCCTCACCGGAGACGCCGAGCTCTTCATGGTGCTCGTCGAAGGAGAGTTCCCCGACTACAGGCAGGTCATCCCCAAGGACGGGAAGGTCGCCATCAAGCTCGACCGCGAATCGTTTCTCGCGGCGCTGAGGAGGGTATCCTTGCTGTCGACCGAGCGGTCGCGCGGGGTCAAGCTCTCGCTCTCGGAAGGCATGATCGAGCTCCGCACCAGCAACCCGGACATGGGCGAAGCCTCGGACGAGCTGGAGGTTGCCTACACCGGCGAGCCGATCTCGATCGGCTTCAATCTTCGCTACTTGACCGAGGTGCTCACCGTGATGCCCGAGGGAGAGCGCGTGACGCTCCTGGTTTCGGACGACGTCAGCCCGGGCATACTCCGCACCGAAGGTGACGACCAGTTCACCTACGTCGTCATGCCCATGCGACTCTGACGTTCCCGCTGCGCTGAAAAGCCCCTCCGCTAGAAGTTCAAAAACACATTTTAAAGTGGGGCAATTCGTTTGCTCACGGAGTGTTTTGCGCTATATTCACACCTGGGTCTCCGTGCGTCCGCCGATGCTCACCTCAAACTCTTTTTGACGACGTTCTGACGTGGTTACGACTCCTCCGCCAAGCGGTAATTACGACGCCGAATCGATCCGGGTGCTCGAGGGCCTGGAGGCCGTTCGCAAGCGGCCGGGCATGTACGTCGGCGACACCTCGGAGCGCGGTCTCCATCACCTGGTGTTCGAGGTCGTCGACAACTCGGTCGACGAGGCGCTTGCCGGATTTTGCAGATCGGTTGCGGTGACGATCCACATCGAGGGCAGCGTCACGGTCGAGGACGACGGCCGCGGCATTCCGACGGAGATCCACTCGGGCGAGGGCATCTCCGCCGCAGAAGTGGTGCTCACCAAGCTCCATGCCGGCGGCAAGTTTGACAAGGGTGCCTACCGCGTCTCCGGCGGGCTTCACGGGGTCGGTGTGTCGGTGGTGAATGCACTCTCCGAGTTCCTCGAGGTCGAGATTCGCCGACGCGGCAAGGTGTATCTGCAGCGCTTCCGCCGCGGCGTTCCGGAGCAGCCGCTCCAGGAGATCGGCACGACCCAGGCGAGCGGCACCAAGGTCACGTTCAAGCCGGACACGGAGATCTTCGAGACCGTCGACTTCAGCTTCGAGATCCTGTCGCAGCGCCTGCGCGAGCTCGCGTTCCTGAACCGCGGCCTCAAGATCTCCATCTCCGACGAGCGAGAGACGCGGTCGCACGAGTTCCTCTACGAAGGCGGCATCGTCTCCTTCGTCGAGCATCTGAACCGCGCGAAGACCCCGATCCACCCGAGCGTGCTGTACCTCTCCGGCGAGCGGGAAGGCGTCGTCGTCGAGATCGCGATGCAGTGGAACGAGGGGTACACCGAATCGATCTTCTCGTTCGCGAACAACATCGGCACGATCGAAGGCGGCACGCACCTGATCGGCTTCAAATCCGCGCTGACGCGTACGCTCAACGCGTACGCCGTCGGTGCGAACCTGCTGAAGAAGGACAGCGACAGCTTGCAGGGCGAAGACACGCGCGAAGGCCTCACGGCCGTGGTCGCGGTGCAGGTGCCCGAGCCGCAATTCGAGGGACAGACGAAGACGAAGCTCGGCAACAGCGAGGTGAAGGGTCTCGTCGAGGCGGTGGTCAACGAGAAGCTCGGCGAGTACCTCGACAACCACCCGCCGGACGCTCGCCGCATCGTCGCCAAAGGCCTCGAGGCCGCGCGCGTGCGCGAGGCGACTCGTAAGGCCAAGGACCTCGCCCGCCGCAAGGGAGCCCTCGACTCCGGGAACCTTCCCGGCAAGCTCGCGGATTGCCAGGAGAGGGACCCCGCGAAGTCGGAGATCTTCATCGTCGAGGGCGACTCTGCGGGTGGATCGGCCAAGCAGGGGCGCGACCGGCGGACGCAGGCAATCCTGCCGATCCGCGGCAAGATCCTGAACGTCGAGAAGGCCCGACCGGACAAGATGCTTTCGTCACAAGAGATCCGCTTGATGATCACCGCTCTCGGCGTCGGCATCGGCGCCGAGGAGATGGACCTCTCGAAGCTCCGCTACCACCGTGTGATCGTCATGACGGACGCGGACGTGGACGGATCGCACATCCGTACGCTGCTGCTCACGTTCTTCTATCGCCAGTATCCGAAGCTGATCGAGAACGGGTACCTGTACGTCGCGCTGCCGCCGCTCTTCCAGGTGAAGCGCAGGAAGAAGGAGCAGTACCTGAAGGACGCGGGAGCGCTCGAGGAGTACCTGATCGAGGTCGCGACCGAGCACTGGCAGCTGGTGCCGCACGGCGCCGACGAGCCGGTGTCGCGCGATGCCCTCCGCGAGGTGGTCCGGCTGTCGAACCGCCTCGACCGGATCCTCAACGCCGTCGAGCGCAAGCGCCGCAATCGTCATCTCGCGCAGGCGATCGCCTGGGTCGAAGCCTTCCATCCGTCGACGCTGCAGAGCGAGACCGAGCTCGACGACGTGCTCGGACAGGTCGACCGCCAGCTCCAGACGCTCGCGCCGGAGCTGCTGCCGATGGTGTACGAGCTGGAGCCCGACGCCGAGCACGGCGGCTTCCGCGTCCTCGCCGTCAGTGGCGCGAACGGCGGCAACGGCAGTCGCAGCCTCGTCGATGCGGAGTTCCTGATGTCGCCCGAGCTCGAGGAGATGAGGCGCATCGTCCGCGAGCTCCGTGCGGCAGGCGAGGCGCCGTTCCGCCTCCGCAGCGGCGAGCAGGACGAGGAAGTGCCGAACCTCGCCCAGGCCGTCCGCCGGTTGACCGACCACGCGCGACAGGGTCTCGAGATCAAACGCTTCAAGGGTCTCGGCGAGATGAACCCCAGTCAGCTGTGGGAAACGACGATGGACCCGGCGGCTCGCGTGCTGCTCCAGGTGAAGGTCGAGGACGCCTACGAGGCGGACGAGATCTTCTCGACGCTCATGGGCGACGAGGTCGAGCCCCGCCGGCGGTTCATCGAGGCGAACGCACTGAACGTGCGCAACCTCGACGTCTGATTCGTTCCGCATGGACGAGATCAAAGTCCCCCGTCACTCGGTGAACATCGAGGACGAGATGCGTCAGTCCTTCCTGGACTACGCGATGTCGGTGATCATCAGCCGCGCGCTGCCCGACGCGCGCGACGGCTTGAAGCCCGTGCATCGCCGCGTCCTCTACGGGATGTACGAGATCGGCGTCGACTGGAACCGCGCGTACAAGAAGTCCGCGCGCGTCGTCGGCGACGTCATGGGCAAGTACCATCCGCACGGCGACGCCGCGATCTACGACACGATCGCGCGCATGGCGCAGGACTTCTCGCTCCGATACCCGCTGATCGACGGCCAGGGGAACTTCGGGTCGATCGACGGCGACCCGCCGGCGGCGATGCGCTACACCGAAGTGCGGATGTCGCGCATCGCGAGCGAGATGCTCGCGGACATCGAGAAGGAAACCGTCGAGTTCGTACCGAACTACGACGAGACCACGCGCGAGCCGCGCGTCCTCCCCGCGAAGATCCCGAACCTGCTCGTCAACGGCTCGTCCGGGATCGCGGTCGGCATGGCGACGAACGTCCCGCCGCACAACTTGCGCGAGATCGTCGACGCGGTGATCGCGCTGGTCGAGCGGCCGGACATCACCATCGACGAGCTGATGGAGATCGTGCCCGGGCCCGACTTTCCGACGGGTGGGATCCTCTGTGGCCGGCGAGCGATCGCCGATGCCTATCGCGACGGCAAAGGCATTCTCACGGTGCGCGCGCGGGCCGCGATCGAGACCGACGAGAAGCGAGACCGGCAGTCGATCATCGTCACCGAGATCCCCTTCCAGGTGAACAAGGCGCGGCTGATCGAGCGCATGGCCGAGCTCGTCAACGAGAAGACGATCGAGGGCATCTCCGATCTGCGCGACGAATCCGACCGCGACGGAATGCGCATCGTGATCGAGCTCAAGCGCGACGCGGTCGCCGGGGTGGTGCTGAACCAGCTCTACCGCCACACGCCGATGCAGGACTCCTTCGGCGTGATCCTGCTGGCGATCGTCGAAAACCGCCCGGTCACGCTGAACCTGAAGACCGCGCTCCGCGCCTTCCTCGATCACCGCCGCGACGTGGTCACACGGCGCACGCAGTACGAGCTCCGCGAAGCGGAGAAGCGGCTACACGTGCTCGAAGGCTTCCGCATCGCGCTCGATCACCTCGATCAGGTGATCGCCCTGATCCGCGCCTCGTCGGATCCCGCCGCCGCGAAGGCCGGGCTGACGGCGGAGCTCGGTCTCAGCGAGATCCAGGCGCAGGAGATCCTGAACCTCCGACTCCAGCGGCTGACGTCGCTCGAGCGCGACAAGATCCTGAAGGAGCTCGCGGAGACGCAGGAGGAGATCCGCCGCTATCGCGAGATCCTCGGTAGCGCCCAGGAAGTCGACCGCATCATCGTGGCCGAGCTCCGCGACGTGCAGAAGCTCTACGGCGACGAGCGTCGGACGCAGATCCTCGACGAGCGCCCCGGAGATTTCCGTCCCGAGGACCTGATCGTCGAAGAGGACATGGTGGTGACGATCTCCCACCGCGGCTACATCAAGCGGATCCCGGCGACCGCCTATCGCGCGCAGCGGCGCGGCGGACGCGGAAAGATCGGTTCGGCGCCGCGCGACGAGGACTTCATCGCGCACCTCTTCATCGCGTCGACGCACAGCTACCTGCTCTTCTTCACCTCGACCGGACGGGTCCACTGGCTGAAGGTCCACGAGGTGCCGCAGGCCGGCCGCGCCTCCCGGGGAAAGCCGATCGTCAACCTGCTGCACCTGGGCGCCGAAGAGAAGATCTCCGCGTTCCTGCCGGTGCGAGAATTCCATCCGGGCAGCTACGCCTGCTTCGCGACGCGCCGCGGACTGGTCAAGAAGACCGACCTGATGGCCTACGCGAACCCGCGGTCGTCCGGACTGATCGCGATCGCGGTCGAGGACGGGGACGAGGTCATCGGCGTACGCGAGACCGACGGTGCCGCGGAGATCATCCTCTCGACGAAGACCGGACAGGCGATCCGCTTTTCCGAGCACGCGGTCCGCGCCACGGGCCGAGACACGTACGGCGTCAAGGGCGTCAGTCTCGAGGAGGGCGACGAGGTGGTCGCGATGGCGATCGTCGACCCGCACGCGAGCCTCCTCGCGATGTCGGAGCTCGGCTTCGGCAAGCGCACGGGCATGGACGAGTACCGCGTCACCAACCGCGGCGGGAAAGGCATCATCACCATGCGGGTGACCGAGCGCACCGGTCCGGTCGTCGGGGTCCTCACCGTCACCGACGACGATCAGGCCATGCTGGTCACCAGCGGCGGCAAGGTCATCCGCATGCGCGTCGCCGAGATCCGACAGATTGGACGGAACACGCAAGGCGTCCGGCTGATCGGCATCGACGAGGGCGAACGCGTGGTCGCCGTCGCCCGGCTCGCCGAGCGCGACGACGTCGACGCGGCCGCGAACGGGAACGGGGCGGCGAACGAAGATGGCGTCGGAAACGGGGTCGGGGAGGACGATGGCGACGACGAGGCCGGCGGCGATCCTGTTTGATCTCGACGGGGTGATCGTCGACTCCGAGCCGCTGCACCATCGAGCATTCGAGCAGGCGCTCGAGCGTACGATCCCATTCGACCTCTACGCCGAGGTCTTCACCGCTCGAGGCGACGGCCTGGAGTACGCGCAGCGGACGTGGGGCGCGGACCGTGCGGCCCTGTTCGCGCGGAAGCAGGAATTCTACCGCGTGCTGCTCCACGGCGAAGCCCGCCTGCGCCCCGGTGCGGCGACGGCGATCGCTGCGCTCGCCGAGGTGTGGCCGCTCGGACTGGCGACGAACTCGCCGAGAGGGGAAGCGGAGTGGGTTCTCGATCGCTTCGGGCTCGCGGAGCACTTCCGAGCCGTCGTCGGTCGCGAGGACTACGCCCGCGGCAAGCCGGCGCCGGATCCATTTCTCCGCGTCGCCGCGCTGCTCGGCGCGCCGACTTGCGATTGCCTCGTCGTCGAGGATGCGGCCAAGGGCGTGCGCTCCGCGATCGCGGCGGGCACGACCTGCGTCGTGGTGCCGAACGACTACACGAGGGGGAGCGACTTCTCGCTCGCGCACGCGGTGCTCGCATCGTTCGACGAGCTCACCCCCGAGACCGTTCGCCGGGTGGTCGCGGCCCGCATCTCGTGACGCTCGAGCGCTTCCCATTCGACGTCTTTCACAACGGTGACCCTCGAGGTCGTGGCGTTCGCCGTCTTGCACGACCGTGACGCTCAAGGTCCTCACGTTCAACATCTTCCACGACTACCCCGCCCTGCGTCATTTCGAGGAGCGTCTTGCGATCCTCGAGCGGGCGCTCGTCGCGGAGGCTGCGGATCTGGTCGTGCTCCAGGAGGCATGGATCTCGAGGACGCACGGTGACTTGGTCGCGCGGCTCGTCGAGGGGTTGCGGCAGTGCGGCCTCGCCTATCAGCAGTTCTATGCGCCGGCGAACGGCTCCGTCGGCGGTGGCGGCGAGTTCGAGGAAGGCAGCGCAATTCTCAGCCGCTGGCCGATCGCCGACGCCGAAGCGCGCGAGCTCGCGCCGGAGCATCCGATCGAGCGGACGTGGCACGGCTACGTCTATCAGGAGCGGCGGATCGCCGTTCGCGCCTCCGTCATAATCGCCGGCCGGTGCCGCTTGCAGGTTTTCGGCACGCACCTCA
>JAXDLK010000062.1:0-16744 GCA_034666665.1 Candidatus Binatota bacterium
GATCTGACCGGTGACGAACTCGCCGTCGTCGGACGCGAGGTAGAGCGCGGCCGCCGCGATGTCCTTCGGCTTGCCGGATTTCTTCAGCGGAGTGTTCATCATCCACGCCTGGCGAACGAGCGGCGACAGCGGATCCGTCATCGGCGTGTCGATCAACCCCGGAGCGATCGCATTCACCGTGATCCCGCGCGCGCCGACCTCGCGGGCGACGGAGCGGGTGAAGCCGAGGATCCCCGCCTTCGCCGCCGAATAATGGGGTGCTCCCTCGAGTCCCACGGTGGCCGCGATCGAGGAAATGTTGACGATCCTGCCGTAGCCCTTCTTCTCCATCACCTTGAGCGCCTCCCGCGTGCAGTGGAACGTGCCGTACAGATGGACGCGCAGCATGCGGTCCCACACCGCGTCCTCCATCGCCTGCGTGACTTCCCAAAACGTCCGGATCGGGCCACCGGAGAGCATCTCGCCCATCTGCGCCTCCGCGACGCGGTTCATGCGATCGGTCTCCGACTGGCCGCTGACCTCGCCGATGCCGGCGTTGTTCACCAGCACGTCGAGCGTACCGTAGCGCCGAACGAGCTCTTCGACGGCTCGGGCGACCGCCACCGCGTCGGAGACGTCCGCCGGCGCCGGCATGGCGCGGGCGCCGCCCTCGCCCATCGCGCGGATCGTGCCGTCGATGCCCTCGCGATTGACGTCGTTGACGGCGACGCTCGCTCCCTCACGCGCGAACGCGATGCAGATCTCGCGTCCGATCCCCGATCCTCCACCGGTCACCAGAGCCACCTTGCCTTCGAGCCTCATGTCTTTCCTCCTTCCGATCGCCGGAGAGCGCTCGCCTCCTCCAGGTCGTCGATCTCGCGCGCGACGGCGCGACGCTCGCGGACCAGGTGGTCGCGAACCGCACGGGCGAGGCGCGGGTCCGCGAGAAAATGCATGCTCTCCGTGGGCCGCGGGTCGAAGCCGCGCAGGTACTTGAACTCTCCGCCGGCGCCAGGCTCGAAGCGCGCGATGCCTTCGCGCAGGCAGAGCTCGATCGCCGCGTAATAGCAGACGTTGAAGTGGAGGTAGCGAAGCTCCTCGAAGGTTCCCCAGTAGCGCCCGTAGAGCACGTCGCCCTTGCGCACGTTGAACGTGCCCGCGACCACCTGACCATGGCGCTCGGCGACGATGAAGCAGAGCCGTCGCTTCCACACCCGGCGCAGGCGGTCGAAGAGCTCGAGGTTCAGGTACTGGCGGCCCCAGAAGTACTTGTCGATCGTCGAGCGATAGAGCTCGAACATCGTGCCGAAGAGCGCGTCCGGGATCCCGTCGCCTGCGAACGCCCGGATCTCGATCGACTGCGCGTCGAGCTCTCGCCGCTCGCGGCGGATCTGCACCCGGCGCTTGCTGCGAAACGCGGCGAGATAGTCCTCGAACGTCGTCCAACCGGGGTTCGACCACTGGAACTGATAGCCAGTGCGCCGGACGTAGCCAGCCTCCGTCAGCGCCGCGACCTCGTCCTCGAGGCAGAAGTTCACGTGCACCGAGGAGAAGCCGCCGCGGTCACAGAGCTCGCGGAGCGCGGCACCGAGGAGCCGCACGACCTCGGGACGATCGGCGTCGGGGTGTGACAGGAGTCGAGCGCCCGCAGCCGGCGTGAACGGCGCCGCCACCAGTAGCTTCGGGTAGTAGTCCAGCCCCGCGCGCGCCGCCGCCTCGGCCCAGGCGTGGTCGAAGACGAACTCGCCCATGCTGTGGCTCTTCACGTAGAGCGGACACGCGCCGACGAGGTCGGTACCCTCCCAGAGCGTGAGGTGCTGCGGCGTCCACCCGGCTCGGCCGGAGACGCAGCCGGATTCCTCGAGCGAGCCCAGCCAACCCGACTCGAGGAACGCCGACCCGTCGCCGACGAGTGCGTCCCACTGTGCGGCATCGAGATCGCCGAGCCGCTCGACGATCTCGAGCTTCACGCCGGCGACCCCGCCCCGTCGCTCCGCGCCGCCAACCAACGCGCGAGACGCCGACCCGCGCGCCGGCGCAGCTCCGCGTTCAGCCGGAAGAGCTCGAGCGCCTGCTTCAGAGCCCGTGCCGCCTCGGGCACCGGATGGGCGTGGAAGAAGCGCGCGACTTCGCGCGCGTACCGCGCCTCACGGAGCGCCGGGGTGCTCTCGATCAGACGAGAGATCATCAGCGGCGGCACGCGCTCGCGGAGCGGGGCCCAGTTCCGCGTGAGGAACGTCCAGGTGGACTCCCGCGCGGCGGGGTTCGAGAACAGCCGCATCAGCACGAACGCGACGTCCTGGGTCGGGACCTCGCCGGCGAGAATCGCCTCGAGCGTTCGGCGGATGCAGCCGAGATCACGGAAGGACGCCAGGCTCAGGAGAAAACGCCGCCGCTCCTGCGGCGTCCGCGCGCCCGCGACGACGCCGCGGTACCGCTCGTAGAGCGTTTCGTCTCCCGTTCGCGCGGCGAGCGACACCACGGGGTCGGCGAGGTTCGGCTCGAGCGCGGAGCGGTCCGCGAGATAACGGTCGAGACGCTCCCGCGCCGCCTCCGCGACGGAGCGATCTTCCGCGATCAATCCGACGAGCCGCAGGAGCGAGGATCGGCGCAAGCGGTCGGCATCCGGTTCCGCAGGTCGAGGCGACCATCCGGCGGCACGGAACGCCGGCCCGAACACTTCGGCGATCCACGAGCGGAGCGCGGCCTGTGCGAGGCTTCCCGGATCGACCACCTGATCGTCGAGCACGGAGAGGGGACCGGCGATGCCGTCGAGCACGTCGGCGTCGGGCTCGTCGCCGAGGACGTTCGGCACCGCGAGAAAGCTCTCGACCGTCGACGCGCCGGAGCGGACCAGCGCCCACTGATCACCGACGAGCGCGAGACGCTCGACCGCGGTCAACGCCGCGGGGAGCTCCGCGAGCAGCGCGGCCGTGGTCTTCGGATCGTGCCGCACGCGGTAGAAGCCACCCGCGCCGGCGTTCCCGAAGTACCAGCGAGGCGTTCGCTCGCCATCGAGCTCGACCCGGCCGTTCGCGCCGTTCACCAGAAACCGCCGGAGCGCGATCTCCCCGTCGCCACCCCCCCACTTCACCACCAGCGGAATCGGCCATCGCCCGCGTCGCCGCGACGCCGGCACGCGGGGATCCGCGAAGAACCGCTGCTGGCGCACGCGCAAGCGCGCGCACCCGCGGCCTTCCGGCCGGAGATCCACGAGCGGAAATCCCGGGCGTCGGATCCAGGTTTCCGCCACGCGCGCGACCGCGCGTCCCGAAGCTTCTTCCAGAGCGCTCCACAGGTCCGCCGCCACCGCGTTCCCTTCGCGGTGGCGGTCGATGTAACGCCGCACCCCCTCGCGGAACGTCTCGGGGCCGAGATAGTGCTCGATCATGCGCACGACGGCGGCGCCCTTCTCGTAGGTGATGACGTCGAAGTTCTCGGTCGCCTGGGCGACGTCGTCGACCCGCGCGTAGATCGGGTGCGTGTTCGACAGCGCGTCGAGCGCGAGGGCGCCCGCGCGATCGTGCTCGAAGGACTGCCAGAGGCGCCAGTCCGGCCGCCAGTCGTCGACGACGCGGTACGCCATCCAGGTGGCGAACGCCTCATTCAGCCAGAGGTCGTCCCACCACTCCATGGTGACGAGATCGCCGTACCACATGTGCGCGAGCTCGTGGGCGATGACCTCGGCCGCGCGCTTGGTTTCCTGCAGCGACACGGTCGACGGATCGAGGAGCAACAGCGTCTCCCGGAAGAACACCGCGCCGGCGTTCTCCATGGCGCCGGCCTCGAAATCGGGAACCGCGACGAGGTCCAGCTTGCCGTACGGGTACGGGATCGCGAAGTACTCCTCGAGGCGGCGGAGCGTCTCGACCGCGGCTTCGAGGCCGAACTCCGTGAGATGCCCCTTGCCGGGAGCGTGCCAGACGCGGATCGGCGTGGCCCCGAGCCTCCGCACCGCCGACGCCTCGAGCGGTCCGACCGCAACGGCGAGCAGGTACGTCGACAGCGGCGGCGTGGGCGCGAAACGGACCGTGCGCTTGTTCCCGGCCCGCTCCTCGCTCTCGACGGGAGCATTGGAGAGCACCGCGTCCTCTCCTGTCACCGTCACCGCGATGCGGAACCGTGCCTTGAACGAAGGCTCGTCGAAACACGGGAAGACGCGCCGCGCATCCGCGGCTTCGAGCTGCGTGAACGCATACCGCCGCCCTTCGGACTCGACTGCGTAGAACCCGCGAAGCTGCCTCCCGAGCACACCGGAGAAGCCGAGGTCGAGAATCGCGCGGCCGGAGATCGGCTGCGGGAGCCGGAGCGTCAGGGCCTGTTCTCGTGGCCGGGGGACGACGCGAGGAACGAGGGCTCGTCCTCCGAGCAGCACCACCGCGTCGGTGATCTCGAGATCGAGCGCGTGCAACGTCACGGTGGCGCGAGGACGCGCCACGTCGACGGCGATTCGCACGCGGCCGGCGAATCGACCGCTCGCGAGATCCGGCTCGAGGTGGACGTCGTACTCGGCCGGTGTCACGTCGGCCGGCAGACGGAAGCTCGGAGTCGCTCTCCTGCCGCCGCGCATGGAAGGCTTCGCTCAGCGCTCCAGCGGGATCCACCACTGCGGAAGCCCGGCGTTGCGCTTCCGAACGGAATCCTCGAGCTCCGCGTACGCGGAGCGTACGGAGGCCACCTGTTCCTCGAGCTTCTTCTTCTCCTCGGAAAGCTCGAGCTCGCGGGGAGAAGGCACATCTGCCGGAGCGCGGTCGATCCCGTAGGCCTCGGCCGCCTTCGACATCGCCTTCTGGCGCAGACCACGGATGTCGGCGAGCTCCTGATCGATCTCCGCGATCCGGCGCTGCGCGGTGCGGAGCTCGTTCTGCAAGCGATCGCGCTTCAGCGTGACCGTCGAGGAGAGCTCTCCGTCGCTGAGCTTCCCGTAGGGATCCACTTTCTCGGCCGGCGTCTCGGCAGCTGCGGGTTCGTTTGCCTCCGCGGCCGGCGCGGAGGGCGGAGACGCGCCGGCGGGCGGCGGCGGGCTGGACGGGCTCACGTTGCTGTAGTGCAGCCGGCCGTCCGCGTCCTTCCAGGTACGGACCTGTTGCGCGGCCGCGATTCCGGCGAGACCGAGGGAGAGGGATACGGCGATCGAAATGGCCAAGGTGCGGAAACGGCTCATCGGGTGCCTCCGGCGGCATCGGCGAGCGCGACCAGCGGCCCGTCGGAACGCCACATGTGACAGCTGTCGACCTGCGACGCGAACCGCCGCGAACGACCCGACGGCGTCTGATCGCCGCCGCGGAAGGCCGCGAACGCGCCGACCGCCTGGGCGGTCACGGGCGCGAACGCCACCACCAGCGGCGGAAATACGGCCCCCTCACCGACGGCTTCGAGCGCGGCGGTGGTGAATTCCTTGGTGACGACGAGCCCGGCGAGCCGATGCACGCGGTCGGCATCCACACGCGCCGCACCCGGCGGGAGACCCACCCGGCCTTCGGCGGCGAGGATCTCCATCCCGGGCACGCGGAGGGTGCAGACGATCTCCGCCCGCACGGTATCCACGGCGCCGACGCGATCGGCGAGCGAGCAGGTGAACTCCACACCGGCACCCGTGCCCGCATGGGCAGCCACCGTGATCGCGCGGCGAAGCTCACCCGCGCTCTCGCGAGCCGCGCGCACCACCCACGGCAGCCCCTGCGCCAGGCTCGACACGTGGAAGCATCCCTTCGGTCCGCCCACGCAGCCGAGCACACCGAGCGCGTAGGAGTCGTCGAGCGCGAGCGCGATGAGCGTCCGGTAGCTCCCGAGGACGTCGCGGCACCCCTCGCCCCGTGTCTCGGGCGAAGCATCGAACGGTGCGGCCTGCATCCAGGCATCGGCCGTACGGACCACGCCGTCCCCGCCGATCTCCGTCTCGAGGCCCATGTGGTGAACCACGCCCGCGGGATGCTCTCGGCCGAAGCGGTTGCCGAAGCCGACGTGGCGGACGTCGCGGAGCTCCGCCAGCAGCCCGAGCGCGTTCCCTCCGAGGGGCCGGCTGTCGTACCGCAGGGTGCGCGTGTGCAGCGGTGTCGTCTCGTTCATCGGCCGCGGCTCCTCCGCGCTTCCACTCCCCACGATAACGGCCGCCACGTCGTGTCGCCAGCCGAGTCCTCGAGAGCGATCCCGCGTGCGGCGAGCTCGTCGCGCAAACGGTCGGCGCGGGCCCAGTCCTTCGCCTGCCGCGCCTGCGCACGCTCCGCGATTCGCGATCCCACGTCCTCGGGGGACAGCTCGGCAACCACGAGGGCCCGCCGGCGCTCCGCTTCGAGGAACTCGGCCGGTGAGCGATCACCGATGCCGATCACCACGGCCGCCGCCGCGAAGTCGCGGCGGATCGCTGCGGCGCCCGCGACGTCGCCCGCATCGAGCAGCCGGTTCATCTCGCGCACGAGCTCGAAGAGGACGCTCGTCGCCCGCGCCGTGTTGAGATCGTCGTCGAGCGCCGCCGCGAACGGCTCGAGGCGCGGCGAGAGCTCGCCGAGCTTCGCCGGTTCCACTGGCCCTGCGGCCGCGTCGACCCGCGCGAGCGTCTCGTAGAGGCGAACGAGCGCGCGGAAGCTCTCCTCGACGCCCTCGAGCGAGAAATCCATCGGGCTCCGGTAATGGGTCGAGACCACGAACAGCCGCAGCGCTTCACCGGGCAGCCGGTCCGTGAGCTCGCGGATGCCGAAGACGTTGCCGATGGACTTCGACATCTTCTCCTGATTCAGCCGGACGAAGCTGTTGTGCACGAACCAGCGCGCCAGCGGCAGGCCGTTGGCGCCCTCGGACTGCGCGATCTCGTTTTCGTGGTGCGGGAAGATCAAGTCCTCGCCGCCGCCGTGGAGGTCGAACGGCTGTCCGAGGAAGTGAGTGCTCATCGCCGAGCACTCGATGTGCCACCCGGGGCGGCCGCGGCCCCACGGGCTGTCCCAGGCGGGCTCGCCCGCCGTCTCACGCTCGGCGGAGACCGCCTTCCAGAGCGCGAAGTCCATCGCGTCGCGCTTGCGCTCGTCCACCTCGACGCGGGCACCGGCGATCATCTCGTCCAGCCTGCGGCCCGAGAGCTTGCCGTAGCCGGGGAAGGCACGCACCGCGAAGTACACGTCGCCGTCGAGCGCGTAGGCGAGGCCGCGATCGACGAGCTCCGCGATCAGCGCGACCATCTCGGCGACGAACTCGGTGGCGCGCGGCTCGTGCGTCGGCGCTAGGCAGCCGAGGGCTGCCACGTCGATCTGGAACTCGCGGACGTTCCGCTCCGCCACCTCCGCGGCCGGCACCCCCTCGCGTTCCGCTCGCTCGATGATGCGGTCGTCGACGTCCGTCAGGTTGCGGACGAAGACCACCTCGTACCCGGAGGCGCGCAGATGGCGGTGCAGGACGTCGAAGACGACGAGCGCGCGCGCATGCCCGACGTGGCAGCGGTCGTAGACCGTGACGCCGCAGACGTAGAGGCCGACCTTCCCTGCCTCCCGCGGCTCGAAGGGATCGATCCCGCGGGTCAGCGTGTTGTAGAGCGCGAGCGGCAATCGGATCGGGAGGAGACGTCCGCCGCCGGAGCGGTCTACTTCATCTCGCCGGCGTAGATCTTCATCACGGTTTCGAGGAACTTCAGGGCTTCGGGCTTCTTCCGCTGGAAGGAGTTCCGGCCGATGATCGAACCGAAGCCACCGCCGTCGCGGATGCCGCGCGCTTCGTCGAACACGTCCTGGTCGCCCTTCGCCGCACCGCCGGAGAAGATCACCACGCGCCGGCCGGCGAAACAGCTCTCGACCACGTGGCGCACGCGCTCCGCGATCGTGCCGATCGGAATCCGCTCCCGCTCGTACACCTTTCGTGCCTCGGGCTGCTCGAGGTGATTCGACGGCAGCTTCACCTTGACGACGGTCGCGCCGAGCTGGCAGGCGATCTGCGCCGCGTACGCCACCACGTCGACGGCCGTCTCGCCCTCCTTGCTGAGCGCCGACCCGCGCGGGTACGACCAGACGACCACGGGGAGACCGACGCTCTTCGCCTCCTCGGCGATCTCGCGCAGCTGCTGGTACATGGTGCGGCTGTGCGACGAGCCGGGGTAGATCGTGTAGCCGATCGCGGCGCAGCCGAGGCGCAGCGCATCGCGTACGCTCGCGGTCTGAGAAGGGAGCGGGTCCTTCTCGTCGTAGAGCACGTCGTGGTTGTTCGCCTTGAGGATCAGCGGCACCTCGCCGAGGTAGCGGGCCGCCGCTCCTTCGAGGAAGCCGAGCGGCGCCGCGTACGCATTGCAGCCGGCCTCGATCGCGAGCTCGAAGTGGTACGCCGGGTCGTAGCCGGCGGGGTTCGACGCGAAGCTCCGTGCCGGCCCGTGCTCGAAGCCCTGGTCGACCGGCAGGATCACCAAGCGGCCGCTGCCCGCCAGGCGCCCGTGCGTGAGCAGCCGCGCGAGATTTGCCCGAGTTCCCGGGTTGTCGCTCTCGTACCAGCTCAGGATCTCGCGGACTCGTTCGGTCATGCTCGGCTCCCTTCCGGCGTGTGCGCGTTCAAAATGGCGCAAAAGCATTGCGAGTACAAACCGCCCTCGCGCCGCGGTCCGTCGGTTTCGTTCAGGACGCGAGCCGCTCCGGCATGGCTTCGCCGGTAACCTCCTCGAGCGTCCACAGCCGCCGGCCGGCTTCGTGCCGCTGGCGCGCGCGCGGATCGCGGCCGCACTCGCCACACTCCGTCGAGCGACAGGGATCGAGGTGAAAATTGATCTCCGCGTGATGGCCGACGTGCTCGATCACGCTCTGCTCGAAGCGATTCGCGACGTCGTGGGCTTCCTCCACCGTCCAAGACCGCGGCACGACCAGATGCGCGTCGATGTGAGCCACCCCGCCGAAGCGGATCGCGCGCAGGCGGTGGATCGCGATCACGCCCGGGTTCTCGACGCGGTTGAAGGCGTCGACGAGCCGGCTGAGCAGCTCGAGATCCGACTCGTCGAGCAGGCCGCCGACGGCACGGCGGACGATCCGAGTCCCCATCCAGCCGAGGTTGACGCCGACGACGACGGCCACCAGGGGATCGATCACGTGCCATCCCGTGAGCCACACGAGCGCGAGGCCGACGACCACGCCGGCGCTGGTCCAGAAGTCGGAGAGCACGTGCAGGCCGTCCGCTTCGACTGCCGGCGAGTGAATGCGGCGTCCGCTGCGGACGAGATACCAGCCGAGGACCGCGTTGCCGACGCCGGCGGCGGCGATCAGGATCACGCCGTCACCGATCGAGTTCAGCCGGTGACCGGCCCAGAGCGCCTCGGCGGCCTGGTAGACGATCACCATCGCGGCGAACGCGACGAGACCGCCTTCGAAGCCGCTCGACAGGAACTCGACCTTGCCGTGCCCGTACGGGTGCGACGGGTCCGCCGGACGGGTCGCGAACGACAGGCTGCCGAGCGCGAAGAGCGCGGCGACGACGTTGACGATGGACTCGAGCGCGTCCGAGAGCACCGCCGACGAATCGGTGATCAGCCACGCGCCGAACTTGACCAGGCAGAGCGTCACCCCGACGACGAGCGAGACGAGGACCGCGCGGAGACGGGCCGCGCGCAGCTCCTCGGCGGACGGTAGAGTCATCGGCGCCCGGCGCGCCGTCTGCAGCCGCGAGCTACGGCGCCGGTCATTCCTCGGTGGGAACGATCACGCCGCACGCGGCGCGCGTACCGCCGGCGCACCCCGCCTTCTCTCCGTTGGGGCAGAACGTGTCCTTGCCCGCGTGGATGATGATCGCGCTGCCGTCGGCGTCGAAAATGCTGAGCGGACCCGGGGAGAGCGTCACGCGACTGGTCACCGTACGCATCTTGCCCTCGCCGTCCTTGACCTTGAGGTTGACCAGGTCACCGGAATGGAAGGGATGGTTGCCGTCCGGGCTCGGATTGCCCGCCGGCCCGGGATCGAAATGGCCGCCGGCGGCGCTGCACGGCTCGCAGGTTCCGACCTCGTGGATGTGCACGCCGTGACGTCCGTCGGGCAGTCCGGTCGCGCGGACGCGTACCACGACCACCTTCACGCCGTCGCGCGATTCGACCTCGGCGAGCTCCGCGTGGCCGACGATGCCGTCGTCCTCGCAGCCGACGATGTCGGCAACGGCCGTGCGCGCGATGCTGAGGCCCGCTGGCGCGGGCCGCGCGGCGAGCAACGGAATCACGGCTGCGACCGCGAGCGGAATCGTGAAACGGGTCATGGATGGTCCTCCTCGTCGCACCAACCATTTCGCCCGCGGCGCCGTCAAGACGACGGCGGCACGCCCGTGCTTCCGGCCGGAGCCGCAGGGGATACCGGCGGTGGCTCGAGCGAACGCCCGAGCGCCTCCATCTCGCGTCCGAAGCCGACCCAATCCCCTCGCCGGAGGGAATCGAGCGCCGCGCGGTATCGCTCCCTCGCCTCCGTGCCCTCCGCCATGGTGGGCGGCCGGGGCTGCCCGCCCGCCGCCGGGCCCGCGGGCCGCTCGATCGGCGGCAGCGGCGGAGGCGCCCCCCCCGGCGGTACCGCCACCGCCGCGAGCGCCGTGGAGAACGAGCGATCCATCGCGATGCGATCGCCGTGCGCGACGATCACGCGCTTCAGCTCGGGGATCTGGCCCTGCTCCGAGCGCAGGTAGAGCGGCTGGACGTAGATCAACGTGTCCTCGACCGGGATCACCAGCAGATTGCCGCGGATCACCTTCGAACCCATCTGGTTCCAGAGCGAGATCTGCTGCGAGATCACCGTGTCCTGATCGATGCGTGCCTCGATCTGGCTCGGCCCGTAGATCAGCCGCTCCTTGGGGAACTCGTACTCCACGAGCTCGCCGTAGTGCGGCGGATCGCAGCGCGCCGCCAGCCACGCGACCATGTTGTTGCGGTTCGCCGGCGTCATCGGCTGCATCAGGATGAACTCGGTGCGGTCGCCGCCCGGAAGCTTCATGTTCACGTAGTACGGCTCGACCACCGACTGAGCGCCCTCGAGCGTCTCGGTGGGAAAGCTCCAGAGATCCTCCTTGTTGTAGAAGACGCTCGGCTCGGTCATGTGGTACGTGCGGTACATCTCCGCCTGCACGAGGAAGAGATCCTCGGGATAGCGGAGGTGCGCGGCGATCGCCGGCGGAATCTCGCGAGCGCTGCGAAAGAGACCGGGAAAGGCCCGGGCGTACGCCGCGAGCACCGGCTCCTCCGGATCCATCGCGTAGAGATCGACGCGGCCGTGGTAGGCGTCGACGACGATCTTCACGGAGTTCCGCATGTAATTGAGTCCGAGGCCCGGCACCGGCTCCGAGTAGGGATAGGTCGTGCTCGTCGTGTAGGCGTCCTGAATCCAGTAGAGCCGGCCGTCGGCGACGACCAGGTAAGGATCGCGGTCGAGCCGCAGGAACGGCGCCACGCGCCGGACGCGATCGCGGATGGTTCGGCGCATCATCACGCGGCTCTCGGCGGTGACGTTTCCCGAGATCAGCAGGTTCACGTCGCCGAGCTGCCACGCGAAGAGCATGCGGCGGAGCCAGCCGCCGATGGGCACGCCGCCGGTGCCGGCGTACACGTTGGCGACGTTCTGGTCGCCCTTCGGGTAATCGAACTCGCCGCTCGCGCTCTTGACCACCACGGGATCGCTGGCGATCTCGCCGTAGTAGATCCGGGGCTCGGTGATCTCGAGCCCGACGCTCGAGCGCGGCGGGATGTCCTTCAGGAAGAAGACCGGTAGCCCCTCGCCGTCGAACTCGTTGACCGGGCTCATCACCGCTCCGAAGCCGTGCGTGAACTTGAGGCGCTGATTGACCCACGTACGTGCCGCCTCCGGAAGCTGCGCGGCGTCGATCTCGCGCGCTGCGACCATCACCTGCCGCCGCTTCCCCGCGACGTCGTAGCGGTCGATGTCGACGTCGTTGAAGTCGTAGTAGAGGCGGATCACCTGCAGCTGCCGGTAGCCGGAGAGCAGCGGCCGCGGGTCCCAAAGCCGCACGTTGTCGAAGGTTTCCTCGTTGCGCTCGATCGCCGCACGGTCGAGCGAGCCGGCGGAGGGAAAGGCGCGGGCGGCGACGGATTCCAGACCGTAGGCCGCGCGCGTCAGGCGAATCGCGTGCTCGAGGTACGGCGTCTCGAGGCGGAGCTCGTCCGGGCGTACGCGAAAGCGGTGGAAGAGGTCCGGCAGCACCGACGTCACTATGGAAACGGCGACGACCGCCATCACGGCACCGGCCGGAAGCGCGAGGCCGCGCCTGCGGAGGTTCGCCACGCACGCGCCGGCGGCGCCGAGGGAGACGAGCAGCGACAGCCAGAGGAGCGGAAGGCGCACGGTCGCGCCGGTGTATCCGACGCCGAAGACGGCGCCGTCGCGGTCGAGCAGCAGCTCGTAGCGCGCGAGCCAATGGCCACCCGCCTTGACCACGAAGAACGCCGCCAGCGCGAGCGACACCGCGCCGACGACGGCCGGCGAAAGCGTCCGGGTGACGTCACGGAGATCGATCGCGTTCCGCAGCCAGAAAACCGCCGCGACCAGTAGGATCGCGAGGACCACGACCGCCATCGCGAAGCCGAAGAGCGACCGGTAGACCGGCAGCGAGAAGAGGTAGAAGCCGACGTCGCGACCGAAGATCGGATCGGTCTGTCCGGCGGGAGCCGCGTTCCACCACAGAAGGTAGGTGTCCCAGGCCGCGGCCTGAGCAATGCCGACGAGCACGGCGGCGATGACGGCCGGCGCGAGCACCAGGAGGCGCCACGGGATCCGGTGCATCACCGGCGCGATCAGCTCCGGGATCGTCGCGTCCCCGTTGCCGCGTCGAAGGATCAGCCGGACGGGCGACGGCGGCGGCGCGTTCCGAAGCGCCCACAGCCCGGTGATCGCCAACGCGGCGAAGGAGACGCCGGTCGCGATCGCGAACGTGATCGCGCGCGCAGCGAGCACTCGCCGGTACACGCCACCGAAACCGAGCTCGCCGAACCACAGGAGCTCGACCGCGATCCCACCGCCGACCGCGAGCGCGAGCAAGCCGGCGGCGATCGCCGCCGCGCCGGCCGCCGCGGCGAACCGGACGCTTCTCATGAGCGCGCCGTCCTCGCGACCTCGTGGACCGTCTCCGCGACGACGTCGGGGGGGCAAAGACGGATGAACAGCCAGAGACCGCCGAGGAGAACACCGAGATCGTCGAGCTGTCCGAGCACCGGAATGAAGGCCGGCACCAGATCGATGGGCGACACGAGGTAGACCGCGATCAGGATCAGCAGCGCCTTCGGCAGCAGAGACACCCGCCGGTCGCGAAAGAGACTGGCGTACAGCCGGGTGAACTCCGGGAGGTGGCGGAGCACCCGGACAAACCGGCTGGTGAAGAGAAAAGGCGGAAGTGTCTGCGCGCGGATCACCGACGAATCACCCGTTTCTGCATGGCCTGTGGTCCCGGGACAGTCAACGCGGCCAGGATGCGCGGCGCTCTCGCGATCGACTGCGCGGCGCCGCCGTTCAGCGCGGGCGCGCGCTCTCCTCACGGACGAACCGGACCAGGTCGCGAACGGCGTCGACGGGTGTCTCCGGCAAGATGCCGTGACCGACGTTGAAGACGTGCCCGGGCCGGCCGCTCGCGTCCTCCAGGACGGCGCGGGCCGCGCGGGCGAGCTCCGGCCAAGGACCGAGCAACGCCACGGGATCGAGGTTCCCCTGCACCGCGACCCCCTCGCCGACGGCCTCCCAGCCGCGCGCGAGGTCGACCCGCCAGTCGAGACCGATCACCGTGCCGCCCGCGTCGCGAAGATCGCGGAGCATGCCGGCGGTCTGGGTACCGAAATGGATCACCGGAACGCCGCGGCGCGCGAGCGGTTCGAGGATCGCTCGGGCGTGGGGCGCGACCAGCGTGCGGTAATCCCGTGGGCTCAGCGCGCCGACCCAGCTGTCGAAGATCTGCACGGCGTCCGCCCCCGCGTCGAGCTGCATCTCCAGGTACTCGAGCGTCAGTCGCGCGAGCCGTCCGAGCAGCCGGTGCCATGCCTCCGGCTCCGAGTAGAGCAAGCGCTTCGTGGCGACGAAGTTGCGAGTCGAGCCGCCCTCGATCAGGTAGCTCGCGACGGTGAAGGGGCCGCCGGCGAAGCCGATCAGCGGCACGCGGCCGCCGAGCGCGCGCTTCGCCTCGCGAATGCTTTCGCCGACGAAGCCGAGATCCGCGGCCACGTCCACGTCGCGCAATCGGTCGACGTCCGCCGCGGATCGCACCGGCCGCGCGAGCGTCGGCCCGTCGCCGGGGGTGAACTCCAGCCCGGCGCCGAGCGGCTCGAGCGGCAGGAGGATGTCGGCGAAGACGATCGCGGCATCGACGTCGAGGCGATCGATCGGCTGCAGCGTGACCTCGGCGGCGAGGCGTGGGGTGCGGCAGATCTCCAGCAGCGAGTGGTGCTGGCGGATCGCACGGTACTCGGCCATGTAGCGGCCGGCCTGTCGCAGGAACCAGACAGGCGTCGCATCGACCGGCTCGCGGCGGCAGGCGCGCAGGAAGCGGTCGTTCACGGCTACAACGCCTTCATCGAGCGCCCGCCGTCGACCCGCAGCGCCTCGCCGGTGATCTCCGGGTTCTCCGCGAGGAAGACGACGGCGCGGGCGATGGCCTCCGCGCCGAGCCAGCGACCGATGATCGTCTGCCGTTGCACCATCGCCACGTCGTCCGGATCGTGTCCCTCGCCCGGAAGGATCGGGCCCGGCAGCACTGCGTTCGCGGTCACCGCCGGCGAGCGCGTGCCGAGCTCGAGGGCGAGCACCTTGGTGAGCTCCGGGATCGCCGCCTTCGAGACGATGTACGGCGCGTAGTGGCGAAAGACCGACGCCTCCGTGCTCCAGTCGCCGATCAGCACGATCCGCCCCCATCCCCGGGCGACCATGGATTCACCGAGCGCGCGGCCGAGAAGATACGGCGTCGTCACGTGGAGGCTCAGGTCGCGCTCGAGCAGATGCTGGTGCGTTTCGAGCGCCGTCTCGAGGAACGGCACGCGCGAGAACGTCGAGGCATTGTGCACCAGGATGTCGACGTGGCGCTCGGAGGCGCTGTGGGCGAGCGCCTCGATCTCGGCGAGCTCGCGGAAATCCGCCTGCATCGCCTCGGCGCGGACGCCGATGCGGCGACACTCCTCCGCGGTCTCCGCGACGTCCTCGGCCGAGCGGTGATAGTGGAGCAGGCAGTGCACCTCGGCACGCGCGAGCGCGAGGGCGATCTCGCGTCCGATGCGCTTGGCCGCGCCGGTGACGAGGGCCGTCCGACCGGAGATCTCGGACATCGGTTCTAGCTATCAGGCGAGTCGCATCTTTTCTAATGCACCGGATCCGGATCGACGGGAGCACGCGGCGGCACGGATGACGCGCCCGAGGACGAATCGAGTCGCGGCGCCGCTCTGGATCGCCGCCGGCGCGGCCCTGCTCGCGGGACTCGCGCACGCGATCGGCCTCGAGCGCTTCACCGGCGCGCTCGCCTCCACGGCGCCGGAGCGGCTCGCTCCGTTCCTCGTCCTCACGACGTCGGTGGTCGCTCTCTACGCGCTCCGCTGGAAGATCGTGCACGAGGCGATCGACGGCGGCTCGCCCCTCTCTCTCGGGCGGCTCTTCCGCATCCGCGCAGCCGGCCAGGCGGCGGGCACGCTGCTTCCGCCCGCGGTGATCTCGGGCGACGCCGCGCGCATCGTGCTCGCGCATCGGAGCGGCCTCTCCGCGCGCTCCGCCGCTCTCGGCGTCGCGATCGACCGGCTGCTCGAGCTGTCGGCGAACGCGGTCGCCGGCCCGGTGTACGTAGCCGTCTTCGCCCTCCATTCCAGCGGGTTCGGCCGACCGGTCGCGTGGATCGCGGGAGGAATGGCCGTCGGCGCCTCCGCGCTGGCGCTCTTCTATCTGTTCGCCTTCCGCGGCGGCCGGGGACTCTCCACGGTGCTTCGCGGCGAGACGATGGCCCCCCTCCGCCGCCATCTGGAGGACGCCGAGACGGGGTTCCGCGGTTTCCTGCGAACGCCTGCGTTCCGGCGCGCGCTCCTGCTGTCGCTGGCGATCGAGGTCGTGGTCGTCGCCGAGTTCCACGCGCTCTTCCGTGCGTTCGGGGTACCGGTGCCGCTGCCGACGGTGCTCGCGTCGCTCGTCGGGCTCGGCGCCGCCTATCTGGCTCCCGTTCCCGCGGGTCTCGGCACGCTCGAGGCGACGCAGGTGGGGGTGGTCACTCTCGGCGGCGGGAACGCGGATCTGGGCCTCGCGGTCGGGCTGCTCATCCGTCTGCGCGAGACGCTGTGGCTGGTCGCCGGCGGGCTCTGCCTCTACGCCGAAGGCGCGAGCTTCGCTGCGATCGGCCGCGCGCCGGCGCCGCGCGATTCGGGAAACACCTCCGCGATCGAGCCGAACGAGTAGGCGCGCAGCAGTCGACGGAGCTTGCCGGCGAGGCCTTTCCTGCCGACACGCTTGAGACCCCGGACCGCGCGAGGAACGGATTCGGCCTCGGGCGCGCCGGGATCGATCTCCCACGGATGCACGTGCAGCACCGCGGGTCCGATCTCGGCCTCGAACTGCTCGAGCCGCCGCCTGACGAATGCCTCCGGCAGCGCCCGCAGAGCGAAGCCGCCGAGCATCGGCAGGTGCCAGAAGCCGAAGCGGCTGACGGCGATCGGCACCTCCCAGAGGTCGGCGCGGAGCGCGTAAGGCGATCGCGGCGACACCAGCTCGAGACCGGGAAGCCGGTCGATCGGCAGGATGCTCGAATCGTAGGCGAACCCTTCCTCGGCGAGGACGTCGAGAGGCCAGCGCACGCCTGCCTTGAGCGAGAAGTA
>JAXDLK010000063.1:0-4454 GCA_034666665.1 Candidatus Binatota bacterium
GCGCCACTCGGCTTCGAGAAGACCGTAGACGGCGTGATCGACGAAGCGGTCGTAGAGCCACTCCGCCTCGCGGATGGTGCCTTCCAGGCGAAAACCGAGACGCTCCGGGATCGCGCGGCTCCTCGCATTCGCCACCGCACAGCGGACCTCCAGCCGGTGAAGACGCATCTGTCGAAACCCGTGGCTGACGAGCGCACCACACGCCCGCGTCATGATGCCGCGACCCTCGAACGGCTGCGCCAACCAGTAGCCGATCGACGTCGTGCGGTTCGGCCAGTCCACCTGATGGAAACCGATCACGCCGACCAGCTCGTGGCGGTACCAGATGCCGCTCTGGAAGCCGTTGTTCGCGGACGCCTGGCGGCGCGTGCTGTCGATGAAGGCGACGGTGTCGCCGATCGAGGTCGTGGCGTCGAGCCAGGGGAGCCAGCGGCGCAGGTGGACGCGGTTCCGGTCCGTCGCCCGGAAGAGCTCGGGCGCGTGTCGCGGCTCGAGCACCACGAGCTCGATCTCGGCGTCCACCAGAGCGCGGAACCCGATCATCTCGCCTGTGGCGCCGATACGCTCTTGCATCCTCGAGACCTCGAGACTACGCGAACCGACGGCGTCCGGAAGCGCAGGAGAAATTCACGCTCCGAGCTCACGAACCGGCGCCCTCGCTCGGCCCTTCGGCGGGCACCGGCGGGACGCCGTTCGCCGACAACATGCGGTCGGCGCGCTCGACGAGGCCGGCGAACCCCTCCCCGGTGAGTGCGCTCACCGCGACGGCATCGCGCGAACGGCAGAGCCCTCCCAGAGCCGCGGCATCGCCGTTCAGTCGATCGATCTTGTTGAAGACGAGGAGCCGCGGCACGCCACCGAGGTCGAGCTTGGCGAGGATCGACTCCACGGCTTCGATGCGGCTCTCGAACTGCGGGTCGGCGGCGTCGACCACGTGGAGCAGGAGATCCGCGTCGCGGAGCTCCTCGAGGGTGGCGCGGAACGCCGCCAGGAGATCCGCCGGCAAGTCGCGGATGAAGCCGACGGTATCGGTCAGGATCACCTCCCGCTCGCGCGGGAACCGCAGCCGGCGGCTCGCCGGGTCGAGTGTCGCGAACAGGAGATCGTCGCTGTAGGCCTGCGTCCCGGTGAGCGCGGCGAGCAGCGTGCTCTTCCCGGCATTGGTGTAGCCGACGATGCTGATCACCGGCAGCTCGCGCCGGTTCCGCTGCCGCCGGCGGACGGCGCGGCTGGTGGAGAGCCCATGGAGCTCGCGCTCCAATCGATGGATGCGCTCGCGGGTCCGCCGCCGGTCCGACTCGAGCTTGGTCTCGCCCGGTCCGCGGCCGCCGATCCCGCCCATCAGCCGGCTCATCGCATCGCCTTTGCCGCGCAGGCGCGGCAGGCGGTACTTGAGCTGCGCGAGCTCGACCTGCAGCTTTCCGTCGCGGCTGGTGGCGCGCTGCGCGAAGATGTCGAGGATCAGCTGCGTGCGATCGAGCACGCGAAGGTCGGTCGCCTCCGCGATCGCGTTCATCTGTCCCGGCGTCAGATCGCGATCGAAGACGATCAGCTCGGCGCCGAGCTGCATGCAACGCAGCATCAGCTCCTGGAGCTTGCCCTTGCCGAGCAGTGTCCGGGGATCGAGCTCCTTCCGCACCTGCAGCACGGAGTCGAGCACCGTGACGCCGGCGGTGCGCGCGAGCTCCCGGAGCTCCGCCAGCGATTCCAGCGCCGAGCTCCGGCTGCCGCGGGTCACGCCGACGAGGACGGCCCCGTTCTCGCCGCCCGCCGAGCGCACGCGCGCGGACCGAGCCACTTCGGCCTCGAGCGAGGCGATCAGCGCCTGGAAGTCGAGATCGAGATCATGGACGCGGACGGGCGGCAACGTCTCCCACAGCCGCTGCTCCTCGAGCGGCTCTTCGGGATGATCCGGGAGCAGATGTCCGACGTGGACGTTCCCCGGAAGACCGTCGGGCTGCACGTTCACGGCCGCGACCAGGTCCAGGCGGAGGAGAGCCAGGTCGTTCAGATCGTCGCGCGTCAGCGCCTCGCCCTTCAGGTGCGTGTGCACGAGGCGGAGCCCGCGGAACCGGCTCTGCGCCCCCCGCTGGCGGCCGAAGTCGGGCAGCTCGATCTTCGAGGCGTCGCCGACGATCACGTACTCGATCTGACCGCGGCGGTTCACCAGCACGCCCACCTGCCGGCCGGTCTCGAGCGAGAGCTCCGTCATCTGTCGCGCGAGCTCGGGAGTGGTCACCCGGTTCGCCGGGACGCGCCGGCGGTAGAGGTGCTCGAGGCGAGTGCGGACCTGATGCTTCAGCCCGACCGTTTTGCCGTGAACCACCACGCGCTGCGCTCATCTTGCATGCACCGCTCGCATGGGGAAGTAGGCCGGCCGACGGGAATGCCGGTCCGGCGACGCCCCACGATCCTTGACGCCGGCGGGCCACCTGCGGAAGGACACATGCGCAACCAAGGACCGATGGCGAATTCCGATAGAAAAGCCCTTTCCATTCTCTCTCTCGTCTTCGGCGGCTTGGCGTGGGCCGATTCCAACATCGCGCAAGCGAAGGTCATCTGGAGGGAATCGGGCCAGCGGGTCATATGCAATGCGGACGCGGTGCCGGCTGCCGCCGCGATCGCGATCTACCGCGACGGAACGCGGGTCTGCACGGGAGATCAGCTCGTGTTCGCCTATGACGTCGACCCGACGAGAGACCGGGACTTCCGCCAAGCGCTGGTGATCGATACCAACGGCCTCGCGCGCGTCCGGCACCTCGACGGCGATGCGCCGGCGCGGACGAACCCGGACTGCACCGACACCACCCAGGAGGACTGCTTCGGCAGCAGTATCAAGCTGCCACCGGGATTGATCCTCAGCGACTCGGAAGGCGCCGACCGCTTCTTTCTCAGCAGCCAGGTACGGAAAATGAACCTGCTCACCGACGGGGCGAGCGACGGAGTTCTGCGGCTCGAGATGAAAGGTCGGCCCGCCGATCGTGGGAGCGCGTTCGATCCGGACACCGCACCGGTCGCCGTGAGGTGGCTGTTGACGATTCCACCGCCTAAGAACCGCCGGACGATCGCGACGATCGACGTCACCGCCGCGTTCCGCGCGGACGTACGGTTGAGCGAGGCTCGCGCCGCAAACGCGGAAGCCTTCCGCGCCGCGGAGCTGAGCTCCAGCAACGTGGACGCGGATCACACGAGCCTCGGCACACGGACTCACGACGCGGACCAGCTGCTCCTCGTCTCTTCCGGCGGTCAGATTCTCGAGGATTTGGACGCGAACGCGGCACCACGAAACTGCTTGCTCCTACCGGACGGCTCCGGCGCCTGTCCGGACGTTCCCGAGGGCACGGCGGTCGACGGCAAGCTCGAGCTGAACCAGCGCGCCGAGGCGCCCACGAACGGCGATCCTCCGAACGTGCGCGTATCGATCCTCCCCGCGGAAGACGCTCCCGAGTATCGCGGCCAGGCGTTCATCACCCTGGACGAGACCACGACCGAGCAGTCCGACAACTTCGGAGCTTGGATCAGTCGGACGGTTCCGGGCGGGGAGATCGAAGCCGGCAGCCGCTTCGAATGGGCCATCCGGGTGGTGGCGACGGACTGACGAGCAACACCCTGCACATCCGACGGCCGGCTATCCCTCGGCATCCGCAGGTATGTTTTCGGTCGAGCCAAGAAGGCAGCGGCGCAGTGGGCGAGAGCCGGATGTCGCCAAGCTCTCCCCCATCGAGTGCACCTTGGACGTCGACGCGGTGTACGACGCGTCCAGCGAAGACGTGCGCTGAGCCGACTGCCACCTCGGAGGGAGCCGGAAAGGCCTCGGGCACGGTGCGGCCAGCTGACGGGTCGGGATCGCTGAACTCGAGGAGCTCCGCCCCACGGCCGACGGGCGATGCACCGATACGTCAGTTCAGGTCGCGGGCGCGATCAGCTCTCGCCGAACAGACACGGGTGCATCGCGCGGAGCCCGCGGAGGTCGTGGAGGTCCTCCGCGAAGTTCGGCACCTCGACCACCGGAATCCGTTTCGACAGGCCCTGGGTGAATTGCTCCACCCGGAGCGCGTCGCCGCGGGCGAGGTCCTGATAGGCGACGAAGTTCCGCGACAGTCGTGCGGCGAGCTCCGCCTCGATGCCTCCGCGGATGAGGAGCGAGGAGATTCGCTCGAGGTCCTCGGTCCGTATGTCTCCGCGCGGGAAGAGCCGCGGGTCGATGGGTCCGGCGAACTCCTGGTGGACGCGATTGAAGACCACCGCACGGAGCGAGACACCGAGCTCCGCCATCCGCCGGCTCAGGTACTCCGCCTCCTCGAGGACCTGCTCCTCGGGGCTCGACACCAGGACGAACGCCGTGCGCTTGCCGCGAAGCACCTGGTACACGCGCTCGATCCGTTCGGTGAAGCCTTCGAACATCGTGCTCATCGCGCCGAAGAAGTCGGAGATCTCCGCCAGCACCGACACGC
>JAXDLK010000064.1:0-4994 GCA_034666665.1 Candidatus Binatota bacterium
GGCTTCGCCACGTAGTCGTCGCAACCCGCCCCCAGCGAAGCCGCTCGATCGACCTCGCGCGCATGTGCCGTCACCGCGATGATCGGCACGTCGTGCCAGCGCTCCTGTCGGCGGAGCCAACCGGTGAGCGCGATGCCGTCCTCGGGCCCCTTGAGGGACAGGTCCATGAGGATCATGTCGACTCGGTCCGTCTCCGAGAGCTGCCGCCGCATCTCCTCTCCGCCCGCGGCGACCATCACCTCGAATTCGGCACCGAGCATCACCCGCATGAAGCTCTGCGTATCCGCCTCGTCCTCGACGACGAGGATTCTCGGCCGCGCGGGAGACGCTGGTCCGACCGCGGCGTCGGGCGGCGCTTCCTCGGCAGGCGCAGCGGTCGTCGGCCCGGCCTCCTCCACCTCGCGCGGGAAGTGAATGGTGAAGACCGAGCCCCGTCCCTTCACGCTCTCGACCGATACGCGGGCGCCGTTCAGCGCCAGGAGCCGCTTCGTGACCGCGAGGGCGAGCCCGGCGCCTTCGTATCGCCGCGTGTAACCGGAGTCTTCCTGCGAGAAGATCTCGAAGAGCTCGGAAAGATAGCTCTCGTCGATGCCGACGCCGGGGTCCCGGCATTCGATCCGCAGCTCGCCCGTCTCGTCACGATGAACGCGGACGGCAACCTCGCCTTGCTCCGTGAACTTGATCGCGTTGTCGACGATGCTCCCGAGCGCGTGGGACAGGCTGTATTCGTCGAACCGGACCACCGCTTGCGGCTCTTCGACGTCGACCCGCATCCCGAGTCCTTTCTTCGCGGCGGCTTCGCGGTAGCCGTCGACCACCCGCTCGACGAAGGGCCCGAGGGGCACCGCGACGCGCTTCAGGTCGAACGTGCCGCTCTCGATCCGGGAGATGTCGAGGATGCTGCCGATCGTCGTCAACAGGCGCTTGCCGGCGCGCTCGACGCGCTCGACGTAGTCTAGCTGGAGAGAGTCTCCCTGCTCCGTGACGTACTCCGCGATCAGCGAGTTGTAGCCGAAGATCACGTTGAGTGGCGTTCGCACCTCGTGACTCATGTTCGCGAGGAAAACCGATTTCGCGCGGTTCGCGGTCTCGGCGGCGGTCTTGGCGTCCAGGAGCTCGACGTTCAGACCCTCGAGCTCGCGGGAGCGCGCACGGAGCGCCTCGCTCTGCTCTTCGAGTGCGCGGCGGTTGCGCGCGAGGCTCTGCACCATGGCGTTGAAGGAGCGCGCGAGCGCGCCGATCTCGTCGCGGCTCGTCACGTCGACCGTGGCATCGAGCTCCCCGTGGGCGATCCGGTCGGTCGCCTCCGCGAGCGTGCGGAGCGGCCCCGAGATCGCGCCCGCGAGCATCACGACGCTGATCACCGCGACCAGCATCACCACCGTCGTGAAGAAAGCGGTGGTGACGAAGATGCGCCGTCGGAGCTCGTGGAGCGGGACGAGCGACATGCCGAGCGTGACGGTACCGATGCGCTCCTGATTGCCCGCTCCCTTCGGCAGGAGGAAGCCGAGCTCTTCCCGCGATACGCGCGTGTCGCTGGTCAACACCGGCATGCGGAACTCCCACGTCGCGGTTCCGAGCTCGACCGGTTGCGAGAGATCGACGCCCGGCGGGATCTGCGCTCCGGGCTCGACAGACTCGCCGACCGACGCCAGCAGCGTGCCATCGCGCTCGAAGAAGCGGCAGTACAGCACGTCCCTCTGGGCGCGCACGCGCTGCCCGAGTCGTCGCAGCCCTTCGGTGTCGCCGCTCAACACCGAGAGCTCCGCCTCCCGGGCGGCGTACTCACCGATCGTCCTGCCGCGGTCCGCCATGCGTTCGCGTATTTCCTTCAGGTCGCGCTGGACCAGGACCAGGCTCAGCGTGACGCACGCGGCCAGCATGAGTGTCGATGCCGTCACCGCGAGCCGCACCCGAAAGCTCCACGACGGGAACCCGATCGCCTCGAGGATGACGGTCGCGGGCCTCATCGGATCACCTCGCTCGCCTCGTTCTCCAGGTCTTCCGGTACCTGGAGGCGCAAGTGCGCGGCCGTGCGCAGGTTCAGGGCGATCGACACCTTCCGGGGCACGGCGATGCCGATCGCCCCGGGCTTTTCGCCGCCGAGCACCCGGAGCGCGATCTCCGCGGTCTGACGGCCCACGTCCGCGTAGTCGGAGCCGAGCGCGGCGAGAGCGCCCGCGCGCACGTGCGCCGGCGAGATGCCGAAGAGAGGCACGCGGCCGCGGAGCGCCGACAAGATGACCGCCGAGGTGGTCAGCGAGTTGAAGACGTGGCTGTCGGCGACCGACCACATCGCGTCGACCCTGCCGATCAGATCTTCGAACGCCGGCACGGCGTGCTTCGGATCGTCGACGGTCTCGGCGACGAGCTCGAAGCCGTTCTCGGCGGCGACGGTCTTCGCCCTGGCGATCAGCCGGCCGGTCTCGTCCGGGTGGTACAGGACGCCCAGTCGGTGGGCGCTCGGCAACAGCCGCCGGAGCATCCGGAACTCGAGCTCGGGCGGGATGTCGAGTGATGCGCCCGTCACGCGCTCCCGGTCCTTCAGGAATCCGCTCTGCTTGGGATACAGGACCATCGAGAACACCACCGCAGCAGCCGGCGGTTTGGCCAGAGCCGCGCTGGTCGCGAGCGACCCAACCGTGATGACGACGTCGGGGCGCGCGTCCGCGGCCTTGGCGACGATCTTCGCTCCGTTCTCCGCCGCCCCCTCGAGATCGAGGATGACGACCGTCGGCGCCCGTGCGTCCGCCTCGAGCCCCTCCACGATCGCCGCCGTCGCCTGCTCGAAGGGCACGATCGAGCTGCTCTTGATGACCGCCACGACCGGCCGAGCGGCGGCGGGCGCTGCGGCCACCACGAGGCTGGACGCGAGGGCGAGCGCTGCGCGCAAGCGCCTCGCCGGCCCGCGAGCCCGGTCAGAAGGCGTACTGGATCTGTGCACGGAACGTGAATCGATCCTGCGGGATGCTGTCCTGCTGATGCTCCGCGCCGGCGGGATCCGAGTACTCGCGATCGAGCAGATTGTAGAGCCCGACACTGACGTCGAGCCCGTGCAGAGGAGTCGGGGAAACCACGTTCAGGTTCGCGAGGGTCACGGTGTCGAGCGTCCGACCCTCGAGCGTGCGGCGCGGCCCGACCACCAGCAGCTCGAATCCGCTCTGCAGGCCGTGCGGCAGTGGGACTCGCAGGGATGCGGTCCCGAGATGCCTCGGAGAGTTGCTCGGGCGCGCACCGCCCGACAGCTCGGCCTGCTGGTGGCTGTAGCTCATCCTGCCGCTCGCCCCGCCCGGAAGCGACATATGGAGCCCGAGCTCGCCGCCGGTCGCGCGCGCGGTACCGAGGTTCTGGAACTGCACGACCGGATCGCCCGTGTCGGGGCTTTCCACCACGGTCTGATCGACGAGGTCATCGACCTTGTAATGGTACACGGACGCGACCGCGCGAAATCGCGGCGTGAGCTCGCGCTCGAGGACCACCTCGTACGTCGTGATCCGTTCCGCATCGAGGTTCGCGTTGGGCAGCGATCCCAGACCCGTCTCGCTGGCGTAGTACTGCTCGTACAGGTTGGGCGGCCGGAACGCCTTGCCGAACAGGAGCTTCACGGCGGTCGTCGGGTCCGGAGACCAGATCGCGGACAGCCGGGGGCTCAGCTCCTGCTGCTGGTCGTAGTACCGGTCGAAGCGCAGCCCCGCGGTCAAGGTCACCTGCGGCAGCACGGTCCACTCGTCCTGGCCGTACAGGCCCCAGTTCCCGAAGGACCGCGAATCGTCGAGGAACTCCTCCCCGCCGACGTCGAAGTTCCGCTGGCGAGCGTCGGGGTGGTGCGCATACTCCGTCCCCAGCGTCACCCGGTTGCCGGGGAAGACCTGGCGCTCTCCCTTGAGCTCGCCGCCCACCCAGTGGCTGCTCGCCCGGTCCTCGTTCTTCACCCGCTCGGCACCGGTGCCGTACACGTAGGTGCCGTGGTAGCGCATGCCGTCGTAGTAGAGGCGTGCCGATGGAAGCACGCCGGCGACCGGCGGCGGAGCGTACTGCACCTCGAAGAAGTACCGCCCGTCGATGGTCCGTGTGTCGGGGTCGCCGAATGCGGTGTCGTAGGCCCCGGTGGGGATGTACTTCGTCCGGTCGTTGGCACCGCCCTGCAGGTAGAAGCTGCCGTGCCGGGCGCTCAGGAACAGATCGAGCGCGCGCTCACCGTCCGCGTCGCGCGCGAATCCGCGGTTCGTCTCCGGGCTCGCGTACTCGGGATAGAAGAGCTCGTCGTGGCCGTCGACGTCGAGCACCGAGCCGCTGACGAAGAGGTCGAGCCCGTTCCCGAACGATCGTCCGAAGGTCACCTGTCCGCGCTTGCGGCCGAAGCTTCCGGTCTCCGCGACGGCGTGCGCCCCCGGCCGTTCGACGCCGTTCGCGGTGACGACGTTGATGACCGCGAACAGCGCATTGCCGCCGTAGAGCGCCGCTCCCGGGCCGCGGACCACCTCGATCCGTTCCACGGCCTCGAGATCGATGCCGAACTCGGGTCCGAAGAACGCCTGCTGGAAGACGTCGTCGTTGTAGGTATGACCGTTGACGAGAAGCAGGATGCGATCGTTGTAATCTCCGGGCCGGAGGAAGCCGCGCACGCCGAGATACGTGTAGTTGCGGTCGTAGCTTCTGTAGAAGCCGCGGGCCGACGACAGCGCCTCGGCGAGGGTGCGGTAACCGTAGGCGCGGATCTCCTCGCGCGTGATCACCGTCACCGAAGACGGTGCGGCCTGGGTGGTCTGCGGCCGCTTCGCGGCGGCAGTGACCAGCGGCTCCTCGAAAAGGAGAAGCTCGCGCTGCGGGGGAGACTCCTCTGGGTCGGCTGCGTTCACCGCAGCCGGAGCTCCGTTCACGCCCAAGAGGAGGCCGAAGAAGGCGGCTGCGGTGCGTGTTCTCATGTCGGAGCCCCGCCACATCCTTGCGGCGCGTTTTCCCTGCACCTCTCATCCTAAGGCGAATACCGCCTG
>JAXDLK010000065.1:0-3096 GCA_034666665.1 Candidatus Binatota bacterium
GGCCGCCGTCGCAGCGGCGGTGCTCTTCGCGGGGTGCTCCGCGATCGGCAAGCTCGCGCACCTGGAGGTCGGACCGGATTACGCGCGCCCGACCGTCGAGCCTCCTGCGGAGTTTCGCGGACAGGTCGCCCCGGCGGAAGCGGCATCGATTGCGGACCTGCCTTGGTGGAAAGTGTTCGGCGACCCGGTGCTCCAGCGCCTGATCGGCGAGGCGGTCGAGAACAACTACGACCTGCAGACCGCCGTTGCCCGGGTCGAGCAGTTCCGCGCCCAGGTCGGCGTCGCCGCCTCGGAGCTCTATCCACAGGTGGGGTACGAGGGCCAGGCACAGCGCGGGAAGACGTTCGTCCCGATCGGCACGACGGGAAACCTCACGAGCAACGTCTTCGCAGGGCTCCTCCAGGTGGCGTGGGAGCTCGACGTCTGGGGCCGCATTCGCCGCTCGACGGAGGCGGCACACGCGAACTTTCTCGCCAGCGAGGACGCGCAGCGTGGCGTCCTGCTGATCCTGGTGAGCGACGTGGCGACGGCCTACTTCCGGCTGCTCGAGCTCGACCGCCAGCTCGAGATCGCCCGCACCAGCGGCAAGACGTACCGGCGAACTCTGGACCTCTTCACGCAGCGCTACGAGGGCGGCAAGGACACGAAGATCTCGACGTCGCGCGCCGAGGCGTCGCTCGCGTCGAGCCTGGCGACGGTTGCCGTGCTCGAGCGCGAGATCCTCCAGCAGGAGAACGCGATCAACCAGCTCCGCGGCGCGGACCCGGGGCCGATCGCGCGGGGCACGCCGTTGACCGCCCAAGCGATGCCGGCGACCCCGCCCGGTCTGACGACCGATCTCCTGCAGCGACGTCCCGACATCATGCAGGCGGAGCACGGCATGGTGAGCGCGAACGCGGAGATCGGCGTTGCGATCGCGAGCTTCTTCCCGACGATCGGTCTCTCGGCGCTCTACGGCGGCGAAAGCCCGAAGATCGGCGACATCGTCAAGAACAGTTTCAGTGTCTGGAACGTCGCCGGGAACGTCAGCGGACCGATCTTTCAGGGAGGCCGGCTTCTGGAGGAGTACCATGCGCAGAAGGCCTTCTGGGACGAGACGGTCGCACGCTACAGGGGTACGATCATCCAGGCGTTCCGCGAAACGTCCGACGCGCTGGCGGCACAGGCGAAGCTCGTCGAGCAACGCGCGGCGCAGGAGAGGCAAGTGGCGGCGCTGGGGCAAGCCGTCGAGCTATCGCTGCTCCGCTATCGCACCGGCCTGGCGAACTACTTCGAGGTGCTGGAGGCGGAGCAGCAGCTCTACCCGGCAGAAGATGCCTTGGCACAAGCCCAGCGCGACCAGCTTCTCGCCGTCGTCGGTCTCTACAAGGCGCTCGGCGGCGGCTGGCAGACGAATGCGCAGCAGCCACAGGTCGCGCGGCACTCCGGAAGGAATCCATGACGACGATCCCCCGCTCTGACGCCCTCGTCTTCTTCGGTGCGACCGGTGATCTCGCCTACAAGAAGATCTTTCCCGCCCTCCAGGCGATGGCACGCCGCGGCCACTTGGACGTCCCGGTCATCGGCGTCGCGAAATCCGGCTGGACCCTGGAACAGATGCGCGCCCGCGCGCGCGAGAGCGTGACGGAGCACGGCGGACTCGATCCCGAGGCGTTCGCGAAGCTCGAGATGCGGCTCCGCTACGTGGACGGCGACTACCGCGATCCGTCGACGTATGCCGCGCTCCGTGAGGCGCTCGGCGATTCGCGGCGGCCGGCGCATTACCTCGCGATCCCGCCGAGCATGTTCCCGACGGTGGTCGAGGGCCTCGAACGCTCGGGCGCTGCTCGTGGGGCCCGGATCATCGTCGAGAAGCCGTTCGGGCGGGACCTCGAGTCGGCGCGCGCGCTCAACGCGACTCTGCACACGGCGTTCGACGAAGCGGACATCTTTCGTATCGACCATTATCTCGGCAAGGGTCCCGTCCAGAACCTGGCTCTGTTCCGCTTCGCGAACACCTTCCTCGAGCCGATCTGGAACCGCAATTACGTCGACAACGTGCAGATCACGATGGCCGAGTCCTTCGGGGTTCAGAATCGCGGCAAATTCTACGAGGAGGCCGGCGCGATCCGAGACGTCGTGCAGAACCACTTGCTGCAGGTCGTGAGCTTGCTGGCAATGGAGCCGCCGCTCACGACGTATCACGAGTCGATACGGGACGAGCAGGTGAAGGTATTCCGCAGCATCCGGCCGCTCAGTCCGCGCGATCTCGTCCGGGGGCAATTCGCCGGCTACCGCCAGGAAGCGGGCGTCGCCGCAGACTCGAACGTCGAAACCTTCGCCGCGGTGCGGTTGCACGTCGACTCGTGGCGCTGGGACGGCGTCCCGTTCTTCATCCGCGCGGGCAAATGCCTGCCGGTCACGGCGACGGAGGTCGTCGTGACGCTCAAGCGCCCCCCGCTGATGCAGATGACGGCCGACGAGCGCAACACGCTACGTTTTCGGCTGAGCCCGGACGTGTTCATCACCCTCGGGGCGCAGGTGAAGCGGCCGGGGGAGCACATGGTGTGCGAATCGGCGGAGCTCAAAGTCGTCCACCACCCGACCGCCGACGACCTCGACGCCTACGAGCGTCTCCTCGTCGACGCCATGGCGGGCGACGCCATCCTCTTCGCCCGGGAGGACGGCGTCCTGGCCGCATGGCAAGTCGTGCAGCCGATCCTCGGCGATGCGACGCCGGTCGGCGAATACGCCCCCGGTACGTGGGGACCGGCAGAGGCTGACGCGCTCACGTCCGATGTCGGCGGCTGGAACATGCCGTCGTCGAACGGGTCATGACGAAAGGAGAAAACGCGATGCAGGCAAGATATGTGCAGGTAGCACGCCCGGGAGCTCGGCTGGAGATGTCGATCCGGGACGTGCCGGAGCCGACGGCGGGTCAGGTCCGGGTGCGCGTCCAGGCATGCGGTGTTTGCCACAGTGATTCGGTCACCGCCGACGGAGTGTTCCCGTGGATCGCTTACCCCAGAGTGCCCGGTCACGAGGTGATCGGCCTGGTGGACTCCGTCGGTCAAGGCGTGCCGCAGTGGGAGGTCGGACGACGCGTCGGGATCGGCT
>JAXDLK010000066.1:0-5969 GCA_034666665.1 Candidatus Binatota bacterium
CTGCTCCATCCGCCGTTCCTGCTCGGCCTCGTCACCGGCGGCGCGGTGATCTACTGGTTCACGGGCGCCTCGATGCAAGCCGTATCGACCGGCGCCTACCGTGCGGTCGAGTTCATCAAGGCGAACATCCGCCTCGACGCCTCGGCGACCAAAGCCTCGATCGAGGACTCGAAGCGGGTCGTGGAGATCTGCACGCAGTACGCGCAGAAGGGCATGTTCAACATCTTCCTGACCATCTTTTTCTCGACCTTGGCATTCGCCTGTCTCGAGCCGTACTTCTTCATCGGTTATCTGATCTCGATCGCGATCTTCGGTCTCTACCAGGCCATCTTCATGGCCAACGCCGGCGGTGCCTGGGACAACGCGAAGAAGCTGGTCGAGGTCGATCTGAAGGAGAAGGGCACGCCGCTCCATGCGGCCACGGTCGTCGGCGACACCGTGGGCGATCCCTTCAAGGACACGTCGTCGGTGGCGATGAACCCGGTCATCAAGTTCACGACGCTGTTCGGCCTCCTCGCCGTGGAGCTCGCGATCGAGCTCCCGGTCTACACCAGCCGCATGCTCGCCGTCGTGTTCTTCGCGACGTCGCTGATCTTCGTGTGGCGGTCGTTCTACTCGATGAGGATCAAGCCCGGTTCGGGGGCTCACGGCGAGCACGCCGACGTCCGCGTGATCCCCATGGGCTCCGACGACATTCCGGTGCGGTCGCGCTCCTGAGGACGTGTTCCCGCGCGCGGCGTGATCGTCCGCGCATCACCGGTCGGCTGGTACCGCTCGTTCTCGCCGTCGCGATGGTCTTCGTCGCGATCGCGGAGGCGTGTCCCGGGGTGACCGGCGGTCCGTCCAGCGAGGAGAGCCGTCTCGCAGCCGGCGACTCCGGCGGCGGACTGAGATCGCTCCCCGCCAGCGGGCGTCGCTCGGAAGCCGTGAAAGCAGACCGGCTCCGCGTCGCCCGGCAGCTCGGACGCCTCGTCCGGAACGAGATCGTCCGCCCTCTCCCACGTCCCTCGAACGGAGACACGCTCTCCGCACGCCCGCCGTCAGCGTTCCGTGCGAAGCGTCCCGATCGTCGTGCCGCGGATCCTGACTCCTCTCCCGCTCACTAGCCTCTCCAGCGCTCGACCCATTCGCCCGCGGACTTCGTCGCGTCCGCGACGTGCACCGTAGTCATCGGCTTGATTGGAGAGTTCATCGTGGAGACCGAAACCCCGGAGCGCGAGCTTTCGCAGCAGCAATCACCGCACATCGGCGGCTTGATCATCGTTTGGAGGATCTTGCTCTACCTGGTCATCTTGCCGACGGCGCTCGTGTTCGCCGTCAAATGGTTTTTCGGAACCTGAGGAAGTAGCCGTCACGTCGCCGCTTCGCGCGCGGCGGCGACGCGGCGGGCCTCCGCCAAGCTCTCCGCATCGTTGACCGCGAAGAACAGACGATGCGGTTCGGGGAGGTCGGCGAAGGAGTCGAAGGCGAGCACCTTCACGCCGATCCGCGCCACCAGGTCGCGGAGCGCGAGCTGGCCTTGCTCGATCGCGCGCTCGACTTCCCGGAGCGCGCTGCGCGGGTAGAGGGCGCACACGGTCTGCAACCGACCCTCGTGGTCGCGCGGCACGACGACGCCCGCGGCGTCTTCGCGCGATCCCGTGATTCTTGCGAGCGCCTCCGTCGTCAGGAACGGCAGGTCACATCCGAGGAGTAGCAGCCATTCCGTTTCGCAGTCCGCGAGCGCCGCGTGCAGCCCGGCGATGGGGCCGAGTCCCGGCCGCCGGTCGGGAACGATCCGGCAGCCGAGAAAGGCGTATGAATCCGGCTCGCCGCCGACGATGCGCGTCTCCTCCGCGATCGCTGCGGCGCGCCGAACCCGTTCGATGCACGCCACGCCGCCGACCTCGAGCAGCGCCTTGTTCTGCCCGCTCATCCGCGAGCTCCGGCCGCCGGCGAGGATGTACGCCCGGACGTTCACGAACGGCGATCGACGCGCGCGACGATCTCGAGATGGTAGGTCTGCGGAAAGAGGTCGATCGGCTGGATCGAGCCGGGGCGATATCCGTGGTGCGCGAGGACGCGGAGATCGCGCGCGAGCGTCGCCGGGTTGCAGGAGACGTAGACCAGACGGTCCGCGCCGAGGAGCGGCAGGTGATCGACGACCTCACGCGCGCCCGCTCGCGGCGGATCGATGACGATCAGCGTGAAGCGCTCGCCTTCCGCCGCGAGCCCGCGCGCCGCCGCCGGAGCGGACTGCTGGACGAAACGGCAGTTGCCGATGTCGGCGCGGTCGGCGTTGCGTCGCGCGTCGCCGATGCCCTGGGAATCGACGTCGACGCCGATCACCTCGGAGACCTTTCGTGCGAGCGGCAGTGTCAGGTTGCCGGCGCCGCAGTAGAGGTCGAGCACGCGGTCCGTCGGCGCCGGCGCCGCGGCCGCGAGCACGGCGGCGACGAGCGCGCGGTTCGCGTCGGGGTTCACCTGGGTGAAGCCGCTGGCCGTCTCGATCACGATGCCGTCGTCCACCTCGAGACGGATCCGCGGCGCGCCGAAGCTGTGGCGCCAGCCGCTGCCGAAGATCACGATCCCCGCGACGCCGGAACGCTCGCGGACGAACTTCGCGTGGTACTCGCCGTCGTGACGGAACGGCCCTTCGGCGTTGGCCACGAGCGTGACCCGGCCGTCGCCGCTCGACGCGACCTCCAGCCGGCGGATCGTCGTCGAGACGCCGCGAAGCCACTCGCGTGCCGTCGAGAGGTGGCGATTCACTACGTCGTCGGCGATCAGGCAGTGATCGATCTCGACCAGACGGTGCGAGCGGTGCTGGTAGAACCCGAGCCGCTGCTCGCCGCCGACCCTGAGATTCACCCGCTGCCGGTAGCTCCATTCCGACGACGGAACGATCGGCAGGATCTCGAGCTCCTGGTCGCGAAAGCCGCCGCCGCGGACGAGCTCGCGCCGGAGCGAGGCCTCCTTGGCGGCGAGCTGCGCCGGATATTCGACGTGCTGCCACGTACAGCCGCCGCACTCGGGAACGTAGCGGCAAGGCGGCTCTCTCCGCACCGGCGACGGCTCGAGCAGCTCGACCAGCTCGCCCTCGCGATGGCCGCTCGGCTCGCCCACGATGCGCACGCGCGCGCGGTCGCCGGGTGCGACCGCCGGCACCAGCACGGTGCCCCGATCGCTGCGGGCGACGCCGAAGATGCCGTGCGCGAGCGATTCGATCCTGCACTCGATGACGTCCCCGACCGTGCTGTCGTCGGTGCGGGGAACTTGATCTACACTCGGGATCGGCAAGGCGGATGAAGGTTCCGACGTACGACGACGTCATTCAAGCGCGCTCGGTGATCGAGCGCCACCGGCCGTGAGCGCTGGCCCTCGACCATCTCGGCTTTCATGGCTCCGCGGGCCGCGATTTCTGCGCCGAGGACGACAAACACTTCCGGGCTCGACGAGACTCCGTCCACGCTCCAACCTTGCCATGTAGCTATCAGCGGGCTACGTTGAGGCTACAATGCCGAGCCAGGGCACGGTCGGTATCCGGGATCTGAAGAATCAGCTGAGCCGGTTCGTCGCACGAGTGCGCCGGGGGCAAGAGATCACGGTCACGGAGCGCGGAGTGCCGGTGGCTCGGCTCGTCCCCGTGGGCGGCGATCGAGTGATCGCTGAGCTCGTCGCCGAGGGTTTGGTCGAGCCAGCGCCGGACCGTGCGCCCGCGCGCCGCAAGCGGCCTCGGGTCCGACTACGGGGCCCGGGCTCGACGATGGCGGAGTACGTCGCCGATCAGCGACGGTGATCGCGTACTTCGACACCTCGGCATTCGTGAAGCTGCTGATCGCGGAACCAGGCTCGGCGGAGGTCGGCCGCATCTGGGATACCGCCCGGCGGGCCGCATCTTCCGTCCTGCTCTACCCCGAAGGGCGCGCCGCTTTGGCGAAAGCGCGGCGTGATCGCAGGTTGGACGCGAAAAACTTGAGTGCGGCCGTCGAGGATCTCGAGGGGCTTTGGGCTCGCGTCGACCGAGTTCTCGCATCGGTTCCGCTCACGCGACGCGCGGGGGCGCTGGCTGACGAATATGGTCTCCGCGGCTGCGACGCCGTTCACCTCGCGTCCGCGGAGACGATCGCCTCGGCCGACGTCGTTCTGGTCTCAACCGACGAACGGCTGTGCGCGGCCGCCCGCCTCCTGGGTCTGGCGGTCGCTCGGATCGCCATCGGCTGAATGGCGCCGCTTGCGGCGCGCCGAAAATTGGAGCATCGAAACAGATGAAGGTTCCGACGTACGACGACGTCGTTCGAGCGCGCTCGGTGATCGCGCCGCATTTGCCGCGGACGCCGACGCTGAGCCACCCCGGGCTCTCCCGCCTCCTCGGCTGCGACCTCCGGGTCAAGCACGAGAACCACCTCCCGACCGGCGCGTTCAAGGTGCGGGGCGGCGTCAACTTGCTCGCGACGCTGTCCGAGGAAGAGAAGGCGCGCGGGCTGGTGACCGCGACCCGTGGCAACCACGGCCTGTCGATCGCCTGGGCGGCGAGGCTCTTCGGGGTCCGGGCCGTAATCGTGGTGCCGCATGGGAACAACCCGGAGAAGAACGAGGGCATGCTCGCGCTCGGCGCCGAGCTCGTGGTCCACGGCCGCGACTTCGACGAGGCGCGTGCGCACGTCGCCGAGCGTGTCGCGGCGGAAGGCCTCCGCGAGGTCCATCCCGCGAACGAGCCGGCGCTGATCGCGGGCGTCGGCACCGGCGCGCTTGAGATCTTCGAAGACGTCGAGGCGGTCGACGTCCTCGTGGTGCCGATCGGTCTCGGCTCGGGAATCTCCGGAGCGTGTCTCGTTCGCGAACGGGTGAGCCCGACGACGATCGTCATCGGCGTGCAGGCGGAGCGCGCCCCCGCCGTCTATCGCTCGTGGAAAGAGAAGCGGACGGTCACGACGGATTCCGCGGACACGATCGCCGACGGTCTCGCGACCCGCATGCCCGCGGAGCTGACGCTCTCGATGATCGACCGCATGGTCGACCGCATCGTCACCGTCAGCGAGGAGGAGATCCTCGAGGCAATGGCGCGCTACCTCCGCCACACGCACAACCTCGCCGAAGGTGCGGCCGCGGCGGGGCTCGCGGCGGCGTTCCGCCTTCGCGACGAGCTCCGCGGCCGGCGCGTGGTCGTCGTGCTGTCCGGGTCGAACGTCGATGCGGCTACCCTGCGGCGCGTTCTCGCCGAGGTGCCGCGACGTGTGTCGCTGACGATCTACGGCCGTGCGGACTGCGAGCTCTGCGACGAGATGAAGGCGGAGATTACCGAAGCCACCGCCGGCGTGCCGCACGACCTCGCCGAGGTCGACGTGGCGACCGATCCGCGCCTCGAGCGCCGCTTCGGTCTGGACGTGCCGGTGCTCTTCCTCGAAGGACACGAGATCGCGCGCCACCGGATCTCCGCGCGGGAGCTGCGCGGCCTGCTCCGATCCCGCGCCTGAGGGCGCCGTCGAAGCGGGCAGCAGCCGCCCGCGACGCGGTGTCCCTTCCGGCTGCATCGGTAGCGACCGGAAAAGCGCGCACGGAGACGATCGGCACCGTCGCGCCTGCGAACGCTGCGCCCGCTCGTGTACCGCGTTCGCTTCGGTGAAACGGATCGTTACGCGAGCGCGTGTGTGCTCGCGCGTTTCGCTTGCCCGCCACTGACCGGCGGCCTTATCATCGACTCATGCTTCTCGGTCGGACGGCTCATCCGACCGGTGATTTCCCGATCACCGCGGCTCGTTCCGATGCGTCTGTCTTCGTCGCAGAAGCGCCGGCTTCCTATGGCCGACCGAGGCTTCTCGATGTCGTGCGACACGCGCTCCGGACGCGGCACCGGAGCCCCCGGACCGAGAAGGCGTACGTCGCGTGGATCCGCCGATTCATCGTCTATCAAGGGAAGCGTCATCCAGCGGAGATGGGCGCGAAGGAGATCGAGGAGTTCCTCTCTCACCTCGCGGTCGAGCGGCACG
>JAXDLK010000067.1:0-5845 GCA_034666665.1 Candidatus Binatota bacterium
CCACGCTCGGTGATTACGACTTCGTGACCCGACTTCACTTTACGGAGATACTCGCTGAGGCGGGCCTTCAGCTCACCGACCGCGGCTTTCACGTGACCAATTTGGTCTTACCCCGTCGCGCGGTCAATGGCCGTCGCAGATGCCGAGTGAGACACAGGGGTGGCCGACGATTGCCAAGGCTCACCGCGCGGTTCTACGCTCCCCGTGGCGAAACACGAACACGAATGAGTGATCGCTCCTCGTCACGCCGCGACGGAGAGATTGCGACAGAGCTGGTCTTCGAGTTGGAGCGCATCGGCGACAGCGGCTTCGACCATCGCTGGATAAAGATCCAAGATCTGCGTTTCGGAAAAACCACGCACTTTCAGCGCGTACAGAGCCTGGGTTTCGACGCCGGTGTCGACGACGTGAGGAGAGCCAGAGAGCTTCGGTGGAAAGATGCGGACGAACGTGCTCGGCCGCTGAAGATCCGGGCCGGGTCGAGCAGCTGGCCCGCGGAAGTCTCAGGCGTGCGACCGGGCGGAGCAATGACGACATCGCCATCGGACGTGATCGCCACGATGGGCCGTCCGTCATCGAACATCTCGAGGTCGAGTTGTCTCAACCGACGCAACGCACGGCGGACTACATGCATCTTGCTCGGCGGTACCTCCCGGCCCGCTTTTGTCTTCGGCTGGCGCAGCCAGTAGATCGTCCGAAGCGCGAGCAAGTCGGTGAACGACCAAAGCTTGATGCGTTCCGGAGAAACCGACGGGACGAGGAGCTCGGTACGAGCCCAGTAGTGGACTGTCGACTTCGGCACACCGGAGAGGCTCGCTGCTCTGTCCGCGGGATATGTGCCGGCGAGGTCCATGGCGGATTCTGGTCAGGTCGCAGGTCGTTGTCGAGCGACGCATCCACGGCACGCGTGCGCTCGAGGCGCTGATTGAACGGCGGGTGCCTCGCTCTCCAGGCCCCTCTCCCGACCGCTTCGCGGTCGACCTCTCCCCGCGAGCGGGGCGAGGTGAGGAGTAGGATCGATCGTTCAAGCGTGCATGAGCCGCAGATCCACTCGACGTAGCGGTCAGCCGCTGTCCCGCCGCTCGTGTTACGCATGCCGCCGGGGAGGGGCGATGGCGGCAAAGCCGGTGCTAGCGATTCCGCACAGCGTCGATGCGGAGACGGCGGTGCTCGGCGCCGTTCTCCTCGACCCGACGACTCTGGATCGGATTCTTCCGATCGTCGGCGAAGCGGATTTCTACGTCGGCAAGCACCGCATCATTTTCGCGGCGATGGTCGCCGAGTGGAACCGGAATCGGCCCATCGATCTCGTCACGCTGGTCGAGACGCTGACGGCGCGCGGGGAGCTCGTGGACGTCGGCGGCGCCGCGAGCCTGAGCTCGCTTCTCGATGCGGCGATCACGGCGGCGAACGCCGAGCACTACGCCCGGGTGGTACGCGAGAAGGCGCTCCTCCGGAGCCTCGGCGCCGTGACGACCGAGATCGCGCGCCGCTCGTACGAGCCGCAGGAGGAGGTCGAGGAATTCATCGACGAGGCGGAGCGCACGGTCCTCGCGGTCGCCGAACGGCGGCCGCGGCAGCATTTCGTCCGCGCCGAAACGCTGATCGGTCCGGCGATGCAGCGGATCGAGCGGCTCTACGAGGTCCAGGACGCGATCACGGGCGTACCGACCGGCTTCACCGCGGTCGATCGCATGACCGCCGGACTACAACCCGCGAACCTGGTGATCGTCGCCGGCCGCCCGAGCGTCGGCAAGACATCCTTCTGCCTGAACGTGATGACGCACGCGGCGATCCGGCGCGGCATCGGCGCCGCGATCCTTTCCCTCGAGATGTCCAAGGAGGAGCTCGTGATTCGCATTCTCTGCTCGGAAGCGGAAATCGATCTTCGCGACCTCCGAACGGGCCGTCTTCGACAGCGTGATTTCCCTCCTCTTTCGATGGCCATCGGCCGCATCGCCGCGGCGCCGATCTACATCGACGACAGCCCCGCACTCACAGCCGCCGATCTTCGCGCACGCGCGCGGCGCCTGGCGCGGCAGAGTGACGCTCGCCTCGGACTGCTGATCGTCGACTATCTGCAACTCATGCGCGGAGCACCGGGGGCGAAATCGCGCGAGCAGGAGATCGCCGAGATCTCGCGGTCGCTGAAGGCGCTCGCGAAGGAGCTCGACGTGCCCGTCGTCGCGCTGTCGCAGCTAAACCGCGAGGTCGAGAAGCGCCCGAGCCCGGAGCCGCGGATGGCGGATCTTCGCGAATCCGGTTCGTTGGAGCAGGACGCGGACGTGATCGCCTTTCTGTATCGAGAGAGGATCGACGTTCCCGACGACGCCGAAACCCTGGACGTGATTCTGGCGATCGAAAAGCAACGCAATGGACCGACCGGTAAGGTCCCGCTCGTCTTCCGACGGAGGCTCGCGCGGTTCGAGGACCCCGAGGCGATGGAGCCGTTGCCGCCGGATGACTGAGAAATCGGTCGATGGAGCAAGGTGCTGATCTGAAGGGCGGGAGCTGGGGACCCGACCGCTTCGCGGCCGACCTCTCCCCGCAAGCGGGGCGAGGTGAGGAATGGGATCCGCCTCAGCTCACCGACCGCGGCTTTCACATGACCAACTTGGTCTTACCGGATCGTGCGATCAACCGCTGTCGTTCTGCGCTCGCTCCGGCGGTTCACCCGGAGCTCGAGCCCGGAGCGCGCGGCCTATCGTTCTTTCGCCCGCCTCATCATCTCTTCCATGTCGATGCCCGGCATCTTCGGCATCGACGGCAGCGACACGTCGCCGGGCTTTTGCGCGGGCTTGCACGGGCTCAGCCATTTGGCCTTCATCGCGGTCGATCCCTCGCGCATGCCCTGAAACGGCGGATCGTACGTCGTCTTGATGTCCACTCTGTAGGCGGAATCGAGGCTACCGGTGATGACCGCGCGCGATCGCGCGGTGCTGCCGTCCATCTTGCACACGGACTCGTGGATGATCTCGTCGCCCTCTCTCCGCGTCTCGTTCTTGCTGCACGACATCTTCTCCATGCCGGGTGCATCCTGCGTCATGAGATCGTCGGACTTCTGATCGACGCACTGCTGCATGTGGATCGCAGGCGTGCCGCCGGCCTGCGGGGTCGAGACCTCGACGTCCCACAGGCCCGACTTCCGCTTTGGCGAATCGATCGAGGCCGCGGAAGCGGCAGAAGCGAATAAGAGAAACGCGACCAACGAAGCGGCGGGAACCATGATCACCTCCATCGAACAGGTTGGATTCGAGCCGCGTGACGGGAGCACGCGTTTCGCTCCTCCACTGCCGGATCGGCCCGACGAGTACGGCCGGAGCGGCATCTCACAGTGCCGCGGGCCCTGCAACGTCTTCCCGAGCCCGACGAGGCGCGCGACCGACTTCGCGCGAACCTACGACGCGCTTCGCAGCCGCTTCACCCGCCCGTAGAGGGTTCTTCGCCTCGGGAGCGTGGACTCGTAGAGGCGCACGAGCTCCGCGATGCGGCCGCTCCGCTTCGCGACCAGCTCGAATGCCGTCAGGAGCTTCGGGTTGGCGCGCTCGCGCGGGAAGGCGCGCGCGAAGAAATCGAACGCGAGATCGTGAGCCTCGAGCTCGCGGCAGATCCAGCCGGCGCGCGACGCCATCCGCGGATCGAGATCCGTGAGCAGCCGGTCCGCGGCAGCGCGTGCCTCCCGCACGCGGCCGGCACGCAGGAGAGCGCCGATGACCTCGGCGGAGACGTCGGCGGGAACCTCCTCGCCGAGCGCCTCGAGAGATCTGGCCTCCTCGATGAGCTCGTCGGGCGCGAGCCGCCGCGCCTCGAGGTCTCGATCGGCGAGCGCCTTCTTCAAGTTTCGGCGCAGCGCCTCGACGTGGGGACGCCGGTTCGTGATTCCGCGGTTCACGCGAGTCAATCAGAGGATATCCTTTGGCCGGCCGGCCGGTCGGTCGAGCGCCGGTAATGGGGACGTTGCGGCCCAGAGTGGCCTGGTGACGTAGCCTTTTCGAGGCGTGCGTACGGGCGATCTGGGAACTTAGCCCCAATCCGAAATTCGGAAAGATGATGTCGAAGCGGAAACCAGCCGGGCTCACGACGAGAACGCTCATCCGAGTTCTTTGCACGAACGTCCTAAAGGTGTCTTGCGATCGGAAGGACCCTCACCCGGCCTTCGGCCACCCTCTCCCAGGATGGGAGAGGGCCACGACGACCGCCGATGCTGTTCTTGCACCCTCTCCCTTCCGGTTCCGTCTGGGTGATGGTTACGTATGTCCATACGTAATACGTTACCTACCGTGCGAACGCGCGAGCGAGCGAAATCTCCGAAGGCGATCGTCGTTCAAGCCCCCGTCGACGCAGCTTTCCTGAGCCGCATCGACGAGACCGCGGGCCTGATTTCGGAAAGCCGCGCCGAGTTCATGCGCGAGTCGTGCCGACAGCGCTTGAAGCGCATCGAGGAGAAGGAGCTCGAGCGACGCTACGTCGAAGGCTATCGGCGGGTACCCGAGAAGGACGCCTGGGGAAAGACGGCGGCGAAGCTCCTCTCGCGCATCGTCTCGGACGACGAGTCGCGATGAGACGAGGCGAAGTGTGGTGGGCGAAGCTTCCGCTCCCCGCAGGGCGGCGGCCGGTGGTGCTCCTCAGTCGCGACGCCGCCTAGGCGGTGCGCACCTCCGTGACGGTCGCGCCGGTGACGCGGACGATGCGAGGAATTCCCGTGGAGGTGACGCTCGGGCGCGAGCACGGGCTGCCGGCGAAATCGATCGCGAATCTCGATGACATCGCGACCATTCCGAAGGCGCTGCTCGGGTCGCGGATCACGACGCTTCCTCCGGCAAAGATGCACGAGGTGAGCGAAGCGATGAGGTTCGCGCTGGATCTCTGAGACAACTGGCGCGGGCTCCGCATCGCCTGACACCTAGAGGGTCGCCGTCCTGGTTCTCCCGGCGCTGGTGCCTTGGCCGCCGCGGACCGTCTCGAAGGCGCGTGCCATCTCGCCTCGGGAGAATGGCAAAAGGCGTGGAGCGTCGGCGGCGATGGTGAACACGAGTCGCCGCGGCGACGGCTACGCCCGAATACCTCCGGCGCGTCGACCTCCATCGGCCGCGAAGGCGACGAGGGGACCTCCGCGGAGTTCGTTCGATCGCATCGAACGATGCGTTCGGTCGATTCTCACGCCTTGGGGACATATGGCGAAGCCGACGATCCGCCGGACATCGGCGCGCACCCTGCGCTTCCTGGTTTTCCTCGCATTCGCGACCGCGGCGGCTCCCGCGCGGGCGCAGACCGACGCCGAGGTCGCCGCCCGGTGGGCGCCCATCCATTACCAGGACACGGACAGCTCCGATTACTACAGCGACCTGATCGCCAAGGTCGATTACGACGGCGATCTCGTCTGCACAAACAACTGGGATCATCTGCATCGCGGCGACTACGTCGACGACACGTGCCCGGGATTTCCGCTGCCCGTGTGCCACGCCCACGAGCACCCGCTGCCGGCGAACGTCTACTACTCGGTCGTCGAGACCTGCACCCACTGGTTCATCACGTACGCGTACTTCCACCCGCGGGACTGGGACGACGGGTCGTTCGACCAGGAGCACGAGAACGACTTCGAAGACGTGCTGGCGGTCGTGCGCAAGGAAGGCGCCGGGCAGCTCGAGGCGCTCGTCGCGCAGGCACACGGCAACTATTACTCCTACGTACCGGCGGGAAGCCCGCTGACCGGCGGTCAGGAGAACCTCGACGGCACGCTGCCGATGGCCGAGTACCCGGCGGGCAGCGGCATGCTGCACCCGGAGACCGCACAGGAAGCGAAAGGCCACGGCGCCGGCGCGAAGGGGTACGTCGGTGATTTCGC
>JAXDLK010000068.1:0-6876 GCA_034666665.1 Candidatus Binatota bacterium
TTCCTTGGTGAAGTCCTGCGTCTGCTGCGGCAGGTTCACGTCGTGCGCGCCGAGCTTCTCCATGGTGGCGACGGACAGCAGGAAGAAGAGCAGCACCGAGAGCACGTCGACGAACGAGGTGATGTTCAGGACCGGCTCGGTCCAGCGGGTGCGGCGCGCGCGCCTCAGCTGGGACGGCCGCACGGGCTCGGCGTATTCGTCCTCCATCTCGAGCAGCGCCTGCGGCGCCTCGTACTGGCTTCGACCGAGATGGCTGTCGTCCATCACGTCCATGAAGGGACCTTTACGCCACCTCTCGACGCGGCCTCAGCAGGTGAAACGTCTTCAGCGAGTACTCGTCGATCTCGTCGATCAGCTTCGTCGTCTTCGACTGCAGGAACGAGTAGACGAGAAGGCTCGGGATCGCGATCACGAGTCCCAGGAACGTCGCGTTCAGCGCCAGGGCGATTCCCTGCGAGAGCATCTCGGCGCGGAGCGTGGGATCGGCGTTGGCGACGGCCGCGAAGGCCTGGATGATGCCGCGCACGGTGCCGAGGAGCCCGATCAGCACGGCGACGTTCGCCGCCATCGACAGATAGTGCGTACGCCGCTCGATCCGCGGGATCACCTCGAGGCTGGTCTCGTCCATCGCCTCCTTGATCCGCTGTGAGCTGCGGGCCGCCTCGACGAGGCCCGATTTGACGATCATCGGCAGCGGCGCGTTGTCGCAGAGCTTGATCGCCTCATCGACCTGGCCCCCCTGGACGCGGTCGCGGATCTCCTTCCAGAATTCCTTGCCGTTGATGCTGTAGCGGAAGTTCAGCACGTAGAAGCGCTCGATCGCGACCGCGAGCGCGAACACGCCGAGAGCGATCAGCAAGTACGCGAACAGCCCGCCGTGCTCGATCACTTGGCTGAGAAATTCGATCATGGGTTCCGTCCTCCTTCGACGAGTTCGTCACTCGGCCGGGATGCCGTGCTGATACAGTACCCGCGCCTCCTCCTCGAACCGGTCCTTGTCGATCGGCTCGAGGATGTCGGGGTAGAAGCGGAGCCGCCGTTTGTCGCTCGCCGTCTCGCGCTCCGCTTTGGGCAAGATGAAGAAGATCTTCGGCTTCTCGAGCTCGCCCCGGATCTGCGTCTCCTTCAGCCGGACGTCCGCGGCCGAGGGCTTCCCCGGCGCCGTGGCGCTGGCGGCCGGAGGCTTCTTCTGCGGCGCCGGTTCCTCGGCGGCGACCGGACCCGTCGCCAAGCTGAACGACGCCAGCGCCAAAGGCAAGATCGACCGCTTCATGCGTGATTCCTCCCGTCGCATTCGGCACCGCGCGCGGACCGCGGACTCGCCGATCCGGCGGACGCGCGGGGAGTGATCACCTGCAGCCGCTCGCGGCTCTTCCTCACCCACTCGTCGTCGATCTTCCGCTCCTCCGCCGCCCGAACGGTGGCTCGGTACGCGTCGACCGCCTTCTGGAAGTACGGCCGTACGCTCTCGGCGAGCAGCCGATCGTACTCCGTTTCCTCTTCGGGCGTGAGCCCGGCCGGCTTCGGCGCTGCGAGCAGCGCGCTCGCGTGCGTCTCGTATGCCTTGCCGATGGCGTACGACGCCTGCGTCGCGATCGGCGAGAGTCCCGACGCGACCGCCGGCGTGTAGCGCTCGATCACCTGGTTCAGCAGCCGCTCCTTCTGCTTCGCGGTCTCGGTCACGGGCGGAACGATCTCCGCCGCCTCGAACTCCCGCTCGGCGACCTCGCCGAGCATCAGGTTCGCCTTCGCGACCGCGAACGCATAGGCCTGAGGGCCCTCGCCGAATACCCCGGGTCGAGCTCGCGAGAGGAACTGCTCGAGCGCGTAGCGAGCGCTCTCGCCGTCGCCGGCGTCCGCGGTTGCGACGCCGAGGTGGTAGAGCGCCTCGACGTTGCGGGACCCGCGCGGGCCGAGATCGGTCGAGGGATAGCGCGTCAGGAACTTCTCGAAGAGGCGCACCGTCTCGGAGGGCTGAGTCTGCTTGGCCGAGATCTTCGCCGCCAGGAAGAGGAGCTCCTCGCCCTTCGGATCGCTCACCAGATGGTCCGCGACCTGCTCGTAGACCGGCACGATCTCGGCTCCGGCGCCGGGCTTGGTCTGCAGGATCTCCGCCAGACGCACGGCGGCGTCGGGTCCGACGTCCGACGAGGGGTACTCGTGAAGCAGCCGATCGAGGAGGCCCGCCGCCTGGTCCCGGTTGCCCGCGGCGGCCGCGGCCACCGCGGAGTTGTAGAGCGCGCGCGGTGCCACGTCGCTCCCCGGCAGTCGATCGACGATCCTCAGGTAATCCGTCGCGGCTTCGCCGTGACGTTTCTCGCGGTCCGCCTTCTCCGCCTGCTGGAAGAGCGTCGTCGCGAAAAGGTTCTCGATCTCTCGCTGGCGCTCGCCGCCCGCGGCGCGGCCCTGCGCGAGCGCACGCTCGCTCCATTGCTGCGCCGCCGCCATGTCGCCGGCGCGGAAGTGCGCCTGCGCGACGAGGTCGTTCGCCTCGGACGCGAGCGGGTCCCCCGGATACGCTTTCGCGAGCCGCTCGAACGTTCCGATGGCCGCGGGATAGCGCTGCGTCTCGAGCAGCAGCTGGCCCTCCTTGAAGAGGATCGCCGCGTTCTTGTTGCTCTGCGGGTTCAGCCCGACGTACTCCTCGTAGGCGCCGATCATCGAGTCGGCGAGGGGAAGCGGAAGCGGGCGCTTCTCGTTGCCGCCCCGCGCCGCGTCGGCCACCTTGTCGAGGCTCAAGATGCGGGCGAACGCGGCTTCCTCGCGGCGGGCCGGCTGCTGCGCTTGCGCCGCCGCCTGGCGGAAGGCGTCCGCGGCGCGAGCGTACTCGCCGGCCGCATAGAGCACCTGCGCGTAGCGGAACCGCTTCTCGCCGGCGCTCTTCGCGTCCGGAAACCGCTTCAGGTACTTCTCGTAGAGCGAGGTCGCGGTGCGGAGCTCCGCCGGGACTCCGCCTTCCTGCTTCTGACGTTCGAGCCCGCGGGCGTGGTAATAGCGGATCGACCACGACAGCGCCTTCCGCGCCGAGGCGAGGGCCGCCTCGCGGTACTCTTGTTCCGGGTTCGCGCGCGCCCAAGGGGATCCGGCATCGTACTTGGTGAGCAGCTTCTCCCGGACGGCGGCCGCCTGCTCTGGTTGATGGAGCTCCTCGAGCACCTTCACCCACTCGAGCTCGAGCTTCGGTGCGTCGCGGTACGTCGGATACGCCGCGAGCAGCCGGTCGTACGTCTGCGATGCGGCCTGGAACTCCGATCGCTCCCGCTGCACCAGCGCCAGGCGGTGGAGGAGAGGAGCGGCGTACGGCCGCGCGGCTCCGCCCTTCGTCTGTCGTCGCGAGAAGGCGACGAGCGCATCGGCGCCTCCGGAATCGGCATACACCCGCGCGATAATCTCGAGCGTCTCCTTGTAGAGGTCGTCGTTCTTGGTGTCCTGCACCTTCTCGAGCGCGGCGCGGCGAGGTCCGGGGAAGAAGAGGATCGGCGCCGGAGCGAACTCTCCGCCTTCGTGCTCGACCTGGCGCGCTTGCCGCTCGAGCAAGGTGCCGAGCACGCGCTTCGCGTCGTCGTAACGGTTCAGGTTGTAATAGACCCAGCCGAGCTTGAAGAGCGCCTTCGCCGTGAACGTCTGCTGGTTCCGGTTCAGCACCTCGCGGTAGTGCTTCTCCGCGTCCTCGAGTCGGTAGGACTCGAACGCGCTCTCGGCGAGCCGGAAGTGCGCCTCCGGCGCGTAGCGGCTGCGCGGGAACGTCGAGATGAGCTGCGTCAGGTAGCGCGTGCCCTCGGCGGCATTGCCCTCCTCGAGGTGGATGTAGCCGAGGTCGTAGAGCGCGTCCTCACGGAACGCGGAATCGGGGAACTCCTTCAGCAGCCGCTCGTAGACGGCCTTGGCGGAGGGATACCGCGGCTTCGGCTCGGGCGGCGGCGTCCGTCCGGCAGCCGCGTCGCGCTGGCGTTCCCGCTCGTAGCCGTCCTGCGCCCGTTCGAACTCGCGGCTCTCGCGGTCGAAGAGCAGGCGGCCGAGCAGGTAGAGCGCCTCGTCCTTCTCCTCGCGGCCGACGTCGGAGTACTCCTTCAGGATCTTCTCGTACTGCGCGATCGCTTTCTCGCGGCTCTCCCCCTCCGCACGCTCGAGCTCCGTCGGCGTCATCTCCTGGAGCGCCTCGCGCTGCGATTCGATGCGGCTCTCGAGCGCCCGCGCCTGGCGCCGCTTCGACCAGGAGTCGGCCATGCCGCATCCCGACGAGGCGGCTACCGTCGCGATGAGCGCGAGTGCGACCGGGCGGGTCACCGGAGGCCGGCTCCAACCGCGCCTCGCTCGCCGGCACGGACCCGCGCCTCCGCGACGGCGCGGACGACGCGGTACGCCTGCTCCCGCAGTCGACGGGCGCTCCGGCGCGCCGACTCCTCGAGCGCGTGGTCGAGCGCCGCCCGGGCCCGCGATGCGAGGCCGGCGGAGCTCGTCCGCGCGCACCCACTCGCCAGACGTGCGAGCTCCGGCGGGTCGGGAGGCGGCCGCTCGCCGAGCAGGGACGCAGCCGCAGTGGCGCGGAGCGCGCGCGCCTCACAGGGCTCGCTCGCGGGACCCTGCCCGGCGAGGGCGAGCGCCGCGAGCGCTCGCGCGACCGCGGGATCGGGCGCGAAGAAAAAACGGTCCCCCCGACCGAGCGCCGCATCATTGGTGCCGGCGTCCCCCGGCCGTGCGGCCGCCGGTGCGGTCGCCAGGTTCCAGAGGGCGACCGGCGGCAGGCTGTGCCACAGGACCCGGGTGAGCGTGGTGAACCACGAGCCCGTTTCCGCCGCGGCCCGGGCGGCATGCCGCGCCGCCCATTGCCGGCGGGAACGCACGAGTGCTCGCGGCGGCCAGACGCGGCGGAGGGCCGCGGTGCGCGCGGCCCTCGCATCCGGCGTACCGACGGATGCCTCCACCTCGGCCGCCAGATCGCGGAGCGAATGCTCGACCGCGGCGGCGGACTCGTCGGCGGTGTCGAGACGGCCGTCCTCGATCGCCGCAAGCGAGATCGCGACGCCGCCGGCCCTGCCCGCGGCCGGAGCGAAAGGGCCAATGGCCGGCCACGCGAGCAGCCGCTCCGCTTCCGCGTATCGTCCGGCGTCGATCAGCAGCTCGCCGAGCGAGAGCGCTGCCCGCTCGCGCAGCACAGTCGATCCGCGGCTTCCGAACAGCGCCCGAGCGGCCTCGAGCGCGAGCTCGTCACGGCCGGCCGCGCTCGCGGCCTGCATCGCGAGCATGCGGGCGTACGGGTGGAATTCCGATCCGTCGGGGACGCTCTCCGCCCAGCTGCGCGCGTCCGCGGTGCGCCCTTCGACGAGCGCCGCCCGCGCCACCCGGTACGCCGCCTCGGCGAAGTCCTCGTCCTCGAGAGTCTCCCACGGCGCGCTCCGCGCCGCTTCGAGCATCGACCGCCGCCGCCCGGCGGCCTCGAGCGCCCGCAGCGTGCCGAGAAAAGCCGCGCCCGCGAATCGATCGTGACCCGGGATCGAGCGGAAGAGGGTCGCGGCCGCGTCGGGAAGGCCGAGCTCGTCGACGTCGTTCGCGACCAGGAAGCGCGTCACCTCACCCTCGCGGCCGCGGCGCGCGATCCCTTGAAGCCCGTCCACCGCAGAGATCGCCGGCTCGCGATCGGCGTAGCCCTCGACCATGTTCTCCAGGTCTCCTGCGTGGGATTCGGAGAGCAACTGAGCGAGCAGCAAGGCCAACGCGAGATCCAAAAGCGCGGGACGCTCCCGGGACGAGCGGCCGACAGTACCACCCGCCTGAAATAGGGGCAAGAAAAGCCATTTCGCGCACTTAGAAGCCTCGCTCGCCGCCGGCGCGGAGAAAGGCGAGGAGGCGCGACGCTTAGACACATGCGCGCCGAGCCGCTAAGACGGCGCACGTGAACCCGGACGTCGAGGCCGCGATCCGCGCGGCGAAGGCCGCAGGCGAGATCGCGCTCGCGAGCTTCCGCACGGGTCTGGCGGTCGAGACCAAGGCGGACCGCTCTCCGGTCACGGAGGCCGACCGTGCCTCCGAGCGGAAGATCGTCGAGGTGCTTCGCGCGCACGACCCCGATTGCGGCTTCCTCGGCGAGGAGAGCGGCGAGGAGTCGGCCGGCGCCCGCCGCCGGTGGATCATCGACCCGATCGACGGCACGAAGAGCTTCGTCCGCGGGATCCCGTTCTTCGCGACGCTGATCGCGCTCGAGGAGGACGGCGAGCTGACCGCGGGCGTGATCTACGCGCCGGCGACCGGGAGCCTCCTGTACGGCGCACGCGGCCAGGGAGTGCGGGACGAGAGCGGCCGGGAGGTACGCGTCTCCGGCGTCGCATCCTTGTCTGCGGCGATGATCAGCTTCGGCGGCCTGCAAGCCTTCCGCAGGCACGGGTACTGGCGAGCATTCGAGGCGCTGGTGTCCGAAACCGCGCGGCAGCGCGGCTTCGGCGATTATCTCGGCAGCGAGATGGTGATCCGCGGCTGGTCGGAGGCGATGCTCGAGCTCGACGTCAAGCCGTGGGACCTGGCACCGCTCAAGCTGCTGGTCGAGGAAGCCGGCGGCCGGCTGACCGACTTCACCGGCCGGGCGACGATCTACGGCGGATCCGCGCTCGTCACCAACGGCCGGATCCACGATGCGGTGCTGGATCTGCTGCGCGAGAAGCGGATTACTGGCGATTGATCGGCACCGGGCAGGGGCCGCCCTTCATCTCGAGCGTGAGCTTGCGCGATGCTCCGGAGGCGCCGTCGACCGTCGCCGTCGCGCATTCCTCGATCGCGCCGATGGCGCCGCGGAAGGCGTAGATCGTCACCGCCGAATCGTTCGGATCCACCTCGACGAGGAAGGGGCCCGGCTTGCCGATTCGCGTCTCGCCGAGGAACTTT
>JAXDLK010000069.1:0-3914 GCA_034666665.1 Candidatus Binatota bacterium
CTCGAAGGGAGCAGCGGCAGAGACACGCTCCGCGGCGGCCGGGGAAACGACGCACTGAACGGTGGGCCCGGTCGTGACCAATGCTATGGCGGGCCGGGCGACGACCTGCTGAGCTCGCGGTGCGAGCCGATTCCGAGCCGATGACGCGACAACAGGTGCCAGGATGAAGATCACACCGTACCGAATCGCCGTTCCCGATTCCGTGCTCGCGGATCTCCGCGAGCGGCTCGCACGGACGCGTCTTCCCGACGAGATCCCGGGTTCCGACTGGGGCTACGGCACCAACCTCGGCTATCTCCGCGAGCTCGTCGCCTACTGGCGCGAGCGCTACGACTGGCGCGCACAGGAGGAACGGCTGAATCGGTTTGCGCAGTGCCGCGCCGAGGTCGGCGGGCTGGGCATCCATCTGATCCACGAGCGCGGCAAGGGTCCGAAGCCGCTGCCGCTGGTGGTCACCCACGGCTGGCCGGGCTCGATCGCGGAGTTCTCGAAGATCATCGGTCCGCTCACCGATCCTGCGAGCCACGGCGGCGACCCTGCCGACGCCTTCGACGTGGTCGCACCCTCGATGCCCGGTTACGGCTTCTCAGATCATCCGACGGAGCCTGGCATGGATCCGGAACGCATCGCCGAGCTCTGGGCCGAGCTCATGAGCGGCCTCGGCTACGAGCGCTTCGGCGCGCACGGCGGTGACTGGGGCGCGATGGTCACGACCTATCTCGGATGGCGCCATGCACCGCGTGTCGTCGGCATCCACTTGAACATGGTGATCGCGTTTCCGCCTGCGGACGTCGGCGATCCGACCGCCGGCCTCACCCCCGACGAGCTCGCCGGCCTCGCCGACTTTCGCCGCTTCCAGAAGGAGGAGACGGGCTATCAGGCGATCCAGGGGACGAAGCCGCAGACGCTGGCCTACGCACTCAACGACTCCCCCGCGGGGCTCGCCGCGTGGATCGTCGAGAAGTTCCGCACCTGGAGCGACTGCGACGGCGACGTCGAGCGCCGCTTCACCAAGGACGAGCTCTTGACGAACGTGATGTTCTACTGGGCGACCGAGACCGCGAACTCCGCGTGCCGTCTCTATTACGAGGCGCGGCGCGCGGGGAAGTTCCCGCCGCGTGACTTCCATGTTCAGGTACCGACCGGCTGCGCGATTTTCCCGCGCGAGATCGCGCGCCCGCCGCGCGCGTGGGCCGAGCGCCTCTACGACGTCCGCCGCTGGACCGTGATGCCGCGCGGCGGCCACTTCGCGGCGATGGAGGAGCCGGAGCCACTCGTCGACGACATCCGCGCCTTCTTCCGCCCACTCAGGGGACGCTGCTGAATTCGGTGAATTCCCCGGCGGCGCTCCGACCAGAAAGGGGACGCTGCTGAATTCGATGAATTCGACACCTTTCCGTTGCGATTCAGCGCACTTGATCAGTCAGAACCCATCCGTCTCTACGAGCGCGCGGGTACACGCGGCCCAAAATGACCACGTCGACAGCGCATCTCAGAACTGGCCGCACGTCCGGGTTCCGGCAGGACGGCCTGTCCGCCGTGAGGTTGCCCTGATTTCGGCGAGATCCGCGCTTCAGTGCGCGCGCCGATTCATCGAATTCGGCAGCGTCCCCTGATCGGCGTTCCGCGCCGCGACGAATTCACCGAATTCAGCAGCGTCCCCTGGGGCCTCATCCGCGGATCCAGGGGCCGAGGAGGGAGACGACGGCGACGATCGTGACCACGCCGGCGACGTCGAGCAGGATTCCGTAGCGCATCATCGTCGCGAGCGGGATCCGTCCGGAGCCGTAGACGATCGCGTTGCACGGCGTGGAGACCGGGAGCATGAAGCCGAGCGACGCTCCCATGGTCGCGCCGATCGCCGGCAACACGGGATCGATGCCGGCGGACCGTGCGAAGGCGATCACCACCGGCACGATCATGTTCGCGGAAGCGGTGTTGCTGGTGGTCTCGGAGAGCACCGCGGCCAGCGCCGTCGAGAGCGCGAGCAGACCGAAGCTCGAATGGATGCCGAGGAGGTCCGTGAGGCCGCGGCCGATCGCCTCGGCGAGACCCGTCTTGAACGCCAGCGTTCCGAGCGCGATGCCGCCGCCGTAGAGGAAGACGATCCACCAGTCGATCTTCACCGCTTCGGCCCACGGCAGCGTGAAGCGGTGGCGGCGAAGGTCGGTCGGGAGCACGAACAGCAGGCCCGCACCGAGCAGGGCGACGACTCCCTCCGGCAGCAGGGTGACGAGGCCGCGGTAGAGCGGATGATCCTGCCCGCCGACCACCGCGGTGATGCCCGGCAGCACCCAGAAAAAGACCGTCAGCGCGAAGGCGACGATCGTGTTCCGCTGGCCACGCGTCCACGGTCCGAGCGTGCTCCGCTCCTCCGCCAGGTGCCGCGCCAGGTCGGGTGTGCGCCCGGCGCCGCCGGCTCGCGCGAGGGTCACCGCCATCACGGAGAAGAGCACGAGCACCACCGGAAGACCGAGCGCCATCCACGAGAAGAACGGCAGCTCGAAGCTCGTCTCGCGCCGCAAGAACCCGATGCCGATCAGGTTCGGCGGCGTGCCGACCGGAGTCGCGAGCCCGCCGACGGACGCGCCGAACGCGTTCGACAGCAGCAGCGCCGCCGCGTACTCCGCGGGGACCGCGCCGCGCGACTCGAGGAACGCCAGCAGCGATACGCCGATCGGGTACATCATCGCCGTCGTGGCCGTGTTGCTGATCCACATCGAGATCGTACAGGCGACGAGCGCGTAGGCGACGAGCAGGCGTCCGGGGCGGTCGCCGACTCCCGGCAGCGCGAGGATCGCGAACGCGAAGCGCCGATCGACGCCGTGGTGAAAGATCGCCTGGGCGAGCATGAACGTGCCGATGAAGAGGAAGACCAGCGGGTCCGCGAACGGAGCGAACGCCTCGGCGGCCGGCGCCACGCCGAGCACCACCGCCACCGCGACTCCGAGGAAGGCGGTGATCGCCATCGGGATCGCTTCGGTGACCCAGAGGACGACCACGGCGGCGAGCACCGCCGCCAGACGATGAGCCGCGGGCGCGAGCGCCAGCGGCGCCGCCCACAACGCGACGAACGCGATCGGCGCCAGCACGAGCCCGGCACGCTGGCGCCAGAGGTCGAACGACGCTTCGCCGCTCTCCACGAGATCAGCTGCCGGCACGGAGCGGAAATCCGACCACGCGCTCCAGCTCGTCGATCGCTCGCGCGGCATCGACCACCTTGATCGTGGTCATGCCCATGTCGCGCGCCGGCTTCAGGTTCACGCCGAGGTCGTCGAGGAACACCGCCTCGGCCGGCTCGATCCCGAGCTGGCCGCACGCCATCCGGTAGAAGCGCGGGTCGGGCTTGCGGACACCGACGCGGCTCGATTCGATCACCACGTCGAAGTGGCGAAGCGCCTCCTCGATCTTCCGCGGCCCAGCCGCCGCCACGTTCGGCGACGCATTCGCCGACATCCCACGCGCACCGGTCGGCGAACGATCCGCAGGCATCTTCCGCGCGCCATCCACCGTCACCCAGTTGTTCGTCAGGAGCCCCGTCTTCAGCCGCTCATGGCAGCGCCGCACCGCCTCGAGCATCTCCGGCCGGACGTCTCCCTCGACTAGCTCCATCACCTCTCGCGCGTCGATCTCACCGCCGAGGGCGCGCGCCTCTCCCTGAAAGAGGTCGCAGAACTCCTCGAACGAGACGCCGCCGCGCTCGAGACGCGCCCATGCGTTCTCGTCGGGATTCGCGGCGTTCACGCGCCGGATGAAGCCCACCGGCAGCCCGCGCGCCCGCTCGTAACGCGCGAACGCATCGAACGGGCTGGTGAAGATCACACCGCCGAGATCGAAGAGCGCCGCGCGGATCACCGCCGACGAAGCTAACGAACCACCGCACCGCGGGCAACGGCACGTACTCGGCTGCTCGC
>JAXDLK010000070.1:0-26328 GCA_034666665.1 Candidatus Binatota bacterium
CTCGGACGTTTTTTGCTCGTCGGCGTCATGTTTTCGTCCCCGGCGGTTGCCGGGGTGGCGGGCTGCCCGGTCTTTCCGCGCAACAACGTGTGGAACACGCGCGTGGATTCGCTCCCCGTGCATGCGCGGTCCGACGCGTGGGTCGCGTCGATCGGAAACGACACCGCGCTCCATCCCGATTTCGGTGCCGGCCGGTGGGAGGGCGGACCGATCGGCATCCCGTTCGGCGCGGTTCCGAGCGATCAACGACGGGCGCGTATCTCCTTCGACTACGACGACGAGAGCGATCCCGGACCCTACCCGTTTCCCGCCAAGCCGCGGATCGAGGGCGGGCCGCGAAGTGACGGAGACCGTCACGTGCTGATCGCGCAGCGCGAGGACTGCGTCCTGTACGAGACCTGGAGCACGTATCCGAACGGCGACGGTTCGTGGTCGGCCGGCGCGGGGGCGGTCTTCGACCTCCGGTCGAACGCGCTACGGCCGGCGGGATGGACGTCGGCCGACGCTGCGGGTCTGCCGGTCCTGCCGGGTTTGGTCCGCTACGGCGAGGTCAAGGTCGGCCGCATCCGGCACGCGCTCCGCTTCACGGCGCGCGAGACGCAGCGCGCCTACGTCTGGCCGGCGCGTCACTACGCCTCGTCGAACACCGATCCCGGCGTTCCGCCGATGGGCGCGCGCTTCCGGCTGAAGAAGTCCTTCGACGTCACCGGCTTTCCCGCGCCGGTGAGGGTGATCCTGGTGGCGATGCAGACCTACGGCATGTTCCTCGCCGACAACGGCAGCGACTGGTACGTGAGCGGCGCGCCGAATCGGAACTGGGACGACGAGATGCTCGGCGACTCCTTTCGCCTCGTCCAGGGCTCGGACTTCGAGGCGGTCGATTCGTCGAGCCTGATGATCGATCGCGACTCGGCCGCCGCTCGCCAGCCCTGAGGATGGGCTCAAAGAATCACGCCGGAGGCCCGCAGCTCGGAGATCTCGTCGTCGCCCAGACCGGCGGCCGATCGCAGCACCTCGTCGGTGTGCTCGCCGTGGAGCGGTCCGGGAGCGACGACGAAGCCTGGCGTTGCCGAGAGCTTGACCGCGACGCCGTCGAGGACCGCCGGCTTGCCCTCCGCGGTCGGGAACCGCACCCAGTAGCCGCGCGCCTGGAGGTGCGGGTCGCGCGCGCAGAGATCCTCGCCGTCGGCGACGGTGAACGCGGCGACGCCGTGGCTCTGCAGGAGCGCCGTCACTTCTTCGGGTGAGCGCTCCCGCGTCCATCGCTCGAGCGCGGCGTCGAGCTCGGCACGATGAGCCAGCCGGCCCGAGAGCTCGCTGAAGCGCGCGTCGTCGCTCCACGGCTCGGCGATCGCACCCGCAGCGCGTCGCCAGTCGTCGTCGTCGAGGACTGCAATGGCGACCCATCGGTCGGGTCCCGCCGCGCGATAGATGCCGTGCGGCGCAGCGGGACCTTCTTGCGATCCGTTTCCCGCCGGCTCGACGGTCTCCCCGCGAGCGATCGCGAAGAGCGCCGGACCGAGCAGGCTGGCGACGCATTCGAGCTGCGAGAGATCGATGAAGCGCCCTTCGCCCGTCCGCGAGCGCTCGACGAGAGCGGCGAGCACCGCGAGCGCGCCGGCGAGGCCGCCTGCCATGTCGGAATACGAATACCCCCAGCCGGCGGGTTCCCCACCGGGGTGCCGCATGAGCGACGTGAAGCCGGTCAGCGCCTGGAGCGTCGGCCCGAAGCTCACGTAATCGCGCTGCGGGCCCGTCTTGCCGAAGCCGGAGAGACCGATCGCGATCACGTCGGAGCGGAGCGCTCGCAGGCCCTCGTAGTCGAGGCCCCAGTTTCCCATCACGCGCGCGCTGAAGTTGTCGATGACGACGTCGCTGGCCGCGGCGAGCCGTCGCGCGAGCTCGATCCCGCGCGCCTGCGCCATGTCGATCACGATGCTCTTCTTGCCGCGGTTCAGGTTCGAGAAGAATCCACGCCGGCGATCTCCTTGCTCGAGCACGACCCGCCGCTCGACCTTGATCACCTCGGCGCCGTGATCCGCGAGGATCCGCGTGGCCACGGGACCCGCGACCACGTGCGTGAAGTCGAGGACGCGCACGCCGTCGAGAGCGCGCCGCGGACGGCCCGCGGGTGGCCGCGGCCTACGCAGGGTGGTCTCCCGTGGCGGCAGGCGGAACGGCATCGGCGCCCGATTCGCGGAGAGCCGCTCCTCGGGCGCGTTTCCGAGTGCGGACGTTTTCACGCCGGCCTCCGCCGCCGCGAAGAAGCCGCGGTCGCGGAGCTGCGGATCGTCGCGCAACGCCTCCGGCGGACGCACGATCGCGAACGGGATCCGTCGCAGCTGCGATCCTTCGTAGATCTCGTCCGAGCTCTGCGTCGCGGCCCAGCGGTCGAGCGCGTCGAAGAGACGCTCGCAGTGCTGCCGGCGATAGAGATACTGATCCCACTCGGGCTCGACGAGATCGCCGCCCTCGCCGCGCTCCTTCAGCCACTCGTGGAGCGTCGTCCAGTCGCAGAGGAGGCAGAAGAGGATCCATCCGTCGCGCGATCGTCCGACGCGGAAGAGGCGGCTCCAGTGGAGCGTACCTTGGCGCCGCGCGATCCGTCGTTCCGAGTTCCACGCCGAGCTCGCCTCCTCGACCGTGGCGGCGACGGCCTCCTGAAGGCTGACGTCGACCATCTGCCCCCGTCCGCTCCGCTCCCGCTCGAAGAGTGCGAGCAGGATACCGGTCGCCGCGTGCAGCGATGCCGAGTGGTACGCCTGCAGACCGAACCCCTGGAGCGGCGCCGCGTCGGCGAAGCCGTTGGTGAACGCCATTCCGCCGGCCGCCTGCGCCACGAGATCGCTCGCACGGAAACGTGCGAACGGACCGGTCGAGCCGAACGGCGTGATCCGGGCGATCACGAGGCGCGGGTTCTCGGCGGCGATCGCAACCGGGTCGAGGTCGAGGAACGGCTTCTCTCCCGGTGGCGGGGTGTCGATCCAGACGTCCGCCTCGGCGAGGAGCCGCAGGACGCGTCCGGCAGCATCGGGGTCGCGTGGATCGATGACGATCGGCCGCTTGCCGGAGTGATAGTACGCGTGGACGTCGGGCGGCTCGGCGCCCGAGCCGGCGCGGACGATCCGCGACACGCCCGCGCCGAGATCGGCGAGCAGCCGGCCCGCGAGCGCAGCCGAGATCCCCGCCGTCTCGATCACGCGGATGCCGCCGAGGCACCCGGTCATAGACGCGCGAAGAGCTCCTTCACGCCTTCGGCGCGGAGCTCGGAGATCCGCGACACGCGATCGGAGATCTGCGCGAGCGTTTCCATCGTGTTGCCGCCGACGTCGATCAGCACCGAGTAGAGCGAGAAGTCGAGCCGCTTCTTCTCGTCGGTGAAGCGCTGCCGCCAGCCGTCGGCGACCCGGCACTCGCCGTCGGTGATCAGCACGACGTCGCCCTTCCGGAAGCGGGATTCCGAGAGACACTCGACGGCGGCGTCGAGCGGCCGCTCGAAGTCGGTGCCGCCGCCGGGAAAGTATTCCGCGAGGTCGAGAGCGCCGCCGACGCTCGCCGTCCAAGGCTCGCCGCGGTTGAGATCGAACGTGCGGAGACCCGTGTCCGCCGAGGAGAAGAGGATCGCGCGGAAACGGCGCCGCTCGCGACGCGCGACGTCGAGGAGAGTCAGCGCCACCGCTTTCGACCAGATCTCCTTGTCGCCCGCCATCGACGAGCTCACGTCGAGACAGACGACCATCGGACCGCGGCCGCGCTCGTCCTCGCCGCGCAGGCGATACTGCAGGAGCTCGCCCTCGAGGAACCGGCGCCGCCAGTCGCGCCGCAGGAGCGGGTTCCGGAGCGCGAGCAGCTCCTGCGGCAGCAGCCGCGACAGATCGGAGCCGGCGCCGACCTCGTACACCTCGGCCGTCGACCGCTCGAGCAGCCGGTGGCGGAGCGCGAGCGCCTGCTCGCGCATCTGACCGAGCAGGCGCGCGAGCTTCCGGAGCTTCGGATTGCGGGCCAGACGGCGGCCGAGCTCGAGGCTCTGGCCGGCGGATCCGTTGCCGCGTGCGCCGAGGCCGCGCCCCCACGATTCCGCTTCTTCGGTCGCGTCGTCGAACGACTGCGCCACCGCGAGCCCCTCGATCGCGAGACGCTTCTCGGCTTCTCCCGCACCGCGGGAGAGCTCCTGCGAGAGCTGCGTGCCCTTGCGGCGGAGCTTGCCTTCGACCGCCTGTGCCTCGCGCTCGAGCCGCCGCACGAGCTCGTCGACGGCCTTCTTCGCCGCCTCCGGCAGATCGCCGCGATCGAGCATCTCGCGGCCGTCGGCGATCTCGTCGGCCCGACGGCGGAGGTCTTCCTCGTCGCGGGCGACGTCGAACGTGTCGAGGAGGTCGCGCCGCGTGAATACCTTCTCCGAGCGGAGGAACTCGAGCGCACGCTCCCCGAGGAGAGCGGTCGCCAGCCCCGCTCGGCCTTCGTCGAGCGGCGTCGTCGCTCGCAGATGCTCGTACGGGGCCGAGGACAGGAGCCCGTCGAGCAGCAGGCGATTCGGCCGCGCGCTCGGCGCCACCGCGTCATCGGCGAGGTGCAGGACGTTGTGCTTGTAGAGCGCGCAGAAGAGGTCTCGAAGCAGCGAAGCGAAGTGGGGGAGGAAGACGGCGCCCTTCTCGCCGAGCTCGCGGAGAGAAGGCGAGTCGCGCACGAGCTCGTCCCATCGCGCGCGGTCGTAGGAGTCGCTCTCGATCCACGCGGTCGCTCGCGGAATCTCCGCGGGCGGCGCGGGACGCGCGCTCGGTTCCTGCTTCCGCCGCGGCATCGGCTTCCTCGGCGCGGGCCTCAGTGCCGGATCGAGGTCGTGTGCGTGTACAGGTGCTCGAGACCGCCCACCACCTCGACCAGGTGCGCGAACTCCTCCTCGGTCAGATAGACGTCGATCCCGTGGTTGTAGAGCGACAGCGAGACGTTCGCCTGGCCATCTTCGTCCCAGTACTTCAGTACACGGAAGCAATCACACTCGTAGAGGACCTCGTCGTTCTTGTCGGCCATGCGCGAACCTCTCAGGTAGTTGTCAGGTAGTTGTCAGAAGGATTGCAGCATCTGGTCCTGGATCGTTCGGATCTCCTCCCGGATCGCCTGCATTCGCTCGACCGGGCGGCCGCCTTCGCGAGCCGTTTCGACCAGGCTCTCGACGCGCGTCAGGATGTTGCGGAGCTTCGTGTGCACCTCGATCACCGCGCGCGATCGCATCTCGCGGGTATCCCACTCGCGAAGCGCGTAGTCGCGGAGCTCCCGGCTCTGGAAGAGGAGCTCCTGCACCTCGTCCTCGTGACCCTGGAGAAGCGTGCGCAGCGTCGCCCGCACCTCCGCCTGCTCGGCAGGATCGCGCCAGAGGACGTGCTCGAGAAAGAAGAGGTCCTCTTCCTCGACCTCGCGGCGGCCGTCCAGGATCGCATGGGCGCGAAGCACGCCGAGCGCTTGTCGATAGCGACGATCGGAGGCGATGATTCCCTTGCGGCCGAGCTCCCGGCGGCATTCCGTGAGCAGCCGGAGCACGCCGGCGGAGACGACGACCGCATCGGCCTCCGCCTGCGCCTCGCCGAGCACCGAGAGCGTGATCGTCGCCCGTGCGGACGTCGGCCGCGGCTCGAGCATCCGCAGGAAGCGAAAGTCCTCGCGCACGTACTGCACGACGAAGCGGAGGAGGAAGCGGTCGTAGAGCGCCGCGAGCTCGTCTTCCTCCGGCAGCTCGTTCGTCGCTCCGAAGAGCGTGAGCAGCGGTACCCGGTCGATCGCCCGCCCGTTGTGGAACAGGCGCTCGTTCACGACCGTCAGGATCGCGTTCAGGATCGACGAGTTTGCCTTGAAGACCTCGTCGAGAAACGCGAGGTGCGCGCGCGGAAGCTTCGCGTCCGTGACGCGGCGGTATTCGTCCCGCTCCAGCGCTGCCAGGCTCACCGCGCCGAAGATCTCCTCGGGCGTGGTGAATTTCGTGAGCAGCCACTGGAAGTAGACCGCGCCCTCGATCCGCCGGCAGAGCTCGTCGGCGAGCATCGACTTCGCCGTCCCGGGGGGACCGATGAGCAGCACGTGGCTCCGCGACAGCAACGCCGCGAGCGCGCCCTCGATCACCTCCGCGCGTTCGACGAACGTCTGATTCAGCTCGTCACGGATGCCGCGGAGCGTCTCGATCGCGGTCATCTGCGCCGATCCTACCGGCCACCGGATGGGGAGACAACCTCCGCCGCTCGACCGCGGACGCGCCTCTGTAGTGTTCCGTCTCGCAAAGGGCTTTACACAGATCGTGGATGATCGCCGTCGCCGACAAGGCGCGCCGACGACGAATATCGGGTCATATTCGGAGGAGGCGCAACGCAGGCGGCGGCGAGGGCCGCGAGATGTGTGAAGTCCTTTGTGAGACGGGACACTAGGCTTCCGCCGTGTCGGAGCGCGCAAAACCGCTGCTCGTCTGGGACGGCGACTGCGGCTTCTGCCGGCGCTGGATCGACCGCTGGCGCGAGATCACCGGCGACGCCGTCGCCTACGACACGTATCAGAACGTCGCGGCCGAGTTCCCGGAGGTCGACCCCCAGGCGTTCGAGCGCGCGGTGACGCTGATCGAGCCCGGCGGCCGCGTCTCGCACGGCGCCGAGGCGGTCTTTCGCGCGCTCGCCGCCGGCGGTCGGCGCGCCCCGCTCCGCGCCTACGAGCACGTCCCCGGCTTCGGCTTCGTCGCCGAGCGAGCGTACCGCGTCGTCGCCGGGCGGCGGCGCCTGTTCTCGCGCGTGACGGCGCTTCTCTGGGGCGCCGGTGTCGCGCGGCCTTCGAGCACGATCGGGTCGTGCCTCTTCCTCCGCGTCCTCGGCGGCATCTACGCGATCGCGTTCGTCTCCCTCTGGGTGCAGGTCGAAGGGCTCGTCGGCGAGCGCGGCATCTTGCCGGCCGCGCGGTTCCTGAGCGCGGTGCCGGGGTGGCTCGGGACGGAGCGCTACTGGTGGTTCCCGACGGTGCTCTGGCTCGGCGCCGGCGACGGCGCGCTTCACGCGGTGTGCGCGCTCGGCACCGCGGCCGCGGCGCTCGCGGCCGCCGGCATCGCTCCGGCCCTCGCGCTCGCCGCGTGCTGGATCCTCTATCTCTCGGTGTTCACCGTCGGCGGCGAGTTCCTGCAGTACCAGTGGGACATCCTCCTCCTCGAGTGCGGCTTCCTCGCCGTGTTCCTCGCGCCGCTCGAGGCGCGCGACCGCCTCGCCGGCCGCGCCCGCGAATCGCGTGTGATGGTCTGGTGTCTCCGCTGGCTGCTCTTCCGGCTGATGTTCAGCTCGGGCGCGGTGAAGCTCCTCTCGGGCGATCCGCTCTGGTGGGGGCTCGCGGCGCTGCGCGTGCACTACGAGACGCAGCCGCTGCCGACGTGGGTCGGGTGGTACGCGCATCAGCTGCCGGTAGCCGCCCACGTCATGTCCTGCGCGGCGATGTTCGCGATCGAGCTCGTCGTCCCGTTGCTGTTCTTCCTGCCCGCCCGCGCGCGGCTCTGGGCGGCGGTGGTCACGGCCGCATTCCAGGTAGTGATCGCTGCCACCGGCAACTACGGCTTCTTCAACGTGCTCGCGATCGCTCTCTGCATCTTGCTGGTCGACGACGCGTCGTGGCCGGACGGACTGCGACGCAAGGCGGCGGCGCCGCGGCGGCCGTCGCGCCGCTGGCCCGCGGTGGTGATCGGCCCGATCGCCGCCGTGGTGCTGTCGATCTCGACCGGCCGCATGCTCGACATGATGGTGCCGGGGTTCCGTGCTCCCGAGGTACTCCTGCGCCTGAACCGCCTGCTCTCGCCGTTCGCTCTGGTGAACGGCTACGGGCTCTTCGCGGTGATGACACCGCGGCGCCCGGAGATCGTCATCGAGGGCAGCGACGACGGCCGCGAATGGCGCGCGTACGACTTTCGCTGGAAGCCTGGTGATCTCGCCGCGGCACCGAGGTTCGTCGCGCCGCACCAGCCACGTCTCGACTGGCAGATGTGGTTCGCCGCGCTCGGCCGTTACGACGATGGGGATTGGTTCGAGCGCTTCCTGCAGCGGCTCCTCGAAGGCTCACCGAACGTGCTCGCGCTGCTCGCGCGCGATCCGTTTCCCGAGCACCCGCCCCGCTACGTTCGAGCGATGCTCTGGGACTACCGCTTCACCGATCCCGCCGAGAAGGCGAAGACCGGACGATGGTGGCGACGGCAGCTCCTCGGCCCCTACTCCCCCGTGCTCTCGCTTCGCGAGGGGAAGCTCTTTCGCGAGAGCGGCGGGCCGGGCTCGATCTGACGCCGGGGAAGGCGGCGACCCCGGTGCTACGCCGCACCCGAGTTTGTCCCGAGAGTCCCGCGGTTGCCGGGTGTTCCGGTATTCCGATGTTTCGTCGGATCGCCTCGGCCATCGGCCTCGTCGTCGTCCTGTCGCTGATCGCGAGCTGCGGCGGTCTGCGGGACGTGTTCGAATCGACGGATGTCGACGTCGACATCGACCGACAAACGGTTCCCGGCTTCACACCGCTGCCGAGCTGCGATGCGGTGAGCGAGCTCCTGCTCGAGAACGAATCGATCGGAGCGTTCACGATCAACTTTCGCCAAGAGGACGAGCTCGAAGGGATGGACCTCTCGCGGCTCGATCACGTGACGCTCGATCGCATCCGTCTTCGGGTCGTGGACGTTCCCGCCGGCGATCAGGACGATTTCGACTTCGTGGATTCGATCCGCATCTTCGCGGACGATCCGGGGGACGATCGGCCGGAGGTGCTGGTCGCGGAGCTCGATCCCGTACCGGAGAACCAGACCGAGATCGTCATCCCCGGCACCGGCGTCGACATCAAGGACATCGTGTCGGACAATTTCATCGCCCGGATCGAGGCCGACGGCCGGCCGCCCTGCGACGACGTCCACTTCCGGGGAGTGGCCGAGTTCCAGCTCGATTTCTTCTGATCACCCTCGTCTCGAGCGGATGGACGTCTCCGGCGGACGCACCTCGCCGCGCACGAGGCCCTCGGCGAAGTCGCGATCGCCCTCGAGGAGCTCGATCGTGAGCAGCTCTCCGGGTTCGACCCAGCGAAGCGCCGCGAACTGACGCGGATCGATGTCGCCGGCAAACCGCGCGACGTGCACGAACTCGAGGTCGAAGACGCCCCGCTGGGGATCGCAGTGCCGCGTACGCCACAGTGTACCGCCGGCGGCGGCATCGATTCCGAGCTCCTCGTGGAGCTCGCGACGAAGCGCCGCCTCCGCAGTCTCCCCCGGCTCGATCTTGCCGCCGGGAAATTCCCATTTTCCCGGGTGGGGCCGTCCGGGCGGCCGCTCGCAGACGAGCAGGCGGCCATCGCGGACGATCACGCCCGCGACGACGGCCACCCCGCTCACTGCAGTCGCTCGACCTGCCGGCGGAGGTCGGAGAGGCTCGCGCGGATCTCGTCCGCGGCATCGTCGTCCGGAGCGAGCGTGAGATAGCGCTCCAGGTCGCGGAGCGCGGGCGCGAAGCACTCGAGCTTGCGGTAGAGGATACCGCGGTCGCGGAACTCGGCCCCGTCGTCCGGAGAGAACAGCAGGATCGCGTTGACGCACACGAGCGCTCGCGCGAGGTCGTCGCGGCCGACGTAGATCTGCTTCAGGTTCCGGAGCATGCGCGCGAGAATCTCTCGAGGCTGTGCCGGACGGAGCATCTGCGGATCGAGGCGCGTTCCCGGCCCGTAGCTCTCCTCGAGACGGCGCGCACAGTCCGCCGCGGTGACGACGGTTCCGTGGAACGGGTCGACGAGGATCTCCGGGTGGCTCGCATGCTTCACCAGGAAGTGTCCCGGAAAGCCGACGCCGACGATCGGCAGACCGAGGCGACGGCCGACCTCGGCGTAGACGACGCCGAGCGAGATCGGGATTCCCTTTCGACGGTCGATCACCTCGTTCAGGAAGCTGTTCCGCGGGTCGTAGAAATCGTCGCGGTTTCCCTGGAAGCCGTATTCGACGAAGAGGAAGTGATTCAGGTGCGCGATCTTCTCGGGAACGGAGGGTACGGGGGCGATTCGCTCCCAAGCCTCCGCGGCGAGATCGTCGAGGCGGCGGAGATACGCGTCGACGTCGAGATCGGGGTACTCCAGGTGCGCGATCCAGAGCGCCGCCTCCGCGAGGTCGATGCGCTTGTCCGGAAGGGTCGCGATCGCCGCCAATCGATCCTGTGCACGCGTTGCCATCCGTAGCGAACCTAGCGGAAGGCGCCGGCGATGTCGAAATGGGTACGGCCGATCACTGCCGCTCCGCGGTACCGAAGGCGATGCGGCCGTCCGGCTGCACGATGCCGCGAACGTTCAACCGATCGTCGCGCCGAAGGTCCTCGCAGGCGATGTTGCGGCCGCTCGCGTCGCCGAGCCATGCGTCGTGGAGGTCGAATCGATAGGAGCGGCGCGCTTCGTCGGACCGGCTCGAGACCAGCAGCCGCTCGGTGCGGCAGTTCGCCGCGTCGAGCACGCCTTCGAAGGCGACCTCCTGGAGATCGACCGTGGCCTCGCCGGTCGAATCGTCGATGCGGATCCCGCGGAGCGACAGCTCGGCTCCGCTCGGCAAGTCGATCGGCAGGCGCGCGACGATGTCGTCGCGCGAGCGCCGGAACCGCACTGACTGCGGTCCCTCGGCATCGGTGAGCAGATCGAAGGAACCGTCCGGGGCGGTGTCGGTGACCGCCTCGGTGTCCTGGATCTCCACCTCGATCCCGCCGACCCGGCGGGAGGCGCGCTCGCGCATCTCCGCCCGCAACCGGCCTCCCGGCTGGTTCACCGCGGCCTGCGACACCTCGCCGTCGGCGCGCACCTCGCTGACGTAGCCGCCGACGCGAGCGAGAGCCTGCTCGACGAGCGCTTCGCTCCGCTCGGCGTCGTCGACGCCGGAGGACGCGACCTCGTCACCGGACAGACCCGTGCCGCTGCGGCCGCCGCCGCACGCGGACAGGATCAGCAGGAGGAGAGCGAACAGCATTCGCGGTATCGCTTGCATCATCGTCGTCCCTCTCGTGGCGCCGGCGTGAGCCGTCGGCCGCCGGAGTCTCGTCGTCTTCGGACTCGAAGTAGTAGACTCCGAGACCCGCGCGACGTCGCTCGCCGCCAGGCGCGCGAGCATTCCGATCCCGGTCGTACCGGGAGAGATATCGATCGATGCCGTCGAGAAAGCGCTCGGCACGGCGGCGGATCTCCCGCCGCACGCGCTCGAGACCGTCGCTTCCGAGATGGTCGTAGGCGACCTTCTGCTGGAGCCAGGGCTCGCCGGCGGTGAGAAACACGTTGCGGATCATCGTGCGGACGAGCTCCGGCGGATCCTCCGCGAGCATCGTGAGCTTCTCCGAGGTGCCGGTCGCCGGGATGTAGGCCTTGCGCGAGAGCACGACCGTGCGGTCGTCGCGGAGCTCGACGGCGCCGGCGCGGACGAGCTCGTCGAGCAGCGCCTTCGGCCGGACGTCCGCGGTGGTCTCGCGCACGAGACGCACGAAGCTCCGCGTGCGCCCTCGGATCGACAGCGGCAGAGGATGCCCCGCGCGATCGGTCCACCGCCCTTCCGTAGACCAGCGGCTACACACGTCGGCCGCGACGTTGCGGCTGAAGGATCCGCCGGTCGCGGCCCGTGTGCCGCGGGAACGGATGCGGCGGATCTCCTTCCGGTTGATGCCGGTGAGCAGCGCGAGCCGGCTGTCCGTCTGCGGACGGCCGGGGATCGCAAAGCGCTGCTCCGCGACCTGTACGAACAGGTCGCGTACCTGCGACTCCAGCCGACCGAAGACGATCCCCGCCGCGAGCATCCGTTCCACGAGCGGCTGCAGGATCTCCACGGCGGCGCGCACGAGGCTCTCGCCGGGATCTCGTCCCTTCATGAATGTGGTTTCCCTTGGCCTCGAATCAGGGCGGCAGTCAAGCCGAAAAAAACTCCGCGGTGGGAATTCTTCCCACAAAAGGGGTTGCGCTCGGAGGGGCTTCGCCGTAGACGTGGATGAGAGAATTTTACCTACAACGCAGTACCCGCGTGGAAGACGAGGATTCCCGGCGATGAAGCTCGCCGCCTGAAACCAACGTCCCCCCTGGCCGCCCCGGCCACGACCGGGCGACTCGGGCGTCATTCCCCCTCCTTCGCCCGGGTTGCTCCACCGGATTGCTCGGGACCCCCTCCCGGGCAATCCGGATTTTTTTGTCCGCGGCGCTGGATGCGCCGATGGCCGGCGCGCAACCGGGTTTGCTAGACGTCTGGGTTGCGACGCCAGCCCGGCGGATAGGGCCGGGCGTGGGCGTGGTAATGATCCGGGATCTGCCGCATGTGGTCGTCGAGGAACCAGCCTTGGGGGAACTTCGCGTCGGCGACCTCGGCGAGGGCACGCGTCATCACCTGCCGTTCCTCGTCGCTGGCGGCGCGGCGGTGCTCGCCGAGGACTGCCATCGGCACGTCGCAGGAGTCGCAGTCGATCACCACGAAAGGAAACGGGCGGTCGAGCTCGGCGTACCAGTGAGTGGTACGGGAGAGCTGGCAGAGCTCGCACGGCCGGGCGGACATCGGATCGGATTCCAGCAGCTCCGGCGCGGCCGCGCCAGGCGCTCGAAAGGGGTCGGGAGTCTTTTCCGGTCGGTCAGCTTCATTGGGAGGGGTTGCGGAATCCGCTGATGACGTTCGTCCTCTCCAAGCTCTTCTGGGCCGTCGTCCAGCCCGCGAACTTCCTGCTGCTCGCGCTGGTCGCCGGCCTGGCGGTCCGGGTTCGGTATCCCCGGGCGGGACGCGCACTGATCGGGTTCGTGTTGGTCGCCTGCTTCGCGATCGCGTCGCTCCCCGTCGGGCAGTTGCTGTCGCGGCCGCTCGAAGACCGATTCCCCATCCCGTCGTTGCCGCCGCGCATCGACGGGATCGTCGTGGCCGGAGGGAGCCTGGTGCCGGACGTCTCGGCCGCGCACGGCGCGCCCGCGCTCGGCGATGCGGCCGAACGCATCACCACCGCGGTCGCGCTCTCACGCCGTTACCCGGGCGCGAGGATCGTCTACAGCGGCGGCTCGGCCGAGGTCGTCGGCCGGGGCGAAACGGAGGGACCGTGGGCCCGCGTTCTCTTGATCGATCTCGGCGTCGATCCCGAGCGGCTGACGATCGAGGCCGGCTCCCGGAACACGTGGGAGAACGCCGTCTTCACCGAGCGCTTGGTGCGGCCGCGCCCCGGCGAAAGCTGGGTGCTGATCACGTCGGCAACCCACACCCCCCGGGCCGTCGGTTGCTTCCGTATGGTCGGGTGGGACGTGATCCCCTACCCGGTGGACTACCACACACAGGAGCCGATGATCTGGACCGGCTTCGACCTGCGGGCCGGTTTCGACGTGACGACGGCGGCGGTACAGGAATGGATCGGCCTCGTCGCGTACCGCCTGCTCGGCCGCACCCCCGCGCTGTTTCCCGGACCGAACCCGGATCGTTGACTGCCGGGGGGCGGCTGGGAATAACTCGCGCGACCAACTGGTGAGGAGGCCCGTGATGCGTGGAAGGCTCGATCGGGTCGGTCTGGTCGTCTTGGCGATCGCTGCCGGATGCTCCGGGTCGTACCGGACCTTGATCCCCGGGGGCTCCGCCGAGGAGCCGGAGCCGGCGCCCGAATGGACGGTATCGGCGGCGCCCACGCCTGCCGCGGGGCCAATGCTCGCCGCGACGCCGGCCATGTCGCCCGCGCCTGTAGCGACGCCGGCCGCGAGCCCCGCACAGACGCCGTTGGCCGCGGCGGCCCCTGTCGAAACGGCGCTGCCCGCCGCCCCGCCGCCTCCCCCGGTCGAACCCCCCCGGCCGCCGCTCGCGGAGCCTCCGGCCGCGTCTCCGCCGATGCCGTCCTTCGGCGGCTTGCCGGCGTCGCCCGTCGCTTCCGAGGCGCCTCCCGTCCCTCCGCCGCCGCCGGTCGCTCCGCCTCCACCTCCCGGCGCGGTGCCGCCGTCGCCTGCGGGTGCCGCCGAAGCGCCGGCCGCCGTGTCCGCCGCGGTGCCGCTGGCCGGTGAGACCATCCAGATCATCGAGTTCGACGTGACGAACGCACAGATCACCGACTACGACGGTGTCACTCGGACGATCGGCATGGAGGTCGCCGAGACGATCGCCACCGAGCTCCGCCGCCGCGGATTGAATGCGCAAGCGACTCCCCTGTCGGCACCCCGTACCGCGCCGCTCATCGTCGATGGCAAGATCACCGAGCTCGACGGCGGAAGCCGCCTGAAGCGCGCATTCACCGGATTCGCGGGGGGCGTGCGACTCGGAGTGCAAGTGACGGTGAGCCGTGCCTACGGCGCGGCGATCGGGCAGCTGGTCGAGGAGGAACGCGCCTCCTTCGGTCTCTTCGGCGGCAACGACAGCGAGTTGCTGCAGCGCTGCATCGACGATCTCGGGCAGGACGTCGCCGAAAGGATCGCGAACGGCCGGTACGGCTAGGCCGCGCGGGCGGTCCATCGCAAAAACATCCGTCGCAAAAACATCTTGACCGGGGGGCGTGCATTGCCGTACACGAATTCGCCGCCCTTTCGCGGTCCAGGAGCCCGATGATTCCCTCTCGTACCGACCCGCCGTCGAACGATGGCGCGACGATCGCTCGCCGTCAGGTTCTCCGCGTGGGAGCCGCGGCCGCGATCGTGGCGATGCTTCCCGGCCGCGTGCGCGCCACCGCCATCACCGCGGCGCCCGCCGGCCGCACCCTATCGTTGTCGAACGTGCACACGGGCGAGCGACTGCGCGCCACGTACTGGGAGGGCGGCCGGTACCTCCCGGATGCGCTCCACGAGATCAACCATTGCCTGAGGGACTACAGGAACGGGCAATGCATCGACATCGACGTCGGTCTCCTGGACCTGCTGCACGAGCTTCGTGCGTCGATGGACACGCGTGAATCGTTCACGGTGATTTCGGGGTACCGGTCTCCGGCGACGAACGAGGCGCTGCGGCGCGCGGGCCATGGTGTCGCCGCGCAGAGTCTGCACACCCGCGGGATGGCGATCGACGTGCGCCTTCCGGGGCGTTCGTTGACCGCGCTGCGGCGCTCCGCGATCGCGCTCCGGCGCGGGGGTGTCGGGTACTATCCGGCTGACGACTTCGTCCATGTCGACGTCGGCCGCGTTCGGTATTGGTAGGGAGCCCGACCTACACGTCGGGCGGGGCGGTCGGGGGCGCCGAATCCGGCGAGCTCGACGACGCCGGCACGATCGCGGCTGCCGGATGCGGAGCGGGCGCGAGCGCGGCGGCGGGGGACGGCCGCTGTCCTTCGTGGCGCTCGGCGAGGAGCGTTCCGGGAGGGGGCTCCGCGAGCTTCTTGCTGATCGCCGGAGCGAGGAGCTTCACCACCGTCACCGGAAGCGCGCTGGTGAATCGGTAGCGCCCGGCGATCTCGCCGGGGACGTACGCCGTCACGACTCCGAAGTACCGATCGCCGACGTAGAAGACGAACGTCGCGGTGCGGTTGACCGGCCGCGCGCTCAGAAGCCCGCCGGAGCGGCCGAACCGCTTGAACCGGTTGTCACCCGACCCCGTCTTCCCTCCCACCGCGATCGGCTTGCCACCTGCGCCACTGAACGCGCCCGCCAGCTTCCGTGCCGTACCCTCCGCGACCACGCCGCGGAGCAATCCTCTGAGGGCGGTCGCGACCTCCGCATCCATCACCCGCTCCCCGCTGTGCGGCTCGACCTCGAACGAGGTCTCGTACGGAGTCCCCGCGGCGAAGCGCATCCGGTCGACGAGGATCGAGCCGCGGCCGACGCCGCCGTTCACGAGGATGCCCATCAAATCGGCGAGCGCGGACGGACGGTCCGACGAGTTGCCGATCGCGGTCGCGAGCGAGGGTACGAGGCGCCGGAAGGGAAAGCCGAGGCGTCTCCAGTACGGGGTCATCCGCGCGAAGGCGTCTTGCTCGATGCGACCGACGAGCCGCAGATTCTGCGCGCTGCGATTGCGAGTGCGGAAGAGCCACGCGGAGCTCGCCTCGCGGGCGCGACCGCTCCGCGCCACGAGCTCCGCGGGATCCATGTTCGGGTGAGCGGCGAGCTCGCCGGCGCACCACACCTCGAGGGGGTCGCGATGGAGCAGGAAGCCGTGGTCCTGGAGCGTGAACGTCGGTTTCCCGTAGAGGCTCGCGAGCAGGGTCGCCTGCTCCGGGAGGATCTCTCGGTGCACCCGGGCGCGCATCCAGTCGGCGAGCTCCGCGGCCCCCGAGCCCCGGTGCCAGGCGAAGAACGTGATCGCGAGTGAATGCAGGCCGATCTCGCGGCCGCCGAGGAGCCGCGCGAGGACCTCGTTCTCGGCGAGACCGGCATAATCGCGGCACGACCGCTCGAGCAGCCGCCGGGTCTCGCGCTCGGCGACGTCGACGAGTAGCCGCTGCCGTTCGCGGTCGTTCGGATCGTTCACCACCCGACGCGGGTCGTACGGCAGCCGCGTCTGGTGGTAGCGAACCAGGTCGCGCATCAGCCGGATGAAGACGAGGTTGTTCGATCGAACGAACGCCTCGCGAACGGTGAACACCCGAGCATCGTCGCGCTCGTCGAAGTTCCGGAACGTGTGCTCGCCCCCGCCGGTGAAGAACACCTCCTTGGGATTCGCGGAGTACTTCCGCTCGAGCGCGCGCGCGAGAAACCTCTGCAGCGATGCTCCGGGGTGCTGCGCGAAGGTCTCGACCGCCCAGTACGTGATCGGATCGCGGGCGGCCTGAAAGCGGGCGTCGAGCTCCGCCGCACCCATGCCCGACAGCTCCCGGTGCAGCGCGGCGACGATCTCGAGGTAGTGCGCCATCGTACGCAGCTTCGCGGTGCTGCCGAGCTCGAGCTTCACCCCCGAATTGATGTCGAGCGGACGGTCGAGGTTGTCGGTGCCGACGCGGAGCGCATTCCCCTCGGGCGTCCGCTCGAAGAGGTTGACGCTGTACCAGACGCGACGCGGGTCTCCCTCGCGGAGGAGGTGCTCGCCGCGGAGACCGTGGGCATCGACGAACCGCGGGTCGGCGAGCTTCTCGAGGAGGCGAGTGGCGGTCGATTGCAGGTCGGGGTCGAGCGTGCTCCGCGTGTCCAGGTGGAGGAGATTCAGATCGTAGAAGCTCGGCACGCCGAGCAGATCCGACAGCGATGAGCGGACGGCGTTCGGTCCCTTCTGCAGGATGAACGAGACCTGCTCCGGCTCCGGAGCTTTCGGCAGGAAGAAGAGCGGCTCGCGCAGCACGGCCGCGGCGAAGTCGGCGTCGATGATCGCCGCCTGCCCGAGGAGCCGTGTGTAGCGATCGATGCGCGCGACCAGCGCCGCGCGGTCGTCGACCAGGTACGTCGACGGCGCCGGCAAGGCGGCGATGAGTGCCAGGCAGTGCTTGAACGCGCGCACCTTGGCCGCATCCGACTGATCGCGGAGGAGTGCCTCGCGAACCGCGGACAGCCGCAGGCCGAACCAGGCGTAGAGCCCTTCACCGAGACCGTACACCTCGCCGTAACCGGCGGCGGCCGCGAGGGGCATCGTATTCAGGTAGTCGGTGACGATCTCTCGGCGCCAGGGCCTCGTGTCCCACCCGTCGCGGTAAGCCTTGAGGCTCGCGCTCGTCATCTGCCGCAGCTTGTCGGCAACCCCGTGGGTGCGTCCCTGCGGAGAATGGCGGTATTTCTCGAGCTGCACGGCAAGCGTGCTGCCGCCCTGGACGGAGATCGGCAGCCCGAGCTTGTGGCCCGCGTAGAGGAGGCTCGCCTTCGCGAGTCGATCCCACTCGACGGCCGGGTTGCTGCGCGCATTCGGCGGCGTCGGCAGCTCGCGGTTCTCGATCAGGAGGAGAGTGCTCACCAGTAAAGAAGGGACGTCCTCGAAGCGCTGAAACTGCTTCCCCTCGGGAATCGCGTCGTAGAGGGGCGAGCCGTCGCGCGCGCGGATCATCAGGCCCGTGGCCGGAGGCTCGGAATAGGGCGGCGCGATGCCCCAGGAAACCAGCCGCGCGAGCGTCGGCGAGAACCGAGCCTGCTCGCGCACACGGTAACCGCGCTCGGCGAGGCGTTTCTCGAACGCCAGCAGCCGCGAGTAGCCCCGGCGGTCGTCGAACGGTCCGGCGTGCGGGAACACGATCCGCTCGCTCCGGCCGCTGCCGACCGCATACGACAGGCGCGCTGCGTAGCGCGAGAAGATCCACGCCTGCAGCGTCGAGGTGCGCGCCTCGTACGCGACGGCCGCGGCGAGCATCGCCACCGCGAACGTCCAGCGGAGCCACCGACCGCGGAAACGCGGGGCTCGCGGTCGGGAGCGGGATCGGCCGAAGGTCGTCAAGATCGCGGCGCGCTACGGCCCTCCCTGCGGAGGGCCCGTGCGCCACCATCCATTGTAACCTGGACCGACCTCCGTTCCAGGGGCCGTGGACGCAGGCCCGTCAGTGCGCGGCGGCTGCTTCGGATACCTTCAGCGTGCGCTTCGCCTGCTCGTTCACGTAGGCGTGGATCAGACGGATCTCGTCGTCGGAAATGTTGTCGCGGAACGCGGGCATGCCCGTGCCCGGGATGCCGTTGTGTACGATCAGCGGGAAGACCGCGTGCTTGTCCGGGTTGATGCGCCGGAGGTCGGGGAGGACACCGCCGCTCACGGCGGCCGAACCGTGGCAGACCGCGCACCAGTGATGGTAGAGCGCTTGCCCCGCTACGAACTCCTTGTTGTTCTTCGGATACGGCATCGTCTCCGCCTTGGCCTCGTCCGTGCCCTTCGGCTCCTCGGCGACCTTCGCGGCCGCCCCCGGCGTCTTCCCCAGCGCGAACGTCATCACCCAGCCGCCGGGGCCGACGCCCGCGGCGGCCGCCGCATCGCCGCCGACGAGCGCGAACGCGCCGCCCCAGCCCGCGGAGATCGACACGTACTGCACGTCGTCGACCGTGTAGGTGATCGGTGCGGCGATGATTCCGGTGCCGTCCGCCGGCGCCTCCCAGAGCTTCTTGCCGTTGTCGGCGCGGTAGGCGACGAAGCGACCATCGGCCGTTCCTTCGAAGACCAGGTTTCCTGCGGTCGTCAGCGTGCCGCCGTTCCAGGGAGTCTTGTACGGCGCGCGCCACGCCTCGCGCCCTTTGACGGGGTCCCACGCGAGCAAATGGCCCGAAGCCAGCTTCCGAGTGAACCCGGAGAAGATGCCGAGGTCGACGCCCAGGTTCCACTGGCCCTCGACGTACTCGAACTTCATGTCCGGCGAGAACGCGCCCTGAACCTCCTGCGCCGGGATGTAGACCAAGCCGGTCATCGGGTTGTACGACATCGGCTGCCAGTTGTGGCCGCCGAAGGGCGTCGGCTTCATCTGGATGAGGCCCTTCTTGTAGTCGATGCCCTTCACCTCGATCGGCTTGCCGGTCTTTAGATCGACCTTCTTCGCCCACGTCACCTCGACGAAGGGCTTCGCGGAGAGCAGCTCGCCCGTCGTGCGATCGAGCACGTAGAAGAACCCGTTCTTCGCCGCCTGCATCAGCACCTTGCGGGTCCTGCCGTCGATCTCGAGGTCGGTGAGCAGCATGTGCTGCGCCGAGTCGAAGTCCCAGGTGTCGCCAGGCGTCGTCTGATAGTGCCAGCGCATCTCGCCGGTGTTCACGTCGAGGGCGAGGATCGATGCCAGATAGAGGTTGTCGCCGCCGCCCGGGCTCCGGATGTTGCGGTTCCAGGCGACGCCGTTTCCGGTGCCGACGTAGACGAGCTGCAGAGCGGGATCGTAGGAGATCGAGTCCCACACGGTGCCGCCCGCGCCGATCTTCAGCCACTGGTCGGCGTCCTTCCAGGTCTCGGCGGCGGCTTTCAACGCATCGGACTCGAACGGCTCCGCGGGATCGCCCGGTACGGTGTAACTCCGCCACGCCAGCTTCCCGGTGTCGGCATCGTACGCGGAGACGTAGCCGCGCACGCCGAACTCCGAACCGCCGTTGCCGATGATCACCTTGCCGTTGCACACGCGCGGCGCCGCGGTGATCGTGTACGGCTTCTTCTGGTCGACGGTGACGATCTCCCACACGACCTCGCCGTTGGCGGCGTCGAGTGCCACCAGGCGCCCGTCGAGGACGCCGACGTAGACCTTGCCCTTGTAGACGGCGACGCCGCGGTTCACGACGTCGCAGCAGGCCTTCTGGCCCACGTCCTTCGGCACCTTCGGATCGTAGGACCAGATCTGCTTCCCGGTGCGCACGTCGATCGCGTAGACGATGCTCCAGTTCGCCGTCGTGTACATGACGCCGTCGACGACGATCGGAGTCGCCTCGAGGCCGCGCCGCGTGTTGACGTCGAACTTCCAGACGAGCTCGAGGTTCTTGACCGTGTCGGCGTTGACCTGATCGAGCGAGCTGAAGCGCTCCTCGCCGTAGTTGCCGCCGTGGGTCACCCAGTCGGCGGGGTTCTCGTCCGCGTTCCGCAGACGCTCGTCGTCGATCGCCTCGGTGGCCTCGCGGACGCGATCGGCGAGCGCCTCGCGCTCGTCTTCACCGCTCTCCTGCTTCCAGCCCGACTTCGTGTCCGGCGCGACCTTCGCCTGCGTTCCCGACTCGGGGGCCGCGGATTTCTCTTCCGCCATTCCCGCATCCGCCGCGTCGCTCTTCGCTTCGCCCGCCTCGTCCATCTGCTCCTCGCCGGATGCGGCGACTTCGTTCTCCGTGGCGTGCTCCGGCGTGCCCGACGAGCGCAGAAGCGAGCACGCGGCAGCGGTGAGGGCGACGGTGAGGAGTGCGACGAGGGCGGCGGTTCGCTTCATTCGGGCTTTTCCTTCGCGGGTTTTTGATTTAGCGGGGCGGGAGTTTTCCGCAGTCTCGGCTGTGAAGTCAAACCACGAGGACATCGACATGGACGACCGGTACCGTCGGGGGATGAGGATCCGCGCCGCCGTGTGGCTCGCAGCCGCGGCGCTCGCCGGCGGCGTCGAGGCCGAGGAGGGGACGGAGCGCTCCTATCGCATGGACGAGATCGTCGTGACGCCGGCGCGCACCGAGCAACGGCTCGCCGACGTGCCGACGAATGCGACGGTGATCTCGAAGCCGGAGATCGAGCGCTCCGCGGCGATCACCGTGGACGATCTCCTCCGCAGGGTACCGGGGTTCAGCCTCTTCCGGCGCTCGAGCAGCCTGGTGTCACACCCGACGACCCAGGGATTCACACTCCGCGGGATCGCGCCGAGCGGCGTCAGCCGGAGCCTCGTGCTCGTCGACGGCGTGCCGCTGAACGACCCGTTCGGCGGATGGGTGTACTGGAGCCGCATCCCACGGGAATCGATCGAGCGGATCGAGATCGTCCGCGGCGGCGGATCCAACCCGTGGGGGAACTACGCGCTCGGTGGCGTCGTGCACGTGCTCACCGCCGAGCCGGAGCCGCGGAGGCTCAGCGTCCGTACGGACGGTGGCGACCACGGCACCGTCGACGTGGACGCGCAGGCGAGCGACGTTCGCGGCCCGCTCGGGATCACCGTCGGCGGTGCGTTCTTCGACACCGACGGCTACGACGTCGTCCGCGACGACCAGCGCGGCGCCATCGACGAGCCCGCGGATTCCGACCACGGTGCGTTCCGCGGCAAGCTCGCGCTCGAGCTCGCGCCCGGCACGCGCGCGTTCGTGCGCGGCGATTGGTTCCGGGAGCGCCGCGGGAACGGCACGGCGCTGACCGAGAACGCCACCGACGCCGGAACCGTCGCGGCCGGCCTGGAGAACGACGCCGACGACGGCGGCCATTGGCGCGCGCTCGCCTTCGCACAGCTGCAGGACTTCTCGAGCACGTTCTCGGCCCAGGAGAGCGACCGCTCGAGCGAGTCGCCGGCGCTCGATCAGTTCCACGTGCCGTCGACGGCGGTCGGCACGAGCCTCGAATGGTCGCACGCGCCGCTCGGGGGCCACCAGCTCGGTGCCGGCGGTGACTTCCGCTGGATCGACGGCGAGACCAACGAGAGCTTCTTCTTCTCCGAAGGAGCGTTCCAGCGCCGCCGCACCGCCGGCGCGGAGCAGCAGCTCGCCGGCGCATACCTCCAGGACCTGATCGAGCTCGCGCCGGGCTGGCGTCTCGAGCTCGGCGTCCGCGGCGACCTCTGGCGGAGCCTCGATCCTTTCCGCCGCGAGCGCACGATCGCCACGGGCGAGGAGCTCCGGGACGAGCGGGGCGGCGATCGCGACGAGTGGGCGGCCAGCCCGCGCGCCGGCCTCGTGCATCAAGCGACGGAGAACCTGCGGTTCCGCGCGGCGTACTACCACGCGTTCCGCGCGCCGACGATCAACGAGCTGGTGCGGCCCTTCCGGGTGCGGAACGACATCACCGAGGCCAACGGCGATCTCGACCCCGAGCGCCTGATCGGCGGCGAAGCCGGCGCCGACTGGGCGGCCGATCGCCTGCTCGCGCGCGTGACGGGCTTCTGGAACGAGGTGAAGGACCCGGTCGCGAACGTCACCGTGGGAGCGGGCCCCGGTCCGGTCGAGCCCTGCGGCTTCGTCCCCGAAGGTGGCGTCTGCCGGCAGCGGCAGAACCTCGGCCGGTCCCGCGTGCGCGGCATCGAGACCGAGCTCGACTTCGCGCCGGCGCCTCACTGGGACGCCTCGGCGAGCTACTTCTTCAGCGATGCCGAGATCATCGACGCCGGTGACGTGGCCGAGCTCGACGGCAAGCGTCTCGCCCAGGTGCCGGACCACCAGGCCGTCTTTCGTGTCGACTACGCGGACCCCGACGTCGTCGACGGGTCCGTCCAGGTACGCTGGGTCGGCGACCAGTTCGAGGACGACCGAAATTCGCTCGAGCTCGGCGACTTCGCCGTTGTCGATCTCTTCCTCGGACGCGGGATCGGCCACGGGATCGACCTCTTCGTCGGCATCGAGAACCTCTTCGACCGCACGTTCGAGGCGGGCAAGAGCGCCGACGGCATCGTCACGATCGGAGCCCCGCGCCTCGTCCACGGCGGCGTCCGCCTGACATTGTAGCGGGACGGCTCAGGCGTCGGCTTCGCGGCGCTTCGGCCGCTCGACCTGCTTCAGGATCTTCTTGCGGATGCGGATCGTCTGCGGCGTGACCTCGACGAGCTCGTCCTCGCGGATCCACTCGATCGCGTCCTCGAGGCCCATCTCGCGATGCGGGCTGATGATGATGTTCTCGTCCCGTCCGGCGGCACGGATGTTGGTCAGCTTCTTCTCGCGGCAGACGTTCACGTTGAGATCGCTGTCGCGCGAATACTCGCCGACCACCATGCCCTCGTAGACGTGCGTTCCGGGACCGACGAAGAGGACTCCTCGCTCCTGCAGGTGGAAGACCGCGTACGGCGTCGCCGTGCCGTCTCGGTCCGAGACGATCGCGCCGTTCGTGCGCGACTGGATCGGGCCTTGCCACTCCGCCCAGCCGTCGAACAGTGCGTTCAGGATTCCCGTCCCGCGCGTGTCGGTGAGGAAGTGCGAGCGGAAGCCGATCAGCCCCCGCGACGGAACGCTGAACTCGAGCCGCACTCGGCTGGTTCCCGCCGGCGTCATCTTCGTCATGCGGCCGCGCCGGACCCCGAGGAGCTGCGAGACCACGCCGACGTAGTCCTGGGATACGTCGATCACCACGAGCTCCATCGGCTCGTGCAGCGCGCCGTCCTTCTCGCGGGTCACCACCGTCGGCTTCGAGACCTGAAGCTCGTAGCCTTCGCGGCGCATGGTCTCGATGATGATCGCGAGCTGGAGCTCGCCCCGGCCGGTGACGCACAGCGTGTCCGGCGATTCGGTATCGTCGATCCGCACGCTGACGTTCCGGCGCTGCTCCAGGAAGAGCCGCTCGCGGAGCTTCCGCGAGGTCACGTACTCGCCCTCGCGGCCCGCCCACGGCGAGTTGTTGATGCCGAACAGCATCGCGATCGTCGGCTCCTCGATGCGGATCGGCGGCAGCGCTCGGGGCTCCTCCCGATCGGCGATCGTGTCGCCGATGCGGATGTCCTCGATGCCCGCGACGGCGACGATGTCGCCCGCCTCGGACCGGTCGATCTTGACGCGCTTGAGACCGTGCCAGCCGTAGAGCTGAGTTACCTTCACCGGCTTCACGCCGCCGTCGGCGTCGCAGAGGACGTAGAAGCCGCCGGTGTCGAGGATGCCGTTCTGCAGCCGGCCGATCGCGAGCCGGCCGACGTAATCGTCGTAGTCGAGGTTGTTGCACTGGAACTGCGTCCGCGCGGCAGGATCGACGATCGGCGCGGGCAGCGCCTCGACCATCAGGTGGAACAGCGGTCGCAAGCTGTCCCCTGGGGCGTCGAGGTCGAGCGTCGCCGTGCCCGCGCGTGCGTTCGTGTAGACGACGGGGAAATCGAGCTGCTCCTCGGTGGCGTCGAGATCGATGAACAGGTCGTAGATCTCGTCGAGCACCGCCTTCACGCGGGCGTCGGGCCGGTCGATCTTGTTGACGCAGACGATCGGCGGAAGGCCGAGCTCGAGGGCTTTCTTGAGGACGAAGCGCGTCTGCGGCAGAGGACCCTCGGAGGCGTCGACGAGCAGCATCACGGCGTCGACCATCGCCAGCGTGCGCTCGACCTCGCCGCCGAAATCGGCGTGCCCCGGCGTGTCGACGATGTTGATCTTGACGCCGCCGTACTCGATCGAGGTGTTCTTCGCGAGGATCGTGATGCCGCGCTCGCGCTCGAGCTCGAACGAATCCATCACCCGCTCCATCACGTGCTGGTTCGCGCGGAAGATGCCGCTCTGGTGGAGCATGGCGTCGACGAGCGTGGTCTTCCCGTGGTCGACGTGCGCGATGATCGCGACGTTGCGGAGGTCGTCTCTTCGAGCGGGCATGGCGGTGGGACGAAAGCCGTGGAATATAACAATGCCGGGCGAGCGGAGGAAGCGCATGCCGGCAACGTCTCACTGGCGCCGGCGTCCGCCGGACGACTCGCTCCCGAGGAAGCGCATGAAAGCGATGCTCCTGGCGTGGATGGTGATCGCCGCCGCCGCGGGTGCGAGCTCCGTGGCGGATCGCCTTCGCGTCGTCGCGGACGGCTCGACCGTCCATCTGACGACCGTCGGCAGGAAGAGCGGCCAGCCGCGCACCGTGACGATCTGGTACGTGGTCGACGCTGGCGCCGTCTACGTGCAGTCCGGAAAGGGCGGGAAGACCGACTGGTACCGGAACGTGAAGGCGAAGCCGGAGGTCACGCTCGACTTCGGCGAGCTGCGCGTGGTCGGTCGAGCCACCCCGATCGCGGACGAGAACGAGGCGCGACGGGTGCGGGAGCTCTTCCGCCAGAAGTACTGGCTCGCGTGGATGGCGAGCTGGGTCGGTGCCGGCTTCGGGCAGGGCGCCGTCGTTCGCATCGAGCCGAGCGACACGACCGTCTGAGCGTCCATCACCAGCGGTCGCGGTGAACGATGTCGCGCTCGGGACGGAGCCGCACGTTTCTCGGCCGCTCCGCCGGTACTCCGACTGGAATCACCGCGAGCGGCAGCACGTGCGGCGGCAGACCGATCGCCTTGGCGACGCGGGCGTCGTCGAAGGCGCCGACGAAGCACGCGCCGAGGCCCTCCTCCGTCGCCTGGAGCAGCAGGAGCAGCGAAGCGAAGGCGACGTCGATGACGGCATAGCGCTCGCCGCGTGCTGCGTAGCGCGCTTTCGACCGCGGCACGTCCGCGCACGCCACGATCACCACAGGTGCCTCGGCGACGAACGCCTGATCGAGCGCAGCGCGGGCGAGCCGTTGCCGGATCGCGGCGTCGCGGGCGACCACGAACGCCCACGGCTCCGTGTTGCCCGCGCTCGGCGCCCGCGCGGCGGCATGCAGACAGCGTGCGATCGCTTCGTCCGGGATCGGCGTCGGCCGGAACTTCCGCACCATCCGGCGGCGGTCGAGGAGCTTCCCGAGCGCGGAGCCGGCCGTGACCGCGCCTTCGCCGCGCGTCGCGAGGGCGACGGCTGCCGCGCCGAGCACGGCTCGACGCGACAGAGGCTTCACGGATTGACGTTCATCTCGACCAGGCTGTGGTCCTCGAACGTCAGCGTGCCGAGCGACTTCAGCTCTCCGCCGTAGGTCCACTCCTCGATCGTTCGCTCTCCCGAGTTCCGCGACCGGCGAGTCGTCGGCGGCCCGGCGGTGCTGAGCACCTCGTGATCGCTCATGCCGAGGCGGAGCGAGTTGAGCGTCGCGGTCTTCGCCTGGTCCTTGCCGATCAGGTCGAGCGCGGTGTCCTTGAAGTCTTCGGCGGCCTGGACGCGCGGGTCGGGTCGCGGCATGCAGCCCGCGAGGGCGAGAGCAGAGACCAGAAGCCAGCGAAGCGGCATGCCTCGAATCATCGGCGGAGGATCCTCACCGAGAGTCAACCCCGCCCCGGCGAGCACGTTGCGCCTCCGCCAACCCCGCCGCCCCGAACACGCTCGCAGAAGAGCTCGCGGGCGCA
>JAXDLK010000071.1:0-3404 GCA_034666665.1 Candidatus Binatota bacterium
GGCGGTCGTCCGCTGGTCTTCGTGCGCGGCAGCGACGGCGAGATCCGCGCCCTCTACAACACCTGCAGCCATCGCGGGGCAATCGTCTGCCGCCGCGACGAGGGCAATGCGAAGACCTTCCAGTGCTTCTACCACGCGTGGACGTTCGACAACTGCGGGACGCTGGTCGGCATTCCCGATCCCGACGGATACGACACGCCCGGCTTCGATCGGGCGCAGCTCGGTTTGAAGCCGGTCCCGAGACACGAGAGCCATCGCGATTTCCACTTCGTCTGCTTCGACCCCGAGGCGCCGCCTCTGAACGACTATCTCGCCGGCGCGCGCGAGATCCTGGATGTCGTCGCGGATCAGTCGCTGGAGGGCCGGATGCGCGTGGTTTCCGGCACGCAGCGGTACTCGATCCGGGCGAACTGGAAGCTCCTCGCCGAGAACAGCTACGACGGGTACCACGCGATACCGCTCCACCGGACGTACCTCGCCTACCTTCAGGGCTCCGGAGCTCTCGTCACCGGCGGTGTCGCGGTCGCCGGCGGCTCGCGCGCGCTCGGCAACGGTCACGCGGTGATCGAGTACCAGGCGCCGTGGGGACGGCCGGTCGCCCGGTTCGCGCCGACGTTCGGCGAGGACGCGAAGCGCGAGATCGAGGCGATCCGAGCGGACCTCTTCGCCCGTCACGGCGAGGAGCGGGGCAAGCGGATCGCCGACTGGAACCGGAACCTCGGAATCTTCCCGAACCTCGTCGTCAACGACATCATGGCGGTGACGATCCGCACGTTCTTTCCGATTCGCGCCGGCGTGATGGAGGTGACCGCGTGGGAGCTCGCTCCGGCGGAAGAGAGCGGCGAGCGGCTGGAGCGCCGGCTGCACAACTTCCTCGAGTTCCTCGGACCCGGCGGCTTCGCCACCCCCGACGACGTCGAAGCGCTCGATTCCTGCCAGATCGGCTTCGCGGCGGACGGCGTCGAGTGGTCCGACGTGTCGCGCGGGATGGGCCGCGAGCCCCGCACCGACGACGAGCTGCAGATGCGGACGTTCTGGCGCGCATGGCGCGCGCGGATGACCGATACGCCCATGCCCGACTGGAGCGACCGGCCGGGGAAGGGTACGCCGCGATGACGGGCGCGGACACCGAGCGCCTCCTCCTCGGTCTCCGCGTGAACGAGTTCCTCGTCGGCGAGGCGTGCCTGCTCGACGAGTGGCGGCTCGAGGAGTGGCTCGCCCTCTTCACCGACGATGCGACCTACGTCGTGCCGGGCACGGACGATCCCGATGCCGACGCCGCGCGTTCGCTCGTGCTCATCGACGACGATCGTGCTCGGCTCGGCTGGCGGGTGAAGCGGTTGCTGAGCGGCCACGCGCACCGGGAATTCCCCTGGTCACGGACGCGGCGGCTGGTCACGAACGTTCGGGTCGAGCGGGTGAGCGGCGACGTGCTTCGCGCCTTCGCCTCGTTCGTCGTCTGGCGGTTCCGCCATGGTCACGTGGATCCGTTCGTGGGCCGTCTCGAGTATCGCCTCGTCGAGCGCGAGGGAGGGCTCCGGATCGCCGCCAAGCGAGCGATGCTGGATCACGAGTCCCTCGCGCCGAACGGCGCGCTCAGCCTGCTGCTCTGATGCGACTCGGGTTGGCCGCTCGGTCCGCGGGACGCGCGTCCTTGTCAACGCCGCGGACTTCCGCTTAGTGGCGGTCGAAACGCTCAGGAGATCCGAGATGCCCGACCGCGAAACACTCGAGAAGCTCCTCCAGGAGATCGCCTTCGACAACGCGAACGGCGCGAAGCTCAAGATCGAGGACATCGCGGCCTTCTTGCCCGGCCTCGCCCGGCTGATGCCCGAGGTCGGCGCCCGCACGTGGAAGCTCTACTACGCCGCGAAGGCGGAAAACTGGCCGCTCGCGCGCTTCCAGCTGAAGGAGGCGCGGAAGCTCCTCGAGATGTGCACGGTCACGCGGCCGAAGTACAAGAAGCCGATCGATCACTTCATTGCCACGGACGTGAAGGCGATGATGGACGCGATCGACGCGTCCGACTGGCCGGCGTTCGACAAGGCGTTCGCGCACGCGGTGGAAGAGGCGAACGCGTACCACGAGACGTACAACAAGGGGTTCCTGGTCTGGAAGGTTCCCGACCAGCCGCCGCCCGACCTCGACCTGACGCCTCGCCCGCCGAAATAGGTACAGCCTTCCCGCGGGACGCGTCTCCGGGTACGCTGGGCCGTTTCGATGCGAGCGGACACCGAGGTCTTCGAGCCGCGTGAGCGGCTGCTCTTCGCCCCGGCCAAGGGTGGGCGAACCGGCGTCTGTCTCGCGTATCCGAACCGCTACGGGATCGCGATGGGGAACCTCGGGTTCCACGCGGTCTACCGGATCCTCGCGACCACGCCGGATCACTGGTGCGAGCGCGCGTTTCTGCCCGAGCGCCCGGGTGCGGGGCCGCTCACGACGCTCGAGAGCCGACGGCCCGCGTCCGATTTCGACGTGCTCGCGCTGTCGATCTCCTTCGAGACCGACTACCTGAACCTGCCCGCACTCTTCGAAAGCGCGGGGCTGCCGCTCCGCTCCCGGGAGCGCGACGACCGCCATCCGCTGGTGATCGCCGGCGGCTCCGCGGTCTTCCTGAATCCCGAACCGATCGCGGACTTCGTCGACGTCTTCCTCGTCGGTGAGGCCGAGGAGATGCTTCCCGAGTTCCTCGCCTTCCGCGACGACGCGCACCGCCGTGGCCTCGGCCGCGACGAGCTTCTCGCCGAAGCTCCGGCGGTTCGCGGCGCCTACGTGCCGAGCCTCTACGAGCCTCGTTACGAAGGAGCGCGGCTGATCGAGCTCGGCGGCCCCCGCGGAGCCGCTCGTGTCGAGCGGCGGCTGCTCGACGACCTCGACCGCTTCCCGACGACGTCACAGGTTCTTGCCGACGGCGTCGCGTTCGGCGACATGTTCCTCGTCGAGGCGAGCCGCGGCTGCCAGTGGGGCTGCCGCTTCTGCGCCGCGGGCTTCATGTACCGTCCGCTCCGCACGCGGTCCCCTGAAGGTCTCGCCGCGGACGCCCGGCGGGGGCTCGCGGAGCGCTCCACGATCGGGATCGTCGGCGCGGAGATCGCATCGATCCCGCGGATCGCCGACCTCTGCGAGGACGTCACCGCGCGAGGCGGGCGCGTCTCGCCGGCATCTCTGAAGGCCGACTGCATCTCCCCGAGCCTCGCGGCGGCGCTCGGACGGAGCAAGAGCCGAACCGTGACGATCGCACCCGAGGCCGGCAGCGAGCGCATGCGCCGCGTCATCAACAAGAACCTCCGCGAGGACGAGATCCTCCGTGCCGCCGAGATGCTCGTCGGCGAAGGCGTCGAGAGCCTCAAGCTCTACTTCATGCTCGGGCTGCCGACCGAGGAGGACGCCGACGTCGACGCGAT
>JAXDLK010000072.1:0-8828 GCA_034666665.1 Candidatus Binatota bacterium
CGTGCAGACGCTGCTCGAGGAGGACCGGCCCGCCGCCGCGCGCGCGCTCGACGTCGCGGCCGCGCTCGCGCTGTTCGCGGTGATCCCCGTCGTATCGAACCTGTTTCTCCGCGCGTACGTGATCGAGCCTTGGGCATCGCTGGTGAAGACCTGCTCGTCGCTGTGCTTCACGGCGCTGGTGGTCGCCGCGCTGCTGCCGCCGCGGTACGGTGCGGCAATGGCCGTTCGCCCCACACCCGCCGAGGAATCGTGATGGCGCAGAATCGCGCCCGGTGATGCTCCCGAGCACCGCCGCTCGAAAGAAAACCGTTGACGGGGCCCCGAGCGACTGGTTCGATCCTTCATTCCGTCTTTCAGGAGGCCGTATGCGGATCGCGATCCTCGGAGCGGTGCTCGCGCTCGTGTGCTCGTCCATGGAAGTACCGGCGCAAACGGCGGCGCCTCTTCTCTGCTGCGGAACGAAAACGTGCCCCGACGGGCGCACGCAGGTCGGCGCCGAACGCTGCTGCGTGAATCCACAGGATCCGTCGACGTGCACCCAGGTCGCGAACCTCGGCAAGCGGTGCGACGACGACCTCGCCGCGGCGGTGACGGGCGCTCCCGGCCGGCGAAACGTCGCCGGCTGCGCCGAGCAGCCAGGCGTCGCGTGCATCGGCGGGGAGATCGGTGACGACTCGGGCATCGTCGCCGGCTGCGTCTGCGTCGGCGACGCGTGCGAGGCCGACGTGGACTTCCCGAACGGGAAGCAAGCATGCACACGGATCGCGGTCGACGCCTGTTGCGCCGCGGATGCTTGTCGCTGAGGCGCGTCGAGCGGGCGGCGCGACCGTTCGCTCCGGCGCCCGGCGGGCTGCATCGTCGTCACCCGCCGGCGGGTGCGTTCCAGCTCGCTCGATACACCACGACCCCGGCGAGTACCCGGCCGCAACGCGTGTGACGCAAATCCGCCTGCTTCGCCGACAGCCGGTCCTGTTCACAGCGCTGAAGGCGCTCTGCCGGAGCTCGTTTCGTGGCGGCGATCGCCTCTTTGCTCTCGTCGAGAAGGCGGGGCTCTTTCAGGGCGGCGTCCTGCGTTACCCGATCGATGCGACCCATGCCGTCCATGTGCCCATCTCGCGCCGATGGGATCGCCTCGACCTGATCGAGTACGAAAAGCAGCTGATCTCGATCGTCGCGGCGGAGGCGCACTCGTTGACCGGCGAGATCACCCTGGTGGATTGCGGCGCGGACGTCGGCCTGTTCGCAGCTCTCCTGCTCGCGCGCATCGGCCGGATCACCGAGGTCGCCGCCTTCGAGCCCAGCGACGAAACGTTTCCGCTTCTCGAGCGTACGCTCGCGGAGCAACCGTGTCGGACGAGAGCGTTGAAGGTCGCGGTCGGCAACTTCATCGGTTCCGGCGAGCTTCGGTTTCCCGAGTATGATCCGTACGAGACCGGGCGATACGTCATTCGCGTCGAGCACGGCGGATTTCCCGTGACGACGCTCGACGCCGTCCTCACCGAGCCTCTCGGAAACGCGATCCTCAAGATCGACGTCGAGGGTGCCGAGCTCGCGGTCATCGAAGGCGCACGCCAGACGATCCACCGGGCGCGCGACCTGATCGTGACGGTCGAGGCGCATCCGAAGGTGGCCCTCAGAAGCGGCGTCGACCCCACCGTCGTGCTGTCGGCTCTCGGCGAGATTCGGCCGTTCGACTTCGTCGTCGCAGAAGCACCCGGGCGCCCGCTCGATCTCCGCCGACGCTTCTTCGATCAGTTCGACGCGACCGGGGTCTACAACGTCGTCTGCCGCTCTCGACCCCGCTGAAGCTCGACCGACACGAGGTGGATGCCGGCGCAGGGAACGACCTCGTCCGCGCGCGGATCGCACGCGCGACCGCGTCACCTGCGGACGTGCCGCGATCCGGGTGACGGCGGACCGCACCGATACGGTCGAATCGAGCTGCGAGCGGGTGCCGCGGCGTTAGCGACGCTACTTCGCGGCCGACTCCGCGAACGACTCGCTGCGTGAGCTCGCGGCATCCGAGGTCTCGCCCATCCGCCACGTGCGGATTTCCGGAAGCACCTCTTTCGTGAACAGGCGCACGCTCGGCTCGATGTCCTCGTAGCGCATGCCCGCGTAGCTCACGCAGAGGTTCATCTCGAAGTCGCCGAGGATCTCGCGACGGTGCTCGAGGCGGTCGAGGATCTGCTGCGGCGTTCCCCAGGCCTGCGCCTCGAGGAACGTCTCGGCCGAGGCCTCCTTGCCCGCCGCCTTCATCATCTCGCGCGCGGTGGCGTATGCCTCGTATCCCTTCGCCTTGCCGAACTGCTCGTCGAGCATCTCGTAGTGCGTCAGCACGGAGGCGAAGTAGCCGATCACGTGCGGCCGGGCCATGGCCTCGGCGCGGGCCGCGTCGCGATCGCAGAACATGAAGTCGATGACCATCGGAGGCGGGGCGTCGACGCCGTGATGCTCGCGGAAGACCCGCCGGTAGGTGTCGAACGTGGGCTTCACCGCCTCCGCCTTGAACTGCGAGAAGATCATCATCGTCGCGCCGAGCTCGGCCGCGACCTCCACCGAATCGGGCGACATCGCCACGCAGTACGTGCGGTCCTTGAAGCTCTTGAGCGGACCCGGACGGACCTCGATCCGCTCCTGCGGATAGTACGGTCCCTTGCCCTCGACGACGCCGGTCTCGAGGCCCGAAAGGATCATCTTCGCGGATTCGTCGAAGCGGCCGCGCGCCTCGTTCATGTCCATCATGAAGCCCCGGTACTCCATGCGCGCGAGACCCCGTCCCATGCCGAAGACGGCACGTCCGCCGGAGAGGTGATCCATCAGGATCATCTTCTCGACGACGCGGAGCGGGTTGTTCCACGGCAGGATCACGGCGGCGGTGCCGAGCCCGATCTTCTTCGTGCGTCCCGCGAGCCAGCTCAGGAACTGGGTGTTGTCGGGACACATCGAGTAGCCGTCGAAGTGATGCTCGACGCTCCAGATGGTGTCGAAGCCGAGCGGCTCCGCGAGCTCGGCGACCCGGAGCTCCTGCTGGTAGAGCTCGGCATCGCTCATGTTGCCGGCGTTCTGGAAGAGCATCTGGATCCCGATCTTCATGTTGGCTCCTATTCTACGTCGGGGGCCCGTGAGGTGCTGGCGGGCTACGCCCGCTGCGCTCCTCCGATACCCCCGAGCCCGCGCTCGGTGCGGCACGTGTCCACGCCGAGCTTGCCCCCACCCATACTCCAGTCCGGCTGTCACCACGAGACCCGAAGGAACCATGAAGCGGCATCTTTGGTCGTATGCCCCGTCCTGGTATGCGCACTCGCAGGAGGGCCTCCATGATCGATCTCTATACCGCGGCGACCCCGAACGGCTGGAAGGCATCGATCGCGCTCGAGGAGCTCGGTCTGCCGTACGAGGTCCACGCGGTGGACCTCATGGCCGGGGAGCAGAAGCAGCCCGAGTACCTGAAGCTGAACCCGAACGGCCGCATCCCGACGATCGTCGATCGCGACCGCGATGGCTTCGCCGTCTTCGAGTCCGGAGCGATCCTCATCTACCTCGCGGAGAAGACGGGGAAGCTGATGCCTGCCGATCCGCAGGGGCGCTCGCTCGTCATCCAGTGGCTGATGTTCCAGATGGGCGGGATCGGCCCGATGATGGGCCAGGCGAACGTCTTCTTCCGGTACTTCCCGGAGAAGATCCAGCCGGCGATCGACCGCTACCAGAACGAGTGCCGGCGGCTTTTCGAGGTGCTGAACCGCCGGCTCGACGGGCGCGACTGGCTCGCCGACGACTACTCGATCGCCGACATCGCGAACTGGTCGTGGGTGCGGAGCTACAAGTGGTCGGGCGTCTCGATCGACGGTCTCGACCATCTGAAGCGCTGGCTCGATCGCATGTACGAGCGCCCGGCATGTCTCCGCGGCATCGACGTCCCCGTCAAGAGTCCCGACCTCACCGAGAATGACGACGCGGCGAAGAAGTTCGCCGAGGACGCGCGGACGATCGTCCAGCGCTGATCTGCGGGGCGACACCGGCAGAGTTGCGGATCGAGCGCGCTTTCGCGACTCGACCGCAAGGCGGCGACCTCACGGTGAAGCGAGCCGCCGAAGCTCCGCGAGACGATCCGCGACGTTCCACTGCTCGCACCAGCGTTCGACGTAATTCCAGTCGATGGCCTCGTCGGCGGCCCGAGCCGCCTCGATCACCGCGACGACGTCCGCGATGTGACGAGGACGCCCCGCGATCGTCTTGTAGACGATCAGATCTTCCCGGGTGACCACGGGTACGCGCTCACCGAGGACGTTCAGGGAAACCTTGCGCGCCAGCGCGCGAGCGCTCCGATGACCGCGAAATCGATCTGCGCCTCGCGCAATACCGCGACGAGGATGCCGAACGTGCCCTGCAGGCCCGGGCTATCCACTCCGGCGGTTTTTCAGTGCATGCCAGCGAGCCGGGAGGCTGACGACGTCGTCGCGCTCGGGCGACGGTCGTCCGGCGAGGTGTGCATCGACAACGTCAGCGCGATCGCCACCCGATCGCCGGGGCTACGCGCCATCACGTCCCGCAGGGAACGTTCGCAGACCGCGGCATTGTCGAGCGCGACGTTGCGAAAATGAGCACGGTCCGCGTCGCTCACGGTGGGCTCCATCCCCGTCGCCATGCGGGTCGCAGTCTAGCCCGATTCCGCCGCTGCGTCATGACCGCGGCCGGTTGAATGACGCGGCCGGCCGCCGCATGTCTGAAGCATGCGGCTGGCGGAATTGGTCGGCGCTTCCGCGGATGTCGCGCAGACGGCGGCGCGATCGGCGAAGATCGCTCGACTCGCCGAAGTGCTGCGCAAGGGAACGCCCGAAGAGGTTCCGATCGCGATCGCGTTTCTCTCGGGCGGCCCCCGCCAGCGGAAGCTCGGCGTCGGTCCGTCGATGCTCCGGCGCGCGCTACCGGTCGACGCGGCGGCGGGCCCGTCGCTCGAGCTCGTCGAGGTCGATCGAGCGTTCGGCGAGGTGGCGGCGGAGACGGGTGCCGGCTCGAGCGGCCGGCGTATCGAGCGGCTGCGCGACCTCTTTCGCCGAGCGACCGCTGACGAGCGCGACTTCCTCTTCCGCGTCGGCATCGGCGAGCTCCGGCAGGGCGCGCTCGAGGGCATCATGTTCGATGCCGTGGCGGCGGCGTATGCAGTTCCGGCGGCGGACGTCCGCCGTGCGGCGATGGCGAGCGGCGATCTCGGGGCGGTCGCCGCGGCCGCGGCCCGAGACGGCGCCGCCGGTCTCGCGCAGTTCTCGATCGTTCTCTTCCGGCCGATCCAGCCGATGCTCGCGCACACCGCCGGCGACGTCGGCGAGGCCGTCGGCCGCCTCGGCGAGGCCGCCCTCGAGTACAAGATGGACGGCGCCCGCGTGCAGATTCACAAGTCGGGCGAGCACGTCGAGGTCTTCACGCGCACCCTGAAGCCGGTCACGGACTCGGTGCCCGAGATCGTCGAAGCCGTCCGCGCGCTGCCGGCGCGCGAGATCATCCTCGACGGCGAAGCGATCGCGCTCGAGCCGGGGAGGCGGCCGCATCCCTTCCAGGTGACGATGCGCCGTTTCGGACGCCGGCTCGACGTCGAGCGCCTGCGCCGCGAGCTCCCGCTCGAGACCTTCTGCTTCGACGTCCTCTGGATGGACGGCGGCAGCCTCGTCGACGCGCCTGCCGCCGAGCGCTGGTCGATTCTGGAAGGCGTGCTGCCGGAGGCGCTGCGGATCCCGCGCATCCGCTCGGCGGACGCCGCCGAGGCGAGGCGCTTCTTCGAACGCGCGATCGAGGCGGGACACGAAGGCGTGATGGCGAAGTCGCTCGACGCGCGCTACGAAGCCGGACGTCGCGGCCAGGCCTGGCTCAAGGTGAAGCCTGCCCGCACGCTCGATCTCGTCGTCCTGGCAGCGGAGTGGGGCCACGGCCGTCGTCACGGCTGGCTCAGTAACCTGCATCTCGGCGCGCGCGATCCCAGGACGGGCGGCTTCGTCATGCTCGGCAAGACGTTCAAGGGGATGACGGACGAGATGCTCGCCTGGCAGACCGAGCAGCTCCTCGCCCTCGAGGTCGCTCGCGACGAATGGACCGTTCACGTGCGGCCCGAGCTGGTAGTCGAGATCGCCTTCTCGGACGTTCAGGAGAGCTCGCACTACCCGGGCGGCATGGCGCTCCGCTTCGCGCGTGTGAAGCGCTACCGCACCGACAAGCGGGCCGAGGACGCCGACACGATCGATGCCGTTCAGGCGCTCGCACCCGAGTCGGTGGCGGTGCGCTAAATCGTGGGCTTCGCCGATGGTCGGAGCGTCGGCGTGCGTGTGCGTCCGTCGCGCTCCCCTGATACGACGGCGTACGATGTCCCTCCTGCGGCGGCTCGGGTTCGTGCCCGTCCATTCTCCACGAGAAGAAGTGGACCTCCTGGGCGCGATCGAAGCGCGGCTGGCGAACGTCGAGCCGCGCCGCGCCGAGCTCGTCGCGGCTTTCGGCGGGCTCCTCGCGCAGGTCGCCCACGTCGACGGCGAGATCTCGGGCGCGGAGGTCGCGCGCATGGAGGATCTGCTCGCCGCCCACGGCGGCCTCGCCGTCGAGGAGGCGCGGATCGTGGCGACGATCGCGCGCCAGGAAACGCTTCGGGGCACGGAGTCGTATCTTCTCACCCGGCGCTTCAACGAGATCGGGTCCGACGTGGACAAGCTCCGGCTGATCGACTGCCTGTATGCCGTCGCAAGCGCCGACGACCTCGTCGCTTACGTCGAGGACGTCGAGGTCCGGAAGATCGCCGAGGCGCTTCTCGTGCCGTGGAGCGAGGTGCTGAAGATCCGCGCGCCTTACCGCGAAAAGCTCGAGGAGCTCCGGCGGCTGGCGGACGTTCGCGAGCGCAAGGCCTGACGGGGCGTCCGCAGGGGATCCGGCGCGGTGGCTCGAAACGCCTGGGCGCCGCCCCGGGCGACGACGGACCTGGATCTCGCCGTGCTCGCCGATGCGAGCTTGTTGGCGCGCATCGAGGACGCTCTCCGCGGCTTGGGCTACCGGCCGGTGAGACAGCACCGCGCGGATCCGGCCGACGCCTTGCCTGACATCGAGGATTCCGCGGCGAGCAGGCCGAGCCTCGTCAGGTCGACCTGCTGATCGCCAAGACCCCCTACGAGGAGGACGTGCTCCGGCGGGCTTCGCCCATCGAAGTCGGCACGCTGCAAGCGCCGGTGGCTTCCGCCGAAGATCTCATCGTCTACAACTGCTGGCGGACAGGCCGCGAGACCGCGATGACGTGAGCGCCGTGCTCAGGACGCAGGCGCGAGCCGGGAGACCGCTCGACTGGGGCCATATCGAGCACTGGGCCCGCTTCTGGCGGATCGAGGATCGACTGCTCCGTCTGCGCGCCCAGTTCGGGGATTGAATCCGCCCGACAAGCGCGCCGAGGACTCGGACACGATCGACGCGGTCTCGGCGCCTGCGACCGAACGCGACGACGGCGAGCCGCGTCCGGCGCGAGGGCCGTCCCACACGGGCCGGGGAGGATGTCAGCCGGCGAGCAGGGACTCGATCTCTCCGATGCGCGCTCCCGCGTCCTGGTAGCCGATGTCCACCAGTGCTCGCGTGTAGCGCGAATCGAAGAGCAGGTAGCTCATCAGGTCGGCGCTCTGGGCGTCCGGGGTGCCGAGGCCGTCGAGCACGTAGCGGACGATCCGCGGCATGCGCTCGGCGAACGCCCGGGCGACGATCGCCAGGTCGGCGGAGGGATTGATCGAGATCGCCTCGACGATGCGCATCGGCTCGCTCGGGGGCGGCGCTTCGGTCATCGAGTCCGGCGCGCGGCCGCGCACCAGGTCGTTCATGCGCCGCAGGTGGTCGAGATCCGCGTCCAGGTGGTCGAGGAAGATCGCGTTCAGGAACACGCCGCACACCTGGGCCAGCGGCGGGGGCGTCGTGGCGAAGTGCGAGGGAGTCGTCTCTTCCCCTGCGCGAAGCTCCTGGCGCGACAGGCTGTCCGCCGCCCCGGGACAGCGGATGCCGATCGCGAAGAGGCGGGTGGCGCCGAGACGGATCGCGGGACTGAGAGGTGTCACCAGACGGAGCCCGCCGTCGCCGAAGTAGCTTTCGCCGGCCTCCGAGCGGATCTGCACCGGCGGAAAGACGATCGGGATCGCCGCCGAGGCGCAGACGTGGTCGGCATCGAGCTCGACGGGCACGGCGACCCGCCGACTCTTTCGCCACAGCGGATGGCCTGGCCGGCCCTGCACGAACGTGAAGGACCGCCCCGAGTGATAGCTCGTCGCGGAGATGCCGACCGCGAACAGGCGCCCGGTGCGGATCCCCTCGGCGATCCCGCCCTTGGGGAACTCCGCGCGGATGAGATCGTGGAGCGGCGAGGCGTCGAGCAGCGAGTGGATGTTGCCGGCGCCGATCAGGCCGCCGAGGGCGAGGTCGCGCGCGAAGCGGAAGGCCGTGAGCCCGAGGGCCAGCGAATCGGTGCGGAAGACGCGGTCCACCTCGAGCGTGGCCCAGAGATCGGCGAGCCGGCTCGTGGCGGTGCGGAGGTCGTCGGCCGCCGCCACCAGCACCCCGTTGATCGCTCCCGCCGAGGCTCCGGTGACGATCGGAAACGGGAACGGCCGGGTGCCGAGAACGGGCGATTCCCCGATGCGCTTCAGCACACCGGCCTGGTAGGCGCCGCGAGCGCCTCCCGCAGTGAGAACGAGACCGAGCATTTTGGCGATTCCCAGGGAGCAAATGCGGCGCCAGCTCGGCGAGCCGCGATTTGCCGCGAATTCGCGGGGCGATGTGAGCGAGGCCGCCTAAAGGCTGAGCAAGGTGCCACAGCGTGCGCG
>JAXDLK010000073.1:0-10661 GCA_034666665.1 Candidatus Binatota bacterium
CCGCGAGGTTGCCGGCGTTCTTCGCGCGACAGAGGCCGGTCTCGACGAACATGAAGCCCGCCTGCATGAACATCACCAGGAATCCGGCGATCAGCACCCACACCATGTTGATCGAGAAGGCGTTGTGCGCGGCGCGGTCGTAGAGGTCGGGAAGCCCGAGCGCTGAAGGAGCATCGCCCTTGGCATCACCGGCCGGGGTGATCCACACACCGGCGGCGGACCCGGTCGGATCGGGCCATGCCGGCTTTGCGGGGTCGGCATTCGCTCCCGAGAAATACGAGGGAAGCGGCGCAGGCGCATCCTCGGCGACGACGGCCGTGGCGCCGACCGCGAGCATTGCGAGCGCCGCGAGAACCAGGCTGGGAATCTCGTTGGATTTCATTTCATGCCTCCGGGTTTGAGACGTCGTTGGGTTTCACACCGCTGTGACGCGCGCGGTGAGCGCAGCGTCCACCGCGCGGATTCCGTATTCGTCAAAAGACGAAGCTGATCGCGGCGAGTGCCGTGTCCTGCGACCCGGTGAACTGCGGGGTATCGTCGACGACCGGACCTTCGTCGACGAACGAGTCTTCGTCCGAGTCGTCGTGCCGGAATTCACCCCAGAGCGTCAGGTGATCGTTGACGAAGTATTTGCCGGTGAAGGTGAACTCGGTGAGCGTCTGTTTGGTGCCGGTGCGCGCGCCGTCGGAGTCGTCGAAGACCTCGCCGCGCACGTAGACGCCGGCCGGTAGACCGGTGAGATCCGCGAGTGCAAGCCCGGCGATGCCGGAGAACCCGGTCCATTTGGCGCTGCCGCCGTCCGGCGCCGCGTCGCCTTCGCTGCCGTAGTCGAAGTTCATCGACAGCGTGACCGGATCGAACGTCAGTGAGGAGACCAGGTCGAGAACGCCGCGCGGGCCGCCGTCGTCGTCGGTCTTCTCCGGGCCGAAGACGCCGTTCGCGTAGAACGACATCGTGCTCGTGGGAAGGAAGGCGATGTTGCCGAGAAAGGTCTTGCCGTCGTTGTTGTCGACGACGTTGTCCCAGCCGTTCACCACTCCGGCGTTGACGGTCACCTGATCGGTGATCGGCGCGGTGAAGAGCAGACCCGTGTGTGTGAACGGAATCGCGAAGCCGAAGAGGAAGGAGCGCGTGAAGTTCGGATTCAGCGGCGCTTCGATGACCTCGGAGCCGAGCAGGGTGACGAACTTCCCGGCCTTCACCGAGCCGCCCCCTGCCCACGTAGGGGCCCAGGTCAGGTACGCTTCCTCCACCTCGAAGTCGTTCGTCTCCTCGGACGAGTCTAGCGCGCCGTCACCGTTCCAGTCGGAGGCGATCCGGCTCGCGGTCTTGCCGAAGTCGAGCTTCGAGCCGAACGCGACGCCCGCTGGACCCTCCTTGTTGATCTGCAGCTGGAAGAGATCGAACGTGAAGCTGTTCGCCTCGGGATCGAGAGACCGGAGGGTGTTGTGGTCGTCCTCGGGGTCGTTGAAGTTGTACTGGTAGGAGCCGTAGATCATGCCGCCGAAGTCGACGCCGATCGCATCCACCTTCTCCTCGAGCGCCTTCACTCGATCGGAGATCGTCGCGTCTTCCGCGTTCACTCCGATCGCGGAACACGAGAGCGCGAACGCGGCGGCCCCGAGCGTCTTCTTGGTCGTCGTCAGCATCGGCAATTTTCCCCCTCTGTTTCCTGGCGCTCCGTGCGCCTGTGCGCCTTCGAGCAATGGCGGTGCCACGACTCTCGATCGAAAGTACGACGTATTTCGTTCGTCCCAGCCTCGGGCGGCTGCCTAGGAATTGTGCTCGGGCGAAAAAATGGGCACGCCGGCACCGTCCACTTGCGATCCGATGCTCCGACGCCGAAGATCCGCGCGGGAGGAGGTGATCGCGAAATGGTGATCGTCCTGCCGCACGGCACGTTGCGGGCGGTGATCGCGCTCGTCGCGTTCGCGTTCACGCTGAACGCCTGCCGCCGTGACCAGCCGGAGCCGCCGCCGGAGCCCAAGGTCGGCGGCGTCGCGGCGCCGGCTGCTCGTTGACGTGGACTTCTCGCCGACACCGAAGGAGCGCGATCTCCGCGACCAGGTCAGGAGCTTTCTCGCCGAGACGCTTCCCGCGTATCCCGACCGTCCGACGGAGGACTCGTGGATGGTCGGCTTCTCGCGCGAGTTCTCGCGCGCGCTCGGGGCGCGGGGGTGGATCGGCTACACCTGGCCGAAGCGATACGGGGGAGGAGAGGGCACCTACCTCGAGCGCCTGATCATCACCGAGGAGCTGCTGCGTGCCGGAGCGCCGGTCGCGGCGCACTGGACGGCGGATCGGCAGATGGGGCCCGCCATCCTGGCGTATGGCACCGACGAGCAACGCGAGACGCTGGTCCCGCGGATCGTTCGCGCGGACGTCGTCTTCTGTATCGGCATGAGCGAGCCGAACGCCGGCTCCGACCTGGCGTCGCTACGCACGCGAGCGGTCGAGGACGGCGACTTCTTCGTCATCGACGGCCACAAGATCTGGACCAGCGGCGCGCACGAGGCCGACTACTGTTACCTGGTCGCGCGCACCGACCCGAGCGTCGCGAAGCACAAAGGCATCAGCGAGTTTCTCGTCGACATGAAGACGCCGGGCATCACGGTGCGGCCGATCGTGGATTTGACGGGCGAGCATCACTTCAATGAGGTGTTCTTCGAGGACGTGCGCATCCATCGCCGCTTCCTCGTCGGGCAGAAGAACCGCGGCTGGTACCAGATCGCCTCGCAGCTCGATTACGAGCGGAGCGGCATGGAGCGGCTGCTCAGCAACTGGTGCATCTTCCGCGACGTGCGGGCGTACGCCCGCGAGAACGGCTTCACCGAGGATCGATTGTGGCGCGACCGCTTCGCCCGGCTCGAGACCGCGCTCTCCGTCGGCCGCTGGATGATCTACCGCGTGGCCTGGCTGCTCTCGCAGGGCGTGGTGCCGAACAAAGAAGCGGCGGCCACCAAGGCGTTCGCCAACGACGTCGAGCAGGAGATCGCCGAGACCGTAGGAGCGTTGCTCGGACCGCACGCGCTGCTGATGCCCGGGTCCCGTGCCGCAAAGCTCGCCGGCCGGGCCGCACGGGCGCTCTTGTTCGCGCCCGCCTACACGATCCAGGGCGGGACGGCGAACGTGCTCCGGAACATCATCGCGCTCCGCGGCCTCGGTCTGCCGCCGAGCTGACGCTCCCAGAAGAGCCCGCCGTCGAGGATGAAGCCGGACGTTTCGGGATCAGGATGCGCCGGCGCAGCGTGAGCACCATCTCGTCCCGCTGATTGCGGCACCGCGTCTCCACGTGAAGGACGCCACGGTCGGGCTTGGAGACGGAGTCCGTCTTGTCGAGCACGGTCGACTCCGCGTAGAGCGTGTCGCCGTGGAAGCTCGGCGCCAAGTGCTTCACGGACTCGTACTCCAGGTTGGCGATCGCGTTCAGGCTCATGTCGTCGACGGACATGCCGACGGCGATCGCGAAAACCAGCACCCCGTTCACGAGACAGCGTCCGTGCTGCGTGCTCGCAGCGTAGTGCTCGTCGAAGTGCAGAGGATTCCGATTCATCGTCAGCAGCGTGAACCAGGTGTCGTCGGCGTCGCGGATGGTGCGGCCCGGCCAGTGCTCGATCACCTCTCCGACGACGTAGTCCTCGAAGAATCGTCCCCGCGCCGTCACGGATGCGATTCCTAGCAGAAGTGGCTGGAAAGCGGCTATTGCCGATGCTGAGGCGTTCGGCGTAAACGGAAATGGCTGCGATGGCTCCGTCACGATCGTTCGAGCTTTCCGACGAGGCCGTGCAGGCGATCCTCGACCGCGGGCGGAGTCTCGCCTCCGCGGTCGAGCTGCCGGCGGTGGACGGGCCGCCTCCCGGGATTGCCGAGATGGTCGCGCTCTTCCACTCGGCGCACCCGACCGAGAGCCTTCGCGCCGCCGCGATCGCTCGCCGCGGTGCCGGCACACACGAGCTCGAGACCTTCTCGCCGCTCTACCTGACGAATACCTGCGATTCGGAATGCCGGATGTGCGGCATGCGGCGCGACAACGACCGGCTGCTGCGCGACACCGCGACGCCCGCCGAGACCGCCGCGCAGCTGCGGATCCTCAAGCGGCGTGGGGTGCTGGCGGTCGGGCTGCTCACCGGCGAGTACCGCGAGGAGACGCGTCGCTGGTCGACCGCGCTCGCGCGCGAGGCCCTCGGTGAGGCGCTCGCGCTCGAATTTCGCCACGTGCTCGTGAACGTCGGCTCGCTCGGCGACGATGAGCTCGCCGAGCTACTGCAGGCGGTTCCCCGGGACGGCGACGGGCGGGTGACGCCGAAAGTGACGCTCTGCACGTTCCAGGAGACCTACGACCGCCGCGCGTACCGGAAGTTCATGGGCACCAACCCCGACAATCCCCGGGCGGACTTCGACCGGCGGCTGACGAACCTCGACCGTGCCGCGGACGCGGGAATGCGAGTGGTCAACCCCGGCGTGCTGCTCGGCCTGAGCGCGCATCTCGACTTCGAGCTCGCCGCGCTCGCGCTGCACGTGCAGCACCTCCTCGGGCGCGGTCTCGAGGTCTACGTGTCGGTGCCGCGCCTGCGGCAAGCGAGCGGCGCGGCGAACGAGCGTGGGGTCTCCGACGACGAGTTCGTTCGCCTGCTCGCGATCCTCGCGCTCGGGCTGCCGGCGGCGAAGGTCGTCGTCACCACGCGCGAATCCGCGGCGGTGCAGCGTCGCGTGCTGCCGCTGATCAAGGTGCTCTCCGCCGGCTCGTCGGCAGTCGCCCCGTACACGGCCGACGGCGCGCGATTCCCGCTCGAAGCGAGCCAGTTCGAGGTCATCGATCAGCGCCCGATCGAGGAGATCCTCGCCGAGTACCTGCGTCAGGGCGTCCGCTTCGAGAACTTCGAGCCGGTCTCCGCCTGAGGCGGACGCCTCAGCGATCGCGGGCGAGCGCCCGGCGCGCTCGGCGGGTGCGCCAGACTCGTCCGAGCACGCGGAGTCCCGAGCGGGCGTCGATCTCCGGCCACTGGAGCAGCGCCTCCATCACGTTGACCGGCTTTCGTCCCCCGCGCCGCCAGTCGGCGAATTGCACCGGCTTGTACACCTTGGGTGTGCGCACCAGCGCCGTGGGATCGAGGAGATCGCCGCGCCGCACGGCTTCCGCGCGGACCGGCACCCCGAGGACCTGCTCCGCCTCGCGCACCGCGGCGGGGTCGATCCCGGCGCTCGGTGAATCCACTTCGACCCGCAGCACCACGTCGCGGCTGCGGAAGATGGCGAAGAACACGCGGGAGTCGTGCCGGTCGGCGAGGGCATATCCCGCCTCGAGGATCTCGTTCGTGAACACGCGCCGCCCGCCGTACTCCGCGACCTCTTCCTGACGGCCGAGGAGCTCGACGGCAGGCTCCGGAGCGCCGCACGTGCACGGCACCACGCGGAGGAAGTCGCGCGTCAGATAGCGGACGAGCGGCATCGCTTTCGGTCCGAGGTGCGTCACCGTCAGCACGCCGGGGGTACCCTCGGGCACCGCCTGGAGCGTCTCCGGATCGAGAACCTCGGCGACGACGAGACGGGTCTCGAGATGGAGACGACCGGCCGCGCACGAGGCGCCGAGAAACAGGGTCTCGTTCGATCCGTAGATCTCGCGCACCGAGAGCCGCCAGTCGCGCTCGACGATGCGGCGCATCGCCGGCGGCATCGGCGCGCCCGCGAGGATCGCCATCTCGAGCGAGTCGAGCTCGCGTGGCGGGTCGATTCCGAGCGCGTGCGCAAGCTCCCAGAGGAGAAACATCTCGAGCGGCAGACAGGCGATGATCTCTGGCCGGAGCGTCCTCAGGAAGTCGAGCGCCCGCGGGAACGGGACGTCCCAGCTCAAGTTGCCGCAGGGAATGTTGCAGCCGCCGCGGATCCGTAGCGCCGATTCCAGACAGAAGGAGATCGGCGCGAACGACGGGAAGCGCGTGAGCAGGATCTTCCCTGGCGAGAAATCGGGGAACCACCGCGCCACCGCCTCGCCCTGGATCTCGAACTCCTCGCCGCGGTACCAGCAGGCGATCGGCTCGCCGGTGGTGCCCGTCGACTCGTGATAGTGCCAGAGGTCGCCGCGCTCGCAGGCGATCATACCCCACGGGCTCGCGTCGCGGAGGTGCTGCTTCGTGGTGAACGGGAGCGAGCTCAGCTCGTCGACGGAGCGGAGGGCCGGAATCGCGGAGAGATGATCACGGTAGAATGGTGATCGCCGAGCGAGCGCGATCGCTTCCGTGAGAGCGAGGTCGGCGTCTGGACGAGTGACGTAGACCCGCGCGGACGCAGACGAGGATCTCGTCGCTTGCACCATTCGATGCCGCTAGTGCGAAGGCTCGTCCTTCTTGAGGCCCCGCACGTAGTTCGACAGATCGCGGTCGGATTCGATCGCCTCCAGGAGCTTCGACTGGAACATCGTCGCCGCCGCCTCGAGGGGCCCGAGCTCGAGCGCGATGTCCAACCAGCCGCGGAGCTTCAAGAGGAGCGCGAGCGCCGCACGAGGATTCGGCGTCGCCGCGATGTAGTGTGGCACCGCCGCCCAGATCGACACCACGGGAATGGATTCCCGGCGGAACGCATCGGCGAGAACCCCGACGATCCCGGTCGGCCCCTGATACGTGGTCGGTGCGATCGCCAGGCTGGTGAGCGCCTGCGGGTCCGATGCGAACCCCGTCACCGGCACGGGGTCGCTGTAGACGACTTGAGCGAGGAAGCTGCCGAGCAGCGCGACGCGCTGGACGCCCGTCTCGCGGGCGACGTGGAGGACGGACTCGCAGAACGTCTTCCAGCGAAGGTGCGGCTCCGGCGCCGTCAGGAAGATCAGATCGGACGTTTCCTCGGCCAGGAAGGCGAAGTCGGTCCATTCGATCGTGCGGAGCTGATTCCCGTCGAGCTTCACCATCGGCCGCTGGACGGTGAAGTCGAAGAACTCCTCGCCTTCGATCGAGGCGAACGGCGTCGCCCCCAGTCGTTCGGCGGTGTACTGCACGGCGGTGGTCGCGGAGCTGCCGGCGTCGTTCCAGCCGGAGAACGCGGCGACCAAGGTAGGCCGCCGCAGTGCCGGCTTCGCTTCGATCCTGACCCGATCCATGGAGTCAGCCCTGTGAGGGTCCGAACCCGAGCGGCGTGAAGCCGAGCTGCTCGTGCCAATCGAGGTGCGCCTCGAGGTCGTCGACCTCGATCGAGCACAACCGGTCCCGGTCGAGGGCCGCGCTCACCTGACCGTCCGTCCATCCGCGTCGCGCGGCAGCGGCGCGGAGTGATTCCTCGAACGCCGTCCAGTCGAAGAGCAGGCGATACCTCGGCCTCCGCATGCGGGGACCTTTGCGTGTCCGCCGCTCAAAATCAACGTGCGGGTCGCGCCGCCCAGACGGTCGTACCGTCTCTCTCCTGTCGGCGGACCCGGCCCTGTCGCCGCATGTGCTCGAGGTGCGCCAGGCTCTCGAACGTCGCCGGGAACTGCTGCTGGAAGGGGCTGTCGGCGTCGAGGCCGAACGACTCGAGCGCCACCTCGTACGCCGACCGCGGCCGGCCGCGGACGACGTCGAGCATCACCTGCATCCGGTACTCGTGGAACTCGACCAGCTGCGTCGCGCGCCGGCGGGCATCGTGGTAGACGCCGCCGTGCGCGGGCAAGACGGTGTCGACGTCCAGCTCGCCGACCTTCTTCAGCGAGGCGATGAAGTCGCCGAGCGGGTCCTGCGGCCCATCCGAGGTGATGCCGACGTGCGGCGTGATCTTCGGCAGCAGATGGTCGCCGACGATCGCCACTTTCTCCGCGGGCAGCACGATCACGCAGTGACCCGGCGAGTGCCCCGGCGTCCACACCACCTCGAGCGTGCGGTCGCCGACGGTGATGCGGTCGCCGTCGGCGAGCAGATGGTCCGGACGCGTCGGTTCGTAGAGGCCGCGCCAGAACTCCCCCGGGGAAGGCAGGTTCGCGAACAGCGATCGAGGAATCCCGTTCCGCAGGAAGAAGTCGATCGTCTGCTGGCTCCGCGGCTTCGGCAGGAAGAAGCCGACCCGCTCGACCTCGAGCGGGTGCAGGAAGACCTCGGCCTGGCAGAGCTCGCGGTAGCGAGCGGAAGTTCCGAAGTGGTCCGGGTGGTGGTGCGTGCAGACGATCTTGCGGATGCGCGTCGCTTCGATGCCGAGCTCGGCGAGCGCCGTACGGAACGCCTGCATGCTCTCGGCGGTCGCCATGCCGGTATCGACCAGCGCCCACTCGCTGCCGCCATCGACGAGGTAGACGTTGACGATCGTCGGCCGCATCGGCAGCGGCAAGGGAAGCAGGACGACGCCCGGGAGGACCTCGCGTGCCTTCGGGTTCGCGCCCCGAATCGTCACTCGTGGAGCTGCTCCTCGACCGAGAACGTCACCTCGACCCGCACGCGCCAGCGTGTTATGGCGCTCTCCTCCACCAGAGCCACGGCCTCGATCATCTTGGCCTGGCGGATGTTCTTGATCGTGAGGGACGCGCGCTTGACCGCGAGACGGACGGCGTCCTCGATGCCGGTCGACGACGTTCCCGTGAGGTCGATCGTCTTCTCCACCATGGTTCGTTTCTCCCCCGCACCGTGCGATCGGCGGATGCTACTGACTTGGTACCGGCGACTCAACGCGGCCTGGGCGATCTGTCTGCTGCTCGCCGTACCGGCCGGCGCCGATCAGATTCGCAAGTGGCGCGACGCGAATGGCAAGGTGCACTACTCGATCGTCGGCGACGCGAAGAGCCGCCGTCCGGCCCGGGATCTGGGGCAGCCGTCATCGTCCGAGGAGCGCTTCTCCGTCGAGGCGAGTCTCCGGCGAAAAGCGATCGAGCAGTCACTGCGGAAGCGGGCAGCGGAGCTCACCGAGATCCGCGCCGCGCTCACCGAGACCGAGCATCGGGAAATCGTCGTGAGCTCTCCGGGCGTACCGGCGAAAGCCGTGGATCCTCGCGAGGTACGCGCGCTGCTCGACACGCAGCGGAACGCGTTCCTCACGGCGAAGGCGTTCCAGGAGAAGAAGGATCGCGAGCTCCGCGTGCTCAGGCGCCAGCAGCGCGAGAAGCTCGTGGAGCTCGGCGCCTTGTGGGATGACTTCGAGGATCTCCGTGCGGAGATCGAAGAATTCTACGGGGGGCTGCCGGCGTGGTGGCGCGACCGTCTCGACTGCCGTACCTGCCCCGCCCCGGACGAGATCGAGCAGGCCTTGCTACCCGCCGAGGACGCAGACGACGGAACGGATCGGGAAGCCGCCGCCGCAGCCGAGGAGCCGGCGGAAGAGGAACCCGGCGGCGCGTCCGACGCGCAGCGCGCGAGCCAGGAACGCCCGCCGGCGGCGCCATAAGACGCGCTTCGGAACGCTAGGCGTAATGCGAGCGGCGCTTGAGCGCCGTTTCCCGCTCGAGCACGAACACGTCGATTCGTTCCCAGGCGTCACCTTTGCGGGCGAACTTGTGTCCGCGGAGCACCGTCTCGACGATGCCGAGGTCGGGTCGCTCGGGGAAGTCTCGCTTCCGACGTACGTCCGTCGAGGCAAAGAGCGTGTCTCCCGCAAACACCGGCCCGGTGTGGCGGCCGGTGCGATAGCCGACGTCGCCGACCGAGTTCTCTCCCAGGTCCGGCGACGCGAGCCCGAGAAAGACGTTGAACGGGATCCCGCCGTAGACGATCAGCTGACCGCCGATGTACTTCTCCGGGTTCTGCTCGATCAAAAACTGATTGCAGTGGACCTGAGAGGTGTTGTCGAGCTGCGCCGTCAGGGCGATGTGCTCGCTCGTGATCGTGCGGCCGCGCGAGTGCTCGATCGTGGTTCCCGGCTCGAGGTCCTCGAAGTAGCCGTGCGCAGAAGACAGATGAGCGAGGCTGCGGTAGTCGCGCTCCCGACCGTACGCCGGGACGGCGAGGCGACAGTCGGCACGATCGGGTGCGACTTCGCCGTCCTCGACGGTAGCCGAGGGATCGGACTTCCACACCTGGACCTTGCGCTCGAAGTCGATGACGACGTCGCCCTCCTGGTTCCGGGCCGTCGAGTGGACGTGGACCACGCCGCGATCGGGGTCCTTCGAGGAGGCCTTGACGCCAAGCACGCGCGTCTCGACCTCGATCGTATCTCCGACGACGACGGGAACGCCGAAGCGCATGTCGACGTACTCGAGGTTGGCGCGAGCGTTCTCGGAAACGTCCTCGACGGTCTGGCTGAACGCGACGTTCATCACCAGCCCCGGCGGAGCCACGAGGCCGCGGAACCCGAACGCGCGCGCGTAGCGGACGTTCTTCGACAGCGGGTTCGTCGTCATGGTGAAGTCGGTGAAGGCGTTGAAGAGGCCTTCGTTGATGGTCTTGCCGCGCTTGTGGCGGAAGACCTGGCCGGGCTGGAAGTCCTCGAGGAAGTGCCCGGTCTTCGTTCGCATCGTTGCCATGGCGACGTTCACCCCTCCGCGACGATCGCGGTACGCCGCGCTCGTAGCAACTTTCGTTCGAGGGAGAAACACGACCGACCCGGGCTGATCCTGATGACCGATCGCAGGTGACGCGGTCAGTCTCGCGCGAAGCCCCGAGATGTCGCGGAGGCCTTCGTGCGGACGAGTTCTACGACCGCAGCGGGTGCCGCCGGAGCGCGTCGCGGAGACGAATCGCCGCGTGGTCGAGGCTTTCGCCGCAGGAGCGGCGGGATCG
>JAXDLK010000074.1:0-13047 GCA_034666665.1 Candidatus Binatota bacterium
TCGGCTCCGAGGATCTCGAATCCGCGGAGCTCATCCAGATCATGCTCCAGGAGATCAACCGGCTCGACGGCGTCGTCACGCAGCTCCTGAACCTCGGCCGGCCGCGGGACCTCACCATCGAGCCGACGCGGCTGTCCGGCGTGGCATTTCGCGCGGTCGACCTCGTCGACCCCCAGGCCCGGGCCAAGAGTGTCACGATCCGGCGCATCGCGGCCGAAGGCGAACCCGTGGCTTCCTGCGACGAGGAGCAGATCTACCAGGTCGTGCTGAATCTCCTCGTCAATGCCCTTCAGGCGCTCCCGGCCGGCGGCGAGATCGTGCTCGCGCTGCTGCCGGCTCGCAGCGGCATGGTCGGCTTCGAGGTGCGCGACGACGGGCCGGGGATGCCCGACGACGTCCGCGACAAGATCTTTCTTCCTTTTTTCACGCGGCGCGAAGGCGGAACGGGCCTCGGGTTGACGTTCGTCCGCCGCGTCGTTCAGGAGCACAAGGGCCGGCTCACGGTCGAAAGCGAGATCGGCCGGGGGAGCGTTTTCCGGGTAGAGCTTCCGGCCGCGGAGAGCGAGGAATGAAGAAAGTCCTGGTCGTCGACGACGAGCAACGGATGCGCCGGGTGCTCGAGATCCTGGTTGGCAAGATCGGCCTCGACTCGCACGCCGCCGAGAACGGCGAGCGCGCGCTCGAGGCCTTTCGCAAGGAGCACATCGACCTCGTGCTCACCGATCTCCGCATGGCGATGATGGACGGTCTCGAGTTCCTGCGGAGGCTCCGGGCGATCGATCCGGAGGTGCCGGTCATCGTGCTCACTGCATTCGGGACGATCTCGACGGCGGTCGAGGCGATGAAGCTCGGCGCCTTCGACTTCGTCCTGAAGCCGTTCGACCGCGAGGCGCTCGAGATCGTCATCCGGAGAGCTCTCGATGCGTCTCGCTCACGGCTCGAGAACCGCTTCTTCCGCGAGCAGAACGGCGCCACCGGCGGCCTCGAGAACCTGATCGGGACGTCGCCGGCGATGCAGGCGGTCTACGACCTCGTCCACCAGGTGGCGCCGACACGAAGCGCCGTGCTCATCACCGGCGAGACGGGGACGGGGAAGGAGCTCGTCGCGCGCGCCGTCCACAAGCTGAGCCCGCGCGCGGCGAAGCTCTTCGTGCCGCTCAACTGCACGGCGATCCCGCGCGACCTCCTCGAGAGCGAGCTCTTCGGGCACGTGCGCGGCGCCTTCACCGGCGCGCAGACGGACCGAGTCGGCAAGTTCAAGGCCGCGGATGACGGCACGCTCTATCTCGACGAGATCGGGGACATGGACTACCCGCTCCAGGCCAAGCTTCTTCGCGTCCTCGAGGAAGGTGTCATCGAGCCGGTCGGCTCCGATCGACGGGTCGCCGTCGACGTCCGGATCGTCTCTTCGACGCACCGCGACCTCCAGGCGCAGGTGCGAGCGGGCAAGTTCCGCGAAGATCTCTACTACCGGTTGAACGTGTTCCACCTGAAGCTCCCCGCGCTGCGCGAGCGGAAGCAGGACCTTCGGGCGCTCGCGGATGCGTTCCTGGCGGCCTTCGGGCGAGAGTTCGGGAAGCCCTCGCTCCGGCTATCGAGCGGAGCGGTCGAGCGGCTGGAGGCATACCGGTGGCCGGGGAACGTCCGGGAGCTTCGCAATCTGATGGAGCGCGCGGCGGTCCTCTGCCCGGGAGGAGACGTGTCGTCGCGCGTCGTCCGCGCGCTCGTTCCGGAAGACGTCGACTCTTCGCCGCCGGACTTCAACCTCGACCGTGCGGTCGCAGAAAGCGAGCGCACGGTCATCCTGCGCGCGCTGGCGGAGACGGCCGACAACAAGGTCGCCGCGGCCGCGCTCCTCGGGATCGGCGAACGGACACTGTGGACGAAGCTCAAGAAGCATGGGCTGTGATCGCCCGCGGCGAGGCGAGCGGTCGCCCCGAAGGGTGCCGGAATCGGCACGGCCACTGTCGACATCGGCAGAGCGGCGCGGACGTTGCCGCCGCGCGTCGAAGAAAGGGACGTGTCGGCGCGGCGCGTCGCTTGCTTGATTCCGGCGTCAGACGACGTTTCGAGTGAACCGGCCAGATCGGCCGGCCCGGAGCCAAAGGAGGATCACACATGGGGCCAAGAGGTGAGCTGAACGGACGGATCGCGTCTTTTCCAGGTGGCCTGATCGTCTTCGTTCTCGTCTTTGCCGGCGTTCGCTCGGCGGACGCGCAAACCGGACGGGTGCGTCTCGAACAGTCGCGGATCTACTTCGAGTACAACTCGACGGCGAGAGACTTCGGCGTGCAGGTCTCCCTCGATGGCGAGCAATGGAAGAACCTGTCGATCACGCGGCCCGGCGGCGATGCGATCTTCAGGGTCGCGGGCAAAGGCGAGCTCCGCGACGTCGGCTTGACGGAGCTCTTCTTCGAGGGCGAGGAGCCGTCGCTCGACGACGTGCCGGTCGACGAATTCCTGGCGAAGTTCCCGGAAGGGAAATACCGATTCACGGGAAAGACCGTCGCGGGTGAGGATCTCATCGGGGCCGGCACGCTGTCGCACGCGGTGCCGGAGGGGCCGTCGAACGTCTCCACCGCCGAAGCCAACGGCACCCTCGTGATCTCCTGGGACCCGGTGACGAGCTCGGCCGCGGGCTTTCCCGCGAGGTCCGTCGAGATCGTCGGCTACCAGGTGATCGTCGATCCGTTTCAGGTCACCCTGCCCGCTTCGGCGACGCGCGTCACGCTGCCACCGGAATTCTTCCAGTCGCTCGAGCCAGGGACTCACGATCTCGAGGTGCTGGCGATCGAGAAAAGCGGCAATCAGACGATCACGGAGAGCACTTTCGATACGCAATAGGGACTGGACGTACGACGTCACCAAAGAAAACCCCGACGGCTGCTTTCTCGGGTCCGCCTGGTCGGCGGAGCCGGCCCGCAGGGTGACTCGCTTCCGCGTCGTCTCGATCGCGGTGCGCTGCAGGAGCCGTCGGGGTCGGTAGTGCCTGGCGGTTGCCCAGGCAACCCACGGAATGTCTACGTTCCGCTCGGGTGATCCTGCCTAGGAACCCACCACCTCACGCGTCACCATCGGGGATTTACTCATGGCTGGACCACCTCCTTTCTCGGCGCGCCCTTCGCGCAAGCTCCAGTAAGCTTGCCAGCCAGGAACCAGCCGCCGATTGCCGGCCCGAGGCCCGGTCCGCCGCGTCCCGCCCCATTACGGGAATGCGCGACGACTTGAGGCTCGTTACGCCTCGACCGTCACCGCGATTGTAGACGAAAGCGGTGGCGGAGGCGACACGGTCTGCCGCGTTCAGCCGCCGCGTTCGATGCGTTCGAGGCCGCCGAGATAGGAGCGGAGGACGTCCGGTACCGTCACCGAGCCATCCTCGTTCTGGTAGTTCTCCAGGACGGCGATCATCACCCGCGGCAGCGCGAGACCGCTCCCGTTCAGGGTGTGGACGAGCTCCGGCTTGGCGCCGGCGGCCGGGCGAAAGCGGATGTTCGCGCGCCGCGCCTGGAAATCGCGGAAGCCCGAGCAGGAGCTCACCTCGAGCCACTCCGCGCACCCGGGCGCCCACAGCTCGACGTCGTACTTGATCGCGGCGACGAAGCTGAGGTCGCCGGTGCACATCTGCACGACGCGGTGAGCGATGCCGAGCCGGCGGCAGACGTCCTCGGCGTCGTCGAGCAACCGCTCGAGCTCCTCGTCGGAACGGTCCGGGTGGACGAACTTCACCATCTCCACCTTGTCGAACTGATGTCCGCGTTTGATGCCGCGGACGTCGCGCCCGGCGCTCATCTTCTCTCTGCGAAAGCACGGCGTGTAGGCGACGTGGCGGATCGGCAGCGCTGCCGCGTCGAGGATCTCGTCACGGTAGAGGTTCGTGACCGGCACCTCCGCCGTGGGCACGAACCAGAGGTCCTCCTCGGCGTCGCGGTAGAGGTTGTCGGCAAACTTCGGCAGGTTGCCGGTTCCGACGAGACACTCGCGGCGGACCATCGCCGGAGGGTAGACCTCCGTGTAGCCGTGCTCGGCCACGTGGAGGTCGAGCATCCAGGAGATGAGCGCGCGCTCGAGGCGCGCGCCGGCGCCGCGAAGGACGTAGAAGCGGGAGCCGGAGACCTTCACGCCGCGCTCGAAGTCGATGATGCCGAGCTCCGGCCCGAGCTCCCAGTGCGGGCGCGCAACGAAGCCGAGGCTGCGCGGCTCCCCCACGGTTCGCACCACGACGTTGTCACGATCGTCCGTGCCGACGGGAACCGCCGGATGCGGCACGTTCGGCACTTCCAGAAGGAGCGCCTCGAACTCCGCTTCGGCGGCCGCGAGCTCGCGTTCGAGGCGAGCCAGCTCCTCTCCCTGGCGCTTCACCTGCTCGACGGCAAGGCCGCGCTCGGCGGGCTCGAGCCGGGCGATCTCTCGGGACCGCTTGGTCCGCTCCGCGCGCATCGCTTCGACCTGATGGATGAGCGCGCGACGGCGTTCGTCCGCGCCGAGCAAGCCGTCGAGCTCGGCCGACGAGTAGCCGACCTTGGCGAGCTCGGCCCGGTAGAAGTCCGGCCGTTCGCGGATCGCGCGGATGTCGAGCATTCGGTGTCCTCTCCGCGTGTTCGGGTCTTCTGTACCTGGTCCGCCGGCGTGAGGCGAACCATGCAAACCGCAGGGGACCTCGGAGGGGCTGAGTGGCCTGCTCCGCAACGTTCCACCTTCGACCTTCCGGTGCCGGACGGTTTTCGCTACCGTCCGCGCCCGTGATCCCGTACTTCCGGCCCGGGGCGCTTCACGTCGGGCCGCTCACCCTCCACCCCTGGGGAGCCATGGTCGCGGCCGGCTTTCTCCTCGGCAGCGCCCTCGCGCAGCGGATCGCCCGCCGCCGCGGGCTCGATCCGGTCGTCTTCTGGAACATCATGCCGTGGCTCGTGGTCGGCGCCTGCGTCTTCGGCCACCTCGGCGACGTGGCCTATCGTCCGGAGCTCTACCTCGAGCATCCGCTCCGGCTCTTCGCGGTGTGGGATGGACTCGCCTCCTACAGCGGCTTCTTCGGCTGCGCGGTGATCGCGGTGCTGTACTTCCGCCGGGCGGGCGTCGACCCGCTGAAGGGTTGCGACGTCCTCGTGATCGGCGTCACCCTCGGCTGGGCGATCGGCCGCATCGGTTGCTTCCTGGTCCACGATCACATCGGCAGGCCCGTCGCCGAGGTGCCGGCAGTGGTGCGCGGCTTGCTCGGCTGGCTCGCCGTGCAGTTTCCCGCCGGGACGGCCGGCCGCGGCGCGCCCGCGGCCGCCAGGTTCGAGCTCGGGCTCCTCGACAGCCTTCTCGCCTGGGCCTTGCTCGCGATCCTGCTCGTCCTCGAGAGGACTCCCCGCCGGCCGGGCATGCTGGTGGGAACCGGTGCGATCTTCTACGGCGGCGTCCGCTTCCTCCTCGACTTCCTCCGCAACGTGGATCTTCCCGGCGCCGAGCCGCGGATCCTGGGTCTCACGCCGGGCCAGTACGCATCGATCGTCGCGGTCGCGCTCGGAGCGGCGGTGCTGCGGCACGGCCGGGAGCGGCCCCCGTGGCCGGAGCGGCTTCGGTAGGGCGCGTAACCGAGGAATCGGAAGCGAATCTTGCCCCGGGGTGAGGGTTGGTCCGAAGGGATTTCGAAGCGAAATTTCGTGACCGACAAGGAGAGCACCCTCACCCGGCGCTCCGCGCCGGCCTCTCCCTGGAAGGGAGAGGCGAAGAGTCGATTCGGCTGTTACAGGCCATTAGTCGCTCGTCTGGAAGGCGTCCTCGATGTGCTCGATCTTCGGAGCGCCGTCGATCCAGTCGATGGAGATCACGTCGAAGCGGGCCCGGCTCTCGCCGAGACGGTGAACCGCGAGATACGCCTCGGCGACGCGAGCGAGCCGCCGCTGCTTCCGCGCATCCACGCTCTCGGAGCCGCTGCCGAAGCCGCGGCCTCCCCGGGAGCGCACCTCCACGAAGACGATCGTCTCCCGATCACGGGTGACGAGGTCGATCTCACCTGCGCGCGACCGGAAGTTCCGCGCCAGGATCACGTGCCGGCGCCGTTCGAGGTGGCGCGCCGCCGCGTCCTCGGCGGCGCGGCCCCGGTCGCGGCGAAAGAGGCTCACGGCTCCGGCGCGGACAGCCTCTCGAGCAGCGGATCGATCTCGACGCGTGCGCGCTCGAGCGCGTCGTCCCGGCCCGAGAAACGTGCCTCCTGGTAGAGAAGCGTGATCCGCTCCACCACGTCGGCCTGACCTCCGAGACGCGCCGCCACCTTCCGGTAGAATTCGTCGGGCGTTTCGGCCGCCGTCTTGTCCAGGCCTCGTCGCTCGAGGGTGTCGAGCATCGTCACGTAGCGGCGGCTCACCCAGGCGAGCGGTTCCCGCCCCTCGGATGCATTCCGGCCGAAGCGCCGCCAGAAGAAGAGCGCCGCGACTGCCGCGAGGAGTGCGAGCCCGATCATCCACGGCTGGAGGTACGCACCGTCCGACCCCGTGGCATCGCCGTCCTCCGGCGCGAACCAGCTGCGCAGGCTCTCCAGCGACAGCGCGCTCCACAGATGCAGCGAGGAATCGCGCAGCGCGAAAGCGAGGTCGATCTGGTCGGAGGCACTGTAGTTGACGACGTAGCGGTACCAGCGCATCTGCGTCGCATCGACCAGGGCGCCGAGATCGCCGAAGACCCCCTGTCCCGCGCGCCCGGCCGCGGGTGTCGGATCGAGCGTCTTCCAGCGGCCGTCGATGTACGCCTCGACCCAGCTGTGCGCGTTGCTCTGGCGGACCAGGAAGTAGCCGCCGTACGGGTTCCAGTCACCGCCTTGATAGCCATTCGCGAGTCGGCTCGGGATACCCGCCTCGCGGAGCATCACCGCGAGCGCCGAGGCGAAGTACTCGCAGTGCCCGCGGCGCGATTCGAACAGGAAGTACGCGAGCGGATCACCTTTGCCGGGGGCGCCGGGGGTGAGGGTGTACGAGTAGCCGTGACGGAAGTACCTGAGAAGCGCGCGGGCGCGGCTCACGTCGTCGGGGATGCCATCCACGAGCTTGGCCACCAGCGCAGTGATGCGTGGATCGATCGCTGCCCGCTGCAAGCTCTCCGGCGTCGGGCGCTCGCTCGCCTCGCCGAGCGTCGCCGTCACTTCGAAGCGCATGCGGGTGCCGCCCGGCCACACACCCCGCAGGTTGCCGAGCACGTCGGTGTAGATGCCGCTGAACCGGCCGCGGATCTCGAGGGCACGGCCGAGCGTGAAGATCGCCGTCAGGTCCATCGGCTCGAGGATGATCTCCTGGCGGACGACCGGGCCGCGGCCCACTCGCTGCGGCGTCTGGAAGACCCCTCGTTGGCGGACGTCGAGCAGCCGGAGCTCGTGCCGGCCGCGCATCCAACGCCGCCCGTCGTAGGCGTCGAGCACGGCGCCGCGCCAGTACCGCGCATCGTCGAGGAGAGCGTCCGGCTCGTCGAGCGTGACGCGCATCGCGACCGACGTGTCGGCCTTGAGCGCGGTCACGTCGCCGAGCTCGACCTGGTCCGAGAATCCGGACAGTCCCATGCGCGCGCCGAGCGGATTCGCGAAGAAGCCGGCGCCTACCCGCGGGAACACCACGAACACCGACACGGTACAGATGAACAGCAGGAACGTGACCACGACGACCGAACGGAGGAGGGAGGCATCGACGAACGCCTCCTCCTGAAGGCGAGCGCCCTCGCCGGCATCGATCACCTGTCGCCGCAGCTGGAAGAGGACCAGCGTCCACGGCGCGAGCAGCAGATACGCCAGGAAGACGACGGCGAAGACCGGCTCGATCGTCAGCGCGGAAGCCGCCACGAGCTGGAAGAACGAGAGCACGTAGATCTGCAGCCAATCGCGGCTCGCCTTCGCCGACAGCGCCTTCAGGGCGAGGAGCACCAGGAGGAACTCGGAGATCGCTTGCACCGGCGACGCGTCACCGTAGACGAGCGATCCAACCACCACCGCGAGCGCCACCAGACTGGCCGCACCGGCGAGCCGTGAGTCGACCTCGCCTCGGCGCCCGAGGAGAAGCTGCCCGATCCCCCACAGGAGCGCCGCCAGCGCGAGGCCGACGTACGCCGCCGAGACCTCACCGGTGGTCGCGACCGCGAGCACGCCGAGGACGGCGAGGCCGTGACTCGCGATCAGGAACTTTCGCTCGAAGCTCATGCGACGCGGACGCAGGTGCCGGGCGGGATCGCCGGCGGATCACCCGCGGTGACGAACACGCCGGCCGCGCCGCGCGCGATCTCGGCGCGCCAGCGAACGAGCTGCCCCTCACCGGCCTCCGTCTTCGCCGGCTCCACCTCGGCGAGGAACCCGAACGCGCGCCGCAGCGAGTCGCGACCGAGCGCACGGAAGGAGGCGGTGAAGCTGTAGAGATCGACCCGTTTGCCTTCCCGGGACGCTTGCCAGACGAGGGCCGTCGCGCGCTCGATCGCGCGCTCGAACGTGGGTCCCGCCGGCCCTCGATCGTCGAAGAAGACGGCGACGGGACGGTCGAGCGCCCTCCCCTGCTCCTTGACCATCAGCTCGCCCGCACGCGCCGTCACCCGCCAGTGGATCAAGCGCCAGTCGTCCTCGGCGAGGAACGGCCGCAGGTTCAGGAGCTCTTCACCCAATCGGTCGCGGCGTACCGGCGAGTGCTTGCTCTCCGCCGCGCGTGCCCGATCGTCCTCGCGCCCGATCGCCGGGTAGACGAGGAAGTCGCACGGGATGGGGACGATCCTCACCTTCTCGAAGAGGCCGAACGGGAAACGCGTCACCAGGTGGAGGGAGCGGAAGCGATGATGACCGCGGCTCTCGAACGTCCAGAGCGCGTGGAACGTGCGCTCGGCTCCCGGTTCGAGGCGCGTGACGAAGCCGACCGCTCGCCGCGCGCCACGATCGGCGGCCTCGCGGACCTCGATCGCGTATGCGGCCCGCCGGCTGGCGTTTCGCAGCCGGACCTCGAAGACACCGGCGGAGCGCGCGAAGATCTCCTCCGGAAGCCGCCGCTCGACGCGGATCGGCTTCACCGAGCGCTCCGAGAGGACGCCGGACACGACGATCAGCGACACCAGCATCGCGAAGATCAGGTAGAAGAGGTTGTGCCCGGTGTTCAGGGCCGCGAGCCCGATCGCGAACGTGACGGCGAGGAAGAAGTAGCCGTCACGCGTGAAGTGAAGGCTCCGGTACGGGTAGAACCACTCCACCCACGATTCGATGTCCGCCGCTCGCCGCCGGATCGCCGCCGCGATCCGGCGCGCCCGGAGAGCGATGCGGGTCACAGCGGAACCCGGACTTCGTCGAGGATCGACGCGATCACGCCCTCCTCGCGCCGCAAGTCGGACACGCCCTCGCCCTTCAATTGCAGCCGGTGGGCGAGGACCGGGATGGCGAGCTCCTTCACCTGCCGCGGAAGGACGTAGTCCTCGCCTTCCGAGAGGGCCAGCGCCTGGGCCGCACGATAGAGAGCCTGCGCTGCGCGCGGGCTCGCGCCGACGACGACCGCGGGTGAGCGCCGCGTCGCGGCGGCGATCTCGAGGATGTAACCGACGATCGCCGGATCGACACGCACGCCTTCCACCGCACTCTGCGTCTCGAGCACCTCGTCGGCGCCGAGCACCGGCGCGAGGTCTTCGGTTCGGATCCGGTTCGTCAGGATCTCCCGCTCCGCGGCGCTGTCCGGGTAGCCGATCGAGATCCGCATCAGGAAGCGGTCGAGCTGCGACTCCGGCAGCGGAAACGTACCGTGGTACTCCTTGGGATTCTGCGTCGCGAGCACCATGAACGGCCGCGGCAGCGGATACGTATGATGGTCGAGGCTGATCTGGTTCTCGTTCATGGCCTCGAGCAGCGCGCTCTGGGTACGCGGCGTCGTGCGATTGATCTCGTCGGCGAGCACCAGCTGGTGGAAGATCGGCCCCTCCTTGAAGACGAACTGCTGCGTGCCGCGGTCGTAGATCGACACCCCGAGGAGGTCGGACGGCAGCAGGTCGCTGGTGAACTGGATCCGCTGGAACGTGCAACCGATAGAGCGCGCGAGCGCGGACGCGAGCGTGGTCTTGCCGACGCCCGGCACGTCCTCGATCAGCAAGTGCCCGCGGGCGAGAAGCGCCACGACCGCAAGCCGAACGGCCTCGTGCTTGCCCTTGACGACGCGCTCGATGTTATCGATCAGCGTGGTGATCCGAGCTCTCATCGTCTGTCGACCGTTTCCAGGGTACGCGACGGTAGGGGTCCGTTCAAACCACTCTCCGGCTCCTCGAATCGGCGGACGGCGTGTGGTAAGCGGGCGGCGTACATGAAGATTTCCGCCGCGGACATCCGTCACGTCGCACTCCTCGCGCGCCTCGAGCTCGACGCGGACGAGGAACGGCGGCTCGGCGCGGATCTCCAGACCATCCTCGATTACGTCGAGAAGCTTCGCGAGCTCGATACCGACGACGTGCCGCCGACGGCGCACGCGCTCGACGATGCCGCAGCGTTCCGCGAGGACGAGGTCCGGAACCTGCCGGATGCGGACCGGCTGCTCGCAAACGCACCGGACCGGCTCGGCGGCTTCTTCCGCGTTCCGAAGATCATAGAATGACTGCGGGAACGATCGGCCGATCGCTCGTAGGCACGACGTCGCGAATGCCCGTCCGAGCGTTCCCGTCTTCGACCCCGCGCTGATCCTCCTCGCGCGCTCACGCACATGTCCGACTGGGCCGATCTCACGCTGGCCGCGGCTGCCGAGGGGCTTCGTCGCGGGCGCTTCTCCGCAACCGAGCTCGCGAGCGCCGCGCTCGGCGAGATCGACCGCACCGGACCCGTGCTCAACGATTTCATCACGATCACGCGCGAGGAAGCGCTGCGGCAGGCGGGCGAATCCGACGAGCGGATCGGCCGCGGCCGGCCGCGGTCGCAGCTCGACGGCATCCCGATCGCGCTGAAGGACGTCTTCCTCACGCGCGGCGTGCGCACGACCTGCGGCTCGAGGATCCTCGGGAACTTCATGCCGCCCTACGACGGGACGGCGGTGCAGCGCCTCCGGGACGCGGGCGCCGTGCTCGTCGGCAAGACGAACCTCGACGAGTTCGCCATGGGCTCTTCGAACGAGAACTCCGCGTTCGGACCGTGCCGCAACCCGTGGAACCCGGAGCGCGTGCCCGGCGGCTCGTCCGGCGGCTCGGCGGTCGCGGTGGCAGCGCGTCACTGTCTGGGCGCGCTCGGTACCGACACCGGCGGGTCGATCCGCCTGCCCGCCTCGTACTGCAGCGTCGTCGGCGTCAAGCCGACGTACGGCCGCGTCAGCCGCTACGGCATCGTCGCCTACGCGTCGTCCCTCGATCAGGTCGGACCGTTCGCGCTCGACGTGCGCGACGCCGCGATCCTGCTCGAAGCGATCGCCGGCCATGATCCGCTCGACTCCACGTCGTCGCCCCGGCCGGTGCCGCCGCTGCAAGACGTGCTCGAGGGCGGCGTTCGCGGTCTCCGGGTGGGGGTGCCGCGGGAGTACTTTGCCGAAGGGCTCCAGCCGGAGGTGGAAGCGAGCGTGCGGGCCGCGATCCGCGGTCTCGAGGCCTCCGGAGCGACCGCAGAGCCGGTGTCGCTGCCGCACGCCGGCCACGCGCTCGCGACCTATTACGTGCTCGCCACCGCGGAGGCGAGCTCCAACCTCGCCCGTTACGACGGCGTCCGCTACGGCGATCGGGCGCGGGACGCGACGACGCTCGTCGAGGCCTACTGCCGCACGCGAGAGCGAGGCTTCGGGGCGGAGGTGAAACGCCGGATCCTCCTCGGCACGTTCGCGCTGTCCGCCGGGTACTACGACGCCTACTACGGGAAGGCGCAGCGCGTGCGTACGCTGATCCGGCGCGACTTCGATCACGCGTTCGCTTCCTGCGACGTGATCGCCGCTCCGACGGCGCCGACCACGGCGTTCGCGATCGGCGCGAAGATGGACGATCCGCTGACCATGTACCTGACCGACGTGCTCACGCTCTCCGTGAACCTCGCCGGGCTGCCTGGCCTGTCCGTCCCCTGCGGCGCCGACGCGGCGGGATTGCCGATCGGGCTCCAGCTGATCGGCCGGCCCTTCGCCGAAGACCTGCTCCTGCGGGTGGCGTTCGCGCACGAGCAGTCGAGCGGCTGGCGGGCGCGCGTCCCGCCGGTCGTAGAGGTGCGGGCGTGAGCCGCGGAGCCTTCGAGCCGGTGATCGGCCTCGAGGTGCACGCGCAGCTCCTCACCCGGTCGAAGCTCTTCTGCGGCTGCTCGACGGAATTCGGCGCGGAGCCGAACTCGCACACCTGCCCCGTCTGCTGCGGCTTTCCCGGCGTGCTGCCGGTGCTGAACCGTCGCGCGGTCGAGCTCGCCGTGCGCGTCGGGCTCGCCTGCGGATCCGAGATCGCGCCGCTCGCCGAATGGGCTCGCAAGAACTACTTCTACCCGGACCTGCCGAAGGGCTATCAGATCAGCATGTACGAGGCGCCGATCTGCATCGGCGGCACCGTCGCGTTTCCTCTCGCCGGCGAAGAGAAGCATGTCCGGCTGACGCGCATCCACATGGAAGAGGACGCCGGCAAGAGCGTCCATGCCGCCGATGCCAGCCTGGTCGATCTCAATCGCGCGGGCGTCCCTCTCCTGGAGATCGTCAGCGAGCCCGACATCGCCAGTCCCGCCGAGGCCGCCGCCTACCTCCGGCAGCTGCGAGCGATCCTCCAGTATCTCGAGGTGTGCGACGGGAACATGGAGGAAGGGAGCCTCCGCTGCGACGCGAACGTGTCGATTCGGCCTACGGGGACGAGTGCGCTCGGCACCCGTGCCGAGATCAAGAACCTGAACTCCTTCAAGGCGGTCGAGCGCGCCCTCGAGCACGAGATCGAGCGGCAGCAGCGCGTGATCGAGAGCGGCGAGAAGGTCGTGCAGGAGACACGGCTCTGGGATGCGGACCGGGAGGTCACGCGCTCGATGCGGTCGAAGGAGTTCGCGCACGACTACCGCTACTTCCCCGAGCCGGACCTGCCGCCGCTCCGGGTCGCTCCCGCCTGGATCGAGGAGATCCGCGCGTCGGTCCCCGAAGGCCCGGTCGA
>JAXDLK010000075.1:0-4562 GCA_034666665.1 Candidatus Binatota bacterium
CTCACCATGGCGGAGCGCTACGCCCGCCTGCTCGGCGCGGGCGTCACCCATCAGATCCTCCCGACGCCGATCAAGACGCCGACGCTCGACGCCTATCTCTATTGGCACGAGGCTGTGGACGACGACGCGGGCAATCGCTGGCTACGGGGGTTGGTGACGCAGGCGTTCTCCGCCCGAGCGGTTCGACCGGCACTCCGAATCATCCCTCCGGCACGTAGAGCGATGGCGCCTTCGAGACGACGGAAAGCACGGCAGGAGTAGTCACGCCACGACCCCAGCTGCGCGGGGTCTTCAGCCCGAACGCTTCCTTCGAGGTTGTGGAGAGGCCATCCCGGACTCCGGCGCCGCCTCGATTCGAATCCAGCGTACGGACCGCGAGGTATCCCGTCGGGATGTCCTCGCCAACACGCCGGTACTCACGCCTGGTCTCGGAAGGATCCGCCCACCTCGCATCGGGGCATCCCTGATCGCCAGTGGCCGGAGGCAGCGGATGTCGCGTTCCGACCAGGTTCGGGCCCTCGACGCTGGAAAGCGCGAAGGTGTGGAGGTATGAGGTCAGCGCGAGCTGAAGGTGGCTCGCGACGCGACCGCACGCGAGCAAACCAGCCTCTCGGTTGGTGCGGCCCGCTTCGACGCGGTGTAGCGGCGAGATCGGGCCGGTGACGACCGGTGCCCGGAAGGGGGACGACATGGGGCCCAACATCGGCAGGCTGCTACCGGCCGACGAGCTTCTGCATCACCAGATCGTCGATTCGTTCGCGACCGTCGCCCAATCCGACCTCTCCTGGACCGAGAAGATCTGGTTCACGATCCCGCGGAAGGACGGTGGGCTACAGGTCGACTTCGGCCTCGGCCGCTACCAGAACCGGAATACGATGGACGCGTTCGGCGGCGCGTCTCGCGGGCGCCAGCAGTGGACCGTCCGCGCGAGCCGCGAGCTCGACGAGGACCCTATGACCACGTCCGTCGGCCCGCTCCACTACGAGGTTCTGGAGCCGCTCCAGAGGTTCCGCGTGCGCCTCGAGCGGAACGACGTGCTTCCCGTCTCCTACGAGATCGAGTTCCAGAACGACCATCCCGCGTTCTTCGAGGACCGCCATCTCCAGCGCGACGAGGGCGGCTTCCGGATCGTCTCGGACGTCGTCCGCTACCATCAGGCGGGCACGGTCACCGGCTGGGTTGAGGTCGAGGGAAAGCGCGAGGAGATCCGGAAGCGGGACTGGTTCGCGTTCCGCGACCACTCCTGGGGCGTCCGCCTCGACGTCGGCGCGCCGCCGACCGATCTCCGCCCCGCGCGCGACTGGGGGGAGAAGAACATGGGCCGGACGTCGTTCCTGCTCAACTGGACGCCGATGCTCCTCGAGCGCCCCGACGGCTCGAAGTACGAGTACCACTTCTACCTGCAGATGCGGGATGCGAAGCCCTTCTACTTCTCGGGCTACCGGAACGACGCCGACGGCTCACAGGAGCGCGTGGGGCGCGTGCGGCCGGAGATCCGCTACGACGACACGACCCGCCGCGTGCTCGGCGGCCGGGTGCACTTCGACATGCTCTCCGGCGAGACGCACACGGTCGAGGTCGAAGTGATGGGCGAGGCGGGCTTCCACCTCGGCTGCGCGCTCTACCTCGGCTTCGACGGCAAGAAGCACGGCATGTGGCGCGGCAAGCTCGCGGTCGAAGGCGAGAAGATCGAGGACACGATGGACGCGGCGACGCTCCGCCGGATCCACCAGCTCCGCGACAACATCATCCGCGTCCGCGAAGGCGACGCCGTCGGGTACGGCGTCCTCGAGACCGTCGTGACCGGCGAATGGCCCCAGTGGGGGCTCACGACCGAAGCCTCCTTCGTCTGAGTCCGACCCCGCGATCGCCGGCATGGCCCGCGACCTCGAACGGATGGCGAGCACTCTGCGCCGGTATCTCGCCGGTGGAGAGCGCCTCCTCCGCGTGATTCCGCTGTCGACGGGCCATTCGAACGAGACGTATCTCCTCGAAGGGATCGAGCGGATCCTCCGGATGCCCCCCTCCGAAGAAGGTCTTCTCCCACCGTACGACATGGCGCGGCAGCACGCGGTCCTCGCGGCAATGGCGGCCGCGCCGGAAGGCCCGCCCGTGCCGCGCGTCTACGAGCTCTGCACGGATCCCGCGGTCCTCGGCGACCCCTTCTTCGTGATGGAGCGCCTCCCTGGGGAGGCCTTCGAGTACACGGTCCCCGACTGGCTGGCCGCGGCGCCGCCGGAGGTCCGGAGCGGGATGTGCGCCCAGTGGATCGGCGCGGTCACGGCGGTGCACCGGATCGCGGTGGAGCGGATGCCCGCGCCGGCGACCACCGTCGTCGAGGAGGCGAGGCACTGGCGGGACGTCGCGCAGGAAGCCGAAGCACCGGCGCCGCTTCTCGAGCTCCTCGACGACCTCGTCCGCCGCCCGCCGCCGCCGTCCGGCCCGTCGACGCCCGTGCACGGCGACCCGAAGCACGGGAACTGCCTCTGGCAGCGGGAGCGGCTCCTCGTGCTCCTCGATTGGGAGATGGCGCACGTCGGCGAGCCGCTCACGGACCTCGGCTACGTCTGCCAGTTCTATGATCAGGGGGAGGCGGCGCTCGCTTCCGCGGGCTTCGAGCTCCCGGGCTGGTGGCCCCGCGAGAAGACGATCGCCGTCTGGGAGGAGCGGACGGGCCGGATCGCCAGGGACGTCCGCCGTTACGAGGTCCTCGGCATGAGCAAGATCGCGGCGATCATCGCGCTCGGCCACCATCTGTGGAAGGTCGGGCGCGCGAGGGACGTGCGCTTCGAGGCGTGGGGCGCGGTCATTCCGAAGTACCTGGATCTCGCGCTCCGGCGCGCGAGCCTGGCATGAGCCCCCGGAGAAGGAGGAACGACGATGAACATGGCATGGGCGAAGAAGTGGATGCTCGACAACTTCAACGAGCGGGACCTCGACGGCATCTCGAAGCTCTACCATCCGAAGGTCCGCTTCGAGGACGTGCCGCTCGGCGTCCGGGCGGACGGCATCGAGGGCGTCCGCGAGTTCCTCGGCGGCTTCTTCCAACCGTCCTCCGGGAAACACGCGTTCAACCCGGATGCGTACCTCGGGAACGAGCGCGAGGGCGTCGTCGAGTGGACGTGGACGGCGACGCTCGGCGAAGCGGATCTCTTCGGCACCGGGAGCTCGCCGAAGGGGAAGTCCTTCGAGATTCGCGGGAACTCGGTCTTCCGCTTCGACGCGGCGGGGCTCGTCGTCGAGGAGCGTGACTACTGGGACGTCGCGAGCGTGCTGAAGCAGATCGGCGATACCAAGCAGGCGGCCTGAGCCCGACGATCGCGCCGCCACGGCGGCTAGATCAAGTCACCTCCGCACGCCGAGGCCGTCGTGCCGTGCTCTTGGAAGGCCTTGATCACCTTTCGTCCCACCGACCAGCGGTGGACCTCGTCCGGTCCGTCCACCAGACGCTGCGCGCGGATTTGCGTGTACCAGCGCGCGAGCGGCGTGTCGGTGCTGTAGCCGAGCGCGCCGTGGAGCTGGATCGCGGTGTCGACGACTTTATGCACCATGTGGGCGAGGAAGACTTTGGCGATCGAGTTCTCCTGGCGAAGATCGAGCCCCTTCTCGGCTTTGTAGGCGATGTGCATGAGCATCAGCCGCGCCATGTAGAGCTCGCTCGCGCAGTCGGCGAGCATCCACTGCACGCCCTGGCGCTCGGCGAGCAGTTTCCCGAACGTCGAGCGCTCGGTCACCCGCTTCGTCGCCATGTCGAGGGCGCGCTGCGCCATCGCGACGTTGTGCATCCCGTGCCGCAGGCGCCCGTACGCCAAGCGGTGCTGTCCCATGTCGAAGCCGTTCCCGACGCCGCCGAGCAGGTTCGCATGCGGCACCACGAGATCCTTGATCGACACTTCCGAGTGGCCGCCGCCGAGCACGTGGCTGAGCGGGCCCTCCGCCGCCATGGTGCGGATGTCGCGAACGATCTGATAGCCGGGATTCGGCAGCTCGACGATGAAGGTGCTGAAGCGCTGGTGGCGCGGCGCGTCCGGATCGGTCTTCGCCATCACCACCGCGATGTCGGCGACACTGGCCGCGCTGCTGAACCACTTCTCGCCGTTCAGCACCCAGTTGTCGCCGTCGCGCACGGCGCGAGTCTGCATGCCGGTCGCGTCCGCGCCCGCCGCCTTCTCGGTCATCGAGTAGCACACGCGTTTCTCGCCGTTCAGCAACGGCTTCAGGAACTTCTCCTTCTGGGAGTCGGTGCCGTGCGCGAGCAGCGTGAGCATCGTCGCGTCGTCCGGGCCTTGTGTGTTGAGCGCGAGCGCGCCGAGATAGCTCTCGCCGAGCTCCATCTGCACGAGCGCGTTGGCGAGCGGCCCGAGCCCCATGCCGCCCCATTCCCTGGGAATGAACGGGCACCAGAGGCCTTGCGACTTCGCCTTGGCGCGAAGCTCGCGGAGCACGTCCGGATACGGGCGGTCCTTCAGTGCCTTCTCGGCGGGAACGCACTCGTCCTGAACGAACTTGCGTACCTTCTCACGGATCGCCTTTGCCTCCGCTGGAATCTCGAAATCGACCAT
>JAXDLK010000076.1:0-5393 GCA_034666665.1 Candidatus Binatota bacterium
CGCCTCGTCGGCGGTACCGCGCCGGCCGAGCTTGCCGACCGCATCCTGAATCCGGCGGTCGCGCGCGAGCGAGGCGACTTGCTCGGCGTGCTGCTTTCTCTCCGCCCGTTCGGCTTCGGCGCGCGCCCTCGCTTCGGCGGCAGCCCTCGCGTCTGCGGCGGCCTTCGCGGCTGCGGCCTTGGCGTCTGCGGCGGCCTTCGCAGCCGCGGCCTTGGCGTCGATGGCCGCCTTCACCGCCAGAGCCTTCGCCTCCGCCTCCTTCGCAGCGGCGATCTTCTTCGCCTCGGCCGCCTTCTCGGCCTTCGGCGGCGCGGGGATCGTCACCGCCTTTTCCTCCGGCGGCCGGGCCGGCTCCTGCTTCGGGGGCGGCTTCTTCTCCGCTGGCGGCTTCGACTCGTCTCGCGCGCCGTCCCTCGCGGCCGCCGGAGCACGATCCGGCCGTATCGGTCCTTGCGGCAAGCGGCCGCCGAGCGCATTCGGGTCGACGATCTTCACCGTGTACGCGACCACCGCCGGCGGCGTCCCCGAGAAGATCTCCCGCGGCAGAAACGCCAGCACGGCGAACGCCGCCACGTGGACCGCCGTGGACGCCACGACCATCCAGGTGAGCTCCGGCTCCGGTCCGCTGTCCGAGAGCCAGCCCCGAGCTCCCGGAGTCATTCTCCTTCGGTCGGCAGCTCGGTGACCATGCCGAGGTTCTGAACTCCCGCCCCGCGGACCGCACCCATGACCCGGACCACTTCACCGTACGGTACCGTCCGGTCCGCGCGCAGATAGATTCCCCGGTCCGGGCGCGCGCGCACGATCGCCTCGAGCTTCGCCGCAAGAGCGTCGATCGTGATCGCCTCGTCGTTCAGAAAGATCTTGCCGTCCTTGCCCACGGTGATGACGAACTGCTGATCTTCCCCTTCGAGCGCACCGGCTTTCGCCTGCGGCAGGTCCACCGAGATCCCCTGCTGGATGATCGGTGCGGTCACCATGAAGATCACCAGCAGCACCAGCATCACGTCGACCAACGGGACGACGTTGATCTGCGCGATCAGCGATCCTTGTGACCGGGTCTCGAAGGCCATGCGCACGCGCGCGGCCGACGCCGCTCGGCGGCTCGCCGCCCCCGCTCACTTAATGAAGTGTCGCTCGGCGATATTCAAGAACTCCGCCGAGAAGTTGTCCATGTCCGCGGTGAGCACGCGGATGTGGCGGGCGAAGTGATTGAAGGCGACGACGGCGGGGATGGCGGCGGCGAGACCGACGGCGGTCGCGATCAGGGCCTCCGCGATCCCCGGCGCGACCGCCTGGATGCTGGAATTCTGCGCCGCGGTGAGCCCGCGAAACGCGTTCATCACTCCCCAGACGGTGCCGAAGAGGCCGACGAACGGCGCCGTCGATGCCGTGGTGGCGAGGAACGTGAGCGCGCGCTCGAGCCGCGTGACCTCCTGGTTCGTCGCTCGCCGCATCGCGCGCTCGACGTTCTCGATCCCGCCGAGCTCGGTGGTCTCGCTGGCTTCGCCCGCGCTGCCGGGGCGCTTCGTGCGGGTGAGACGCATGAGCTCCTGGTACCCGGCGCGGAAGACGTGCGCGACCGGGCTCTGCTTCAGGTCGACGCTCGCGGCGTTGATCGCGGCGAGGTTCTTCGCCTCCCAGAAGATCTCGAGAAAGCGTTCCGTCTGCGCGCGCGCCGAGCGCACCTGACGATACTTGTAGAGGATCACCGCCAGACTGCCGATCGAGAAGAAGACGAGCAGCAGGAGGACGCCCTGGACGATCGGGCTCGAGCCGAGGACGATGTCCAGGAGGTCGGGATGCGCCCCGGGTGGTCCGAGCGCCGACTGGGCATACAAGCCCGGCAGCGCATTTCCGATCACGGCGGCCCTGATATGCGAAGGTCTGGAGGCAGTCAACGCGCGCCGCGGGCGCGGGATGCCGCCGGAAGCCGCCGGAAGTCGCCTTGACTGGCCGGAGCAAAACGTGGAAACGGAGCGCGAGTTTCAGACGGTCGGAGGGGGACCGGATGGCGATCCGTGTCGGTGTCAACGGTTTCGGACGAATCGGCAGAAACGTCTTTCGCGCCTGTCTCGGAGCCGAGACGGGGCTCGAGTTCGTGGCGATCAACGACATCACGAACGCGGAGACGCTCGCCCACCTGCTGAAGTACGACTCGGTTCACGGACGGCTGTCGCAGGAAGTTCGCGCGGAGAAAGACGCGCTCCGGGTCGGCGGCGAATCCCTCCGCGTGCTCGCGGAGCGTCAGCCGGCGAAGCTTCCGTGGAAGGACCTCGGCGTCGATCTGGTGCTCGAGTGCAGCGGCCTCTTCACCGAGCGCAAAGCCGCCGCACAACACCTCGAGGCGGGCGCGCGAAAGGTGATCGTGTCGGCGCCCGCGAAGGGCGCGGACGTGACGCTCTGTTACGGCGTGAACCACGGAGCCTACGACGCCGCCAAGCACGACGTGATCTCCAATGCCTCGTGCACCACGAACTGTCTGGCGCCGATCGCTAAGGTGCTGAACGACGAGTTCCGCATCGTGCGCGGCCTGATGACGACGGTGCACGCGTACACGAACGACCAGCGGATCCTGGACTTGCCGCACGAGGATCTCCGGCGCGCCCGTGCGGCCGCACTGTCGATGATTCCGACGAGCACCGGCGCAGCCAAGGCGATCGGTCTGGTGATTCCCGAGCTCGAAGGCAAGCTCGACGGAATGGCGGTGCGGGTTCCGGTGCCGAACGTCTCGGTCGTCGACTTGACCGCGGTGATCGAGAAGCGAGCGACCGAAAAGGAGATCAACGAGGCCATGCGCCGCGCGGCGGAAGGGCCCCTTCGCGGGGTGCTCGCGTACTCCGAAGAGCCGCTGGTGTCGATCGACCACAATCACTCGGCGTATTCCTCGATCTTCGACGCCGCGCTCACGCGCGTGATCGACGGCACGCTCATCAAGGTGCTGTCCTGGTACGACAACGAGTGGGGGTTCTCGAACCGCATGCGTGACGTCGCCTCCCTCGTCGGCAGCTCGATCCGCTGAGCCGGCGAGACCGGACCGATGCCGCTCCGGACCATCGAAGAACTGCCGATGCGCGGGCGCCGTGTGTTCGTCCGCGCGGACCTGAACGTCCCGCTCGAGGACGGCGCGATCGCCGACACGCTGCGGATCGACGAAGCGTTACCGTCGATCAAGTGGGTGATCGCGAACGGCGGCCGTCCGGTGATCGCGTCCCATCTCGGGAGACCGAAGGGAGGGCGCGACCCGAAGCTCAGCCTGCGGCCGATCGCCGAGTACCTGGGCGAGGTGCTGCACGTGGAGGCGAGCTTCGCCGAGGACTGCGTCGGCGACGCCGTGCGCGAGCAGTCGCGTGCGCTCGGTCCGAAGCAGGTGCTCGTCCTCGAGAACTTGCGCTTTCACCCCGAGGAGGAGCGAAACGACGACGCCTTCTCGCGCGAGCTCGCCTCCCTCTGCGACGTCTACGTGAACGATGCGTTCGGCGCCGCTCATCGCGCGCATGCGTCGGTCGTGGGAATGGTGCCGTACGTCGCCGACCACGGCATGGGCAATCTGATGAAGAAGGAGATCGATCACCTGACGCCGCTCCTCGGCTCGCCGGAGCGCCCGTACATCGTGATCCTCGGCGGCGCGAAGGTGTCCGACAAGCTCGGGGTGATCCGGAGCCTGCTCCAGCGGGTCGACGCACTGCTCCTCGGGGGGGCGATGGCATACACGTTCCTCGCCGCGCAGGGCGTGAACGTCGGCGACAGCCGGACCGAACCTGACCGCTTCGACACCGCGCGCGAGATCCTCGACGAAGCGAAGAAGCGCGGCGTCAACGTGGTGCTCCCCGTCGATCACGTGGCGGCTCCGGAGATCTCACCCGAAGCCATGACGCAGGTGCTCGGCCCCGACATCCCCGCCGGCTTCAAGGGCGTGGACATCGGGCCGGCCACGATCCGCCGCTTCGGTAACGAGATCGCGCACGCCAAGACGATCTTCTGGAACGGGCCCCTCGGCATCTTCGAGATCGAGCCGTTCAGCCACGGGACCTTCGCGATCGTCGAGGAGGTGGCGCGGAGCGGCGCCTTCAGCGTGATCGGCGGCGGCGACTCGGCGGCGGCCGTGATGCGGTCCGGTATGCAGGACGACATCACCCACGTGTCGACCGGCGGCGGCGCCTCGCTCGAGTTCCTCGAGGGCATCGAGCTGCCGGCGCTCCGGGCGCTCGCATCGTGAGCCGCCGCCCGCTGATCGCCGGCAACTGGAAGATGCACGGCACCGCGGGCGAGACGCGTGCGCTCCTTTCCGCGCTGCTACCGGAAATCGCCGGCGTGGATGATCGCGACGTCGCCGTCGCGCCGCCGTTCACGGCCTTGCCGGCCGCAGCCGACGAGCTTTCGGGGAGCACGGTCTGGCTGACGGCGCAGAACGTCCACTGGGAAGCGAAGGGAGCATTCACCGGCGAGATCTCGACGGCGATGCTTCTCGACGTCGGCTGCCGGGCGGCGATCGTCGGCCATTCGGAGCGCCGCCAGTACTTCGGTGAGACGGACCAGGGGGTCGGCCGCCGCGCTCGCGCGGCGCTCGTCGCCGGCCTCGTGCCCATCGTCTGCGTCGGCGAGACACTGCCGGAGCGAGAGTCCGATCGCACGCTCGAGGTCGTCGAGCGGCAGCTCCGCGCTGCGTTGCTGGAGCTCCAGGGCGCTGCTATAGCGACGGTTTGCATCGCCTACGAGCCGGTGTGGGCGATCGGCACCGGAAAAAACGCGACGCCGACTCAGGCTCAGGAGGTGCACGCGGCGATTCGCGCCGTGATTGCACGGTCGGCCGGTGATGCGACGGCGAACGCGATGCGAATTCTTTATGGAGGAAGCGTCAAGCCCGAGACCATCGACGCGCTCATGTCGGAGCGCGACGTCGACGGCGCGCTCGTCGGCGGCGCGAGCCTCGAGGCGCGATCGTTCGCGCGCATCGTCCGCTTCGGGTGAAGCACTGAGCCGCGAAGGGATCGCACCTTGATGACCCTGGTCACCATCGTCCACGTCGTCGCCTGCGTTTTCTTGATCCTGGTCGTGCTCCTGCAGCAGGGCAAAGGCGCGGACATGGGTGCCGTCTTCGGGGGCGGCGGCGGTTCGACCATCTTCGGCGCGAGCGGAGCCGGAAACCTCCTGACGAAGCTCACCACCGGCACCGCGGTGATCTTCTTCGTGACGTCGCTGGTGCTCGCGTGGAGCTCGCTCCACCGCACGCAGGCGACGGTGTTCGACAGTGCCGTGCCGGGTCCCCCTCCGGCGGGGCTGACGGACGCGCCCGTGCCGTCGACGAAGGACGGCGCGCCGGCACCGCCCGCGGCGAAGCTGCCGCCGGCGGACGCGGCGAAAGCCGTCACGCCGGCGATCGCGGCGCCCGC
>JAXDLK010000077.1:0-5348 GCA_034666665.1 Candidatus Binatota bacterium
CGCCGACGGCATCCCGGGGCTTCGCGGCTGGGGCCCCGGCTCGAGCTCGGTCGTGCTTGCGCGCTACGGCCACGTCGAGAACATCCCCGTCGACGAAGCTCCCTGGGACGTGCGCGTCCAAGCCGCGAGGGAGCTCCGCCGCGTTCTCCGCGAAGAGCGGAAGGACGCGCTCCTCTATCGGCACCTGGCGACGCTGGTCACCGACGTCCCGCTGCCCGAGCGCGAGCCGGACGAGCTCCGCTGGCGGGGCGTCGACTCCGAGGCTCTCGCGGCGCTGGCCGTCGAGCTCGGCGACGCGGAGATGCTCGAGGGCGCTCGCCAGTGGGCGGCGGCCCCGCGAAGCACGGCGAAGTGACGCCCGTGCTCGACGGTCTTTCCTTCGACCTCCGTGCGAAGGTCGTGCGCCGCCGGCAGCCTTCATGGGTCACGCCGATGCTCGCGACGCTCACCGATCGCCACTTCTCGAGCCGCGACTGGGTGTACGAGCGGAAGCTCGACGGCGTTCGCTGCCTGGTCTTCCGCCGCGGCCGCTCGGTGCAGCTGCTGTCGCGGAATCGGCTGTCGATGAACGCGCGCTATCCCGAGCTCGTCGAGGCGCTCGAGCGTCTCCCGGCGCGCGACTTCGTGGCCGACGGCGAGGTCGTCGCGTTCGCCGGCCGCGAGACCAGCTTTGCGCTTCTCCAGGGGCGCATCGGTCGCAGAAGTCCGATCTCCGCTCGGTCGAGCGGGATCACGGTCACGCTCCATCTGTTCGATCTGCTGCACGTGGACGGCTACGACCTCACGCAACTGCCGCTCCTCGCCCGCAAGGACGTCCTGCGGCGATCGGTCGCCTTCGACGAGACCGTTCGCCGGGTGGCGCATCGGCGCGAGCACGGCGAGCGCTACCTCGCCGATGCGTGTCGCCACGGCTGGGAGGGTCTGATCGCGAAACGCGCTGCCGCGACCTACCAGCACGGCCGGTCCCGGGACTGGCTCAAGTTCAAGTGCGGCCGCCGGCAGGAGCTCGTGATCGGCGGCTTCACGGAGCCGCGGGCGACGCGCACCGGATTCGGCGCGCTCCTCGTCGGATACTGGGAGGATGGTCGCCTGCGGTACGCGGGGAAGGTCGGTACCGGCTACGACGACGAGACGCTGCGAACGCTCCGCCGCGAGCTCGATCGGCTGGAGCGACCCTCGCGACCGTTCTCGGAGCGGACGGGCCTGCCCGTGAAGGGCGTACACTGGGTAGCGCCGGAGCTGGTCGCCGAGGTCGGCTTCACCGAGTGGACCGCCGACGGCAGGCTCCGCCACCCGCGCTTTCTCGGCCTGCGCACCGACAAGGATCCGAAGACGGTGACGCGCGAGCGCCCGGCCTAACCCTCTTCCAGGGAGAGGCCTGACATGGAGGCGAACCCCGCTCCCTTCCACCAGGGCGAGGGTTTGGGGGGAGGGTTCACACGGTCTTCCAGCGGCGCGTCACCATCACGCGGAGCTTCCGCTGCTCGCTGTCGGCGAGCTCCGTCCACCGCGTCTCCAGCGTCTGCTCGAAGCCCTTCAGCTCCGCCGCCGCCGCGACGCACGCGAGCTCGCGCTTCAGTGCGTAGAAGAGCTCGGAGAACTCGCCGCAGAGCTCGCGGATGAACTGGAACGACATCCGGTGGACCGCGCAGGGGCCGAGCCGCCGCACCGCGTCCTGGTGCTCGGCGGTGCAGTATCCCTTGTGGTGCGCGAAGCCGTAGCCGGGATAGGCCGCTTCGAGCTCCTCCATCAGCGCGTCGCGATGGGTCTTGGCGACGATCGATGCCGCGGCGATCGAGAAGTTGATGCCGTCGCCCTTGTGAAACGGGTTCTGCGGGCCCGCGAACTCCGGGATCGATCGCGCATCGACGAGCACGTGATCGGGGCGCATCGGCAGCGCGTCGATCGCGCGCCGCATCGCCAGCCGCCCGGCCTGATAGATGTTCAGGCGGTCGATCTCGTCGACCTCCGCTCGACCGATGCCGATGCCGAGCGCACGCTCGCGGATCTCGCGCGCCAGCTCCCGGCGGCGCTCGGGATCGACGCGCTTCGAGTCGTCGACGCCGAGGATCTCGGTGCCCGGCGAGAACACCACCGCGGCGGCGATCACCGGCCCGGCGAGCGGCCCCATGCCGACCTCGTCGACGCCCGCCACGTGTCGCACGCCGGAGCTCCACAAGAGCCGCTCGAAGTTGAGCATCGCGTCGATCCGGAGCCTCTCCTCGCGCTCCCGATCGTGACGCTTCTTCAGGACCTCGTAGAGCTTGCGGATTCCCTGACGCGGATCGCGCTTCAGCTTGGTGAGCAGACGCGTCGGCACGGGCTTGCCGCCGTCCACGTAGCGGGCGCGGATCTCGTCGATCGAGAGGCTCGTCAGGTCGGCGGGCACGGCGGCCCGATCGTGCCCAACTCGGCGCCCGCGCTCAAGCGGCCGTGTCGGTTGCCTCGCGGCGGATCCTCCGTCACGATCGCGCGAACTCGGAGGTGAGAGGGATGAACAGGGTCCTCGGCAGGTTCTCGGGGGAGATCTACGCGCTCTTCCGCATCGTCTTCGGTCTGCTCTTCGCCTTTCACGGGGCGCAGAAGATCTTCGGCGCGTTCGGCGGCGAGGCGCAGCCGCTCTTCTCGATGATGGGGCTCGCCGGCATCATCGAGCTCGTCGGCGGGTTGCTGGTCGCGATCGGTCTGGTGGCCAGCTGGGCGGCGTTCGTCGCCAGCGGCCAGATGGCGTTCGCCTACTTCATGGTCCACCAACCGATGGGGACCTGGCCGGCACAGAACAAGGGCGAGCTCGCCGTGCTCTACTGCTTCGCGTTCCTGTACATCGCCTCTCGCGGCGCCGGGAAGTGGAGCGTCGCGGAAGCCACCGCGAACCCCGCGCTCGAGTAACCGCCCCGTTGCCTCGTCCCCTGCCCGCACGTAGGTTGTGCGGTCGGTGGACGAGTACCTCGGAGCGACGTGGTTTCTCGATCGCGACTCGCCGGCGGTCGTCGAGCTCGCGCGCGCCACGACCCGGGGCGCGTCGTCGGACCTCGATCGCGCCGTCCGTCTCTACTACGCGATCCGCGACGACATCCGTTACGACCCGTATGCGGCGTCCGACGACCCGGGAGCCTACCGCGCGAGCACCGTCGCCGGCGCGCCTTCGGCGTTCTGCATCCAGAAGGCGATCCTGATGGCGGCGTCGGGCCGCGCGCTCGGGATCCCGACGCGTCTCGGCTACGCCGACGTCCGCAATCACCTCACCAGCGCGAAGCTCCGGGCGACGATGGGGTCCGACCTCTTCGTCTGGCACGGGTTCACGGAGCTCTGGCTCGATGGAAAGTGGGTCAAGGCGACGCCGGTGTTCAATTCGTCGCTCTGCGAGCGCTTCGGCGTTCTGCCGCTCGACTTCGACGGCACGTCCGACGCGATCCTGCATCCGTTCGACGCGGCCGGCCGGCGGCACATGGAGTACGTTCGCGAGCACGGCTCCTTCGCCGATTTCCCCTACGATCGCCTGATGGCAGCCTTTCGCGAAACCTATCCGGGCTTCTTCGACAAGACGCGCGCGGCGCGCGAGCCCGACCAGGCCTTCGATCCCGAACGCCCGCCGGGATGACGAGCCGACCGTGAGCGGCACCGTGCGCGTCGAGCGCGACGGCGCGATCGGCTGGCTGGTCTTCGAATCTCCCGGCCGGCGGAACGCGATCTCGAAGGCGATGTGGCGCCGGATCCCCGACGCGATCCGCGAGCTCGGCGACGATGGCGACGTGCGCGTCGTCGTCATGCGCGGCGCCGGCGAGGAAGCCTTCGTCTCGGGCGCCGACATCTCCGAATTCGACGCGCTCCGCAGCGGCGACGGTGCCCGAGAGTACGAAGAGGAGAACGTGCGCGCGTTCACGGCGCTCGAGTCGCTCGAGAAGCCGCTCCTGGCGATGATCCACGGCTTCTGCGTCGGCGGCGGCGTCGCGCTCGCGATCACCGCCGACCTCAGGTACGCGGCCGACGACGCCGTGTTCGCCGTCCCCGCGGCGCGGCTCGGCCTCGGCTACCCGATCGCCGGTCTCGAGACGCTCGTCCGCCTGGTCGGCCCCTCGGTGACCAAGGAGATCTTCTTCACCGCGCGACGCTTCACCGCACCCGAGGCGCGCGAGCGCGGCCTCGTCAACGAGGTGGTCCCCAAAGGCGATCTCGAGCGGCGCGTGCGGGAGATGGCGTCGGCGATCGCTGCGAACGCACCGCTGACGATCCGCAGCGTGAAACGCAGCGTCGCCGAGCTCGGCCGCGACGCCGCCGACCGCGACCTCGGGGCCGCCGCCGCGGCCGTCCGCGCCTGCTTCGACAGCGAGGACTACCGCGAAGGCGTCCGCGCGTTTTTGGAGAAGCGCACGCCCGTCTTCCGCGGCCGCTAGCATCCTTCACCCCCGCACTCCTCCCCCATCGCCAGTGAGGGCTGCTGGTGATCGGGGGCGTACCCCTCTCTCGCGCCTTCGGCGCGGTCTCTCCCCTTGGAGGGGAGAGACGAGGAACCTATCCGGCCTAGCGAGGCCGCGCAGCCCGCGACAAATCGGTTGGTACCCGCCCTTCCTCCACCTCTCTCCGCATGCTGCGGGGAGAGGTCGGCGCGCAGCGCCGGGAGAGGGGCTCGACCGCGAAGCTCGGCGCTACCTCTTCCGCGCACGCGTGCGCGCGGCCTTCTTCGCGGCGATCCGGCGCCGCGTCGGCAACTTCGTGCGCACCGCCTTCTTCGCCGCCGCCGACCGCGACGAGCGACTCCGCCGTGCGGCGCTCGAGCGTGCTTGCCGCGACAGCGCCTTCCGCGATGCGGAGCTCCGCGGCTCGCGGCGGAGCGCTTCCTTCGTGGCACGCGCGCGCCGGCGCGCGGTCTTGCCGCGGCCACTCTTCGCCTTGCGCAGATCCTGCTTCGCCTTCTTGCGCGTGGCCGCAGTTGCCCGACCCTTCTTCGGCGTGGGGAGCTTCACTCCCGCCCGCCGCGCCTTCGACAATCCGATCGCGATCGCCTGCTTTGCCGAGCGTGCCCCGTGCTTGCCCTCGCGGACGTGGTGAATCTCCTCGCGCACGAACTCGCCCGCCTGGGTCGACGGTGATTTCCCTCGCCGCCTATCCTCACGCGCTCGTCTCAGGGTTTCCTTCTCCGGCATGTCGCACCTCCCGCGGCTCGCATCGCTTTCTCACCCTCAGTAACAATCGGTCGCCCGCTGGTTGCACCCGCGCGGCAAGGCGATCGCGTCCGGAAATTGCCAGACATCAACGTCACGGCTAGGCTATTCGTCCCTCGTGATCTCCGACCCTGAGAGCTGTCACCGCGCCTACCGGAGCCGCGACGCTCGTTTCGACGGCCGCTT
>JAXDLK010000078.1:0-4166 GCA_034666665.1 Candidatus Binatota bacterium
GCGTTCGCCACCACCTCGCGCGGATCCGCCGCCCAGCGGTGATACGTGTAGTAGTCGAGCTGGTACTCCGACGAGCGGTAGACGATCGGGGCGGTGGCATACGGAGCATCGGCGGTGAGCGACACGATCGCCACCCGCCCGGAGAGCTTGGTCCTCGGCGTCCCGGGAAGCGCCAGGGTGTAGTAGTGGGTGTCAGGCACCGCGCGGGCGAGGCTGCACCCCGCGAGCGCGAGCGCTGCGAATGGGAGAAAGCGCCGCGTCCTCACCGGGGCATCTCCCGTTCCGGAACTTTGCGGCCCCAGAGGAGCATCGAAGGGTCGCTGCGGATCACGTCGATCGTCTCCTGCAGACGGTCGGTCGCGCGCGTGAGCTCCTTCACCAGCGTACCGACGGACGTGCTCGCGCCGCCGAGCTCATGGTTCGCCGTATTCACCAGCTTGCGCATATCCTGCACCGCGTCGTCGATGTGCGTGACCGTCGACCCGAGCCGGTCATACACGTCGTCCCGCCGACTCGCGAAGTCGCCGACGATCTCGTTCAGGTGCGCGGACATCGAGCGCACTTCTCGTACGAGCCGCGCGATCTCCTTTCCCGTCTCCTCGGCACGGAACGTATTCATCACCGCGCTCAGGCTCTCGGCGGCGTTGCCGAGGTCGCTCGCGAAAGAGGCGAAGCGCGAGGTGTTTTCCGGAGTGAACACGTTCTCCTGGAGTCGCGTCAAGATCGTCACCGCGCGGCCGGCGATCTCCGTCACTTGATTGCGGAACTGCTCGAGCGACGCGACGTCGCCGGGAATGGTGCCGCCGGGCGGCAGCGGCTCGGCGCCCTCGGTGCCTCCCTGGAGCTGGATGAACTTGATGCCGGTCACCAACGAGCCGAGCAGCGCCGCGATCGTGTCCTTGCGGATCGGCGTCCCGGGCTCGACGTCGACGATCACCGCGACCTTCGGCGGGAGGTCGCGCGTGAGCTCGAGGTCACGCACGCGACCGACCACGACACCCTGGTACTCCACGTTCGCGCCGGCGTTGAGACCGCTCACCGATTCGGCGAACACCACCGTGTAGGTGTCGACCGGGCGAAGAAAGCGCGACCCCGCGATCCACAGGAGCCCTCCCACGAGCACCGCCCCGGCGATCAGCACGAAGACGCCGACCTTGATGAGGTCGCCGCGCGACCGCTTCACGGCCGCCATTCGAGCTCCTCGAGCAAGGTCTTCTCACCTTCCCTCGGCGGGAGGGCCTCACGGCGGAAGAAAGCCTGCACCAGCGGGTGCGGGTTCGCGCGCACCTCCGTGAGGGTCCCCGCGGCCACCACCTTGCCCTCGGCGAGCATCACCGCGCGGTCCGCGATCGTGTTGATGCTGCCGAGCTCGTGCGTCACGGTGACGATCCCCATGTCGCGCCGGGCCTTGAGCGAGAGGATGAGATCGTCGAGCTCGCGGGCGGTGATCGGATCGAGGCCGGCGGACGGCTCGTCGAAGAGCAGCAGGCTCGGCTCGAGCGCAAGCGCGCGCGCAAGGCCGGCGCGCTTGCGCATCCCGCCGGAGAGCTCCGAAGGCAGCTTCTCTCCCGCGCGGGCCAGGCCGACGGAGGCGAGCCGCATGCGCGCGAGCATCAGCGCCGTGTCGCGGTCGAGGTTCCAGTGCTCGATCATCGGCAGCGCCACGTTGTCGGCCACGGTCATGGAGTTCAACAGCGCCGCGCTCTGAAACGCCATGCCGACGTCGCGCAGGATCTCGTCGCGCTCGGCGGGCTCGGCGGCGTTCACGTCGCGGCCGCGGATCAGCACACGTCCCTCGAGCGGCGGCAGCAGCCCGACGATGGTCCGCAAGGTCGTCGACTTCCCCGAGCCGCTGCCGCCGAGGATCACGAGGATCTCGCCGCGGTCGACCGTGAACGACACCCCGTCGAGGATCCGCCGATCCCCGTACCCGGCCACCACGTTCTCGACCGCGAGCAGCTTCGGCGCGTCGGCGCTCATTCGGTGAAATAGAAGAGCGCGGTGAATGCGGCGTTGGCGACGATGCAGAGGATGATCGAGGTGACGACCGAGGAGGTGGTGGCACGGCCGACGGCCTCGGGGCCGCCGCGAACGGAGAGACCCTTGTACACGCCGACGAAGCCGATCAGCACGGCGAAGACGACGCTCTTCGCGAGCCCGGTGATCACGTCGTTCAGGAAGAGCGACTGCACGGTTTGCGAGACGTAGGCGTCGCTCGACAGCTGGAGAGCCGCGATGCCGACCAGGTAGCCGCCGAGGATGCCCGCCGCGTTGCTGAGGGTCGTGAGCAGCGGCATGACCAACGCGAGCGCCAGCACTTTCGGCACGACGAGGAAACGGACGGGCGAGATCGCCATCGTCCGCATCGCGTCGATCTCCTCCGACACGACCATCGAGCCGATCTCGGCGGCAATCGCGGAGCCGGTGCGGCCGGCGACGATCACGGCGGTGATCAGCGGCCCCATCTCGCGCGTCATCGAGATGCCGACCAGATTCGCGATGAAGATCGCCGCGCCGAACTGCCGGAGCTGCGCCGCGCCGTTGAGCGCGAGCACCGCCCCCACCAGGAACGAGATGAAGACCACGATCGGCACGGCGTCGGCGCCGACGAGCGCCATCTGCTCGAGGGTCCGGTCCCAGCGGATACCCTTCTTACCGAACGGCCGGGCAACGCCGAACGCGGTATCCTTCACGAGCGTGCTGACCGAGGCTGCGGTATCGATCGCGTCGAGCGTCCCGGCGCCGATCATCTCCAGTGGATTGCGGATCTTCGGACTCGCCAGGTCCTCTTCGAGCACGCCGGGGTCGACGTCCGCGAGCAGGCGGCGCGCATCCTCGGAGAGCCCCGCGAGCCGGACGTCGATGCCCGCGGCTCGGCCCTCGGCGGCGAGGCGGAGCAGCCGCGCCGCGGCGACCTCGTCGAGCGCCGGCACGCCGGAGAGATCGAGCACCACCGTCGAGCCGCGCGCCTGTCCGAGGACCGACCGCCGCAAGTCGCGCGGGTCCGCATCGAGCCGTTCGGGGAACGGCAGCAGAACGGGCTCCGGGCTCATGAGCGGCGCATTATGGCGTGAACCAGCGAAGGGGTCACGCGAGAGGCAGCCCCTCGATCGCGCCCGAAGCGAGCCCGCAGAAGGCTGGGCTCGAGGAACCGAATTTCACTCGAGACCGAGGCGCTTGGCGATGATCACCTTCATGATCTCGTTCGTTCCGGCGTAGATCGACTGCACGGCCGCGTCCGCGTAGTCCATCGAGATCGGGTACTCGAGCATGAAGCCGTAGCCGCCGTGGAGCTGCAGGCACTGCGACGTGAGGCGCTTCTGGAGCTCCGTCGTCCACCACTTCGCCATGCTGACCTCGGCGACGATCTCGTCGCCCCGGACGTGCGCGGCGAGCAGCTTGTCGACGAACGCCTGGCCGATCTCGACCTCGGTCGCGAGCTCCGCGAGGCGGAACTGCGTGTTCTGGAACGCCGCGATCGGCTTGCCGAAGGCGTGCCGGCCCTTCACGTACTCCATGGTGTCGTCGAGCGACCGGCGGCAGGAGGCCATCGACACGACGGCCACGACCAAGCGCTCCTGCTGGAGCTTCTCCATCAACATGCGGAAGCCCTGTCCCTCGTGGCCGAGCAGGTTCCGCGCTGGCACTCGGCAATCGTCGAAGGCGAGCTCGCTCGTGTCCTGGCCGCGGAGTCCGAGCTTCTCGAGCTTGCGGCCGCGGACGAACCCGGGAGCATCGGCTTCGACCAGGATCAGGCTGATTCCGCGGTGCGGCGGCTCGGCGCGCGGGTCGGTTTTCGCGACGACGATGAAGAGGTCTCCGACCTGGCCGTTGGAGATGAACGTCTTCGAGCCGTTCAGCACCCACGAATCGCCCTCCCGGCGAGCGGTGGTCGAGACCGCCGCCAGGTCGGAGCCGGTGCCGGGCTCGGTCATGGCGATGCCGAGCAGGAGCTCGCCGCGGATCGCACCCGGGAGGATCGCGCGCTTCTGCTCGTCGCTGCCATAGGTCGCGACGTAGGGCACGCAGATGTCCGAATGGAGTGACATCATCAGGGCGTGCGCTCGAACCCGGGCGATCTCCTCCATGACGATCGCGTCGTAGAGGAAGTCGGCGCCGGCGCCTCCGTATTCCGACGACGCGTTCGCGCCGAGGAAGCCCTCCGC
>JAXDLK010000079.1:0-16312 GCA_034666665.1 Candidatus Binatota bacterium
GCTCAGCCGGCGAAGAAGATCAACGTCACCACCGCGAAGATCGGCAGCAGAATCGCCGACGACCAGCCCATGTAGCCGACGAAGCTCGGCATCTTCACGCCCTGCTCCTCGGCGATCGCCTTGACCATGAAGTTCGGGCCGTTGCCGATGTAGCTGTTGGCGCCCATCATCACCGACCCGCACGAGATCGCCGCGAGGAGCGCCTCGGGGACGGGTCCGCCCGCCATGTCGACTGCCGCGCGGCCGGCCTCGTGCAGCCCCTGCGCGAGCGAGACGAACGTCAGGTACGTCGGCGCGTTGTCGAGGAAGGACGAGAGCGCTCCCGAGAGCCAGTAGAATTGCCAGGGCTCCTCCACCCCGAACTGACCGCCGCGAGCGCGCAGGATCTCGAGCGCCGGAATCATGGTCGCGAAGATGCCTGCGAAGAGCACCGCCACCTCGTGGATGGGCCCGAAGCTGAAGCCGTTCTCGCGGCGAAGCTCCGCGGGCGTGGTGGACAGGGACAGCGCCGCCATCGCGACCATCACCGCGAGCCGCGCGATCTCGCGGAGCGCCCCCTCGGGCAGCATCGGGCTGAAGAGCACCGCGGCGACGACCCCGAGCAGGTAGAGGAAGTTGTGCGCTCCGGCGAGCGAGAGCGGGCGGTATTCGCGGATGTCCTTCACCACCACGCGAGTCGCGTCCTCGCGTGCGAGCGCCCGGCGGTCGACGAAATAGAAGACCGCCAGCAGCACGCCGACGACGAACGCCCAGTGCGGCACCAGCCGGAGCGTCCAGAAGAACGGCACCCCCCGGAGGTATCCGAGGAACAGCGGCGGGTCCCCGAGCGGCGTCAGGAGACCGGCGCAGTTCGACACGACGAAGATGAAGAAGACCGGAATGTGCTGGACGTGCTTCCGCTCCGGCCAGTTGGTGCGCAGCATCGGCCGAATCAGCAGCACGCTGGCCCCCGTCGTGCCGATGAAGTTCGCGAGCAGCGCTCCGGCGGCGAGAAAGCCGGTGTTCACCGTCGGGATCGCGCGGATGTCGCCGCGGAGCACGATGCCGCCCGAAATGATGAACAGCGACCCGAGGAGCGCGATGAACGAGAGATACTCGACCGCGGCGCCGAACACGGCGGCGGGCTCGTACATTCCCACGTAGAGGACGACGGGGACGCCGAGGGCCGCGGCGAAGATCCCCTTGTTCCGGTTGCTCTCCCAGAGGTGCGGCCACGCCAGCGGGAGCACCGCGATGCCGAGCAGCATGAGGACGAACGGCGCGACCGTCCACACCGGCAGGATGTAGCCCAGGTGCTGACCGGCGCTCGCTTCGGTCGTGGGTGGCATGGCGCGGCGAATTAACGGACGGTTGCCGGAGAAGCAATCGACGGCGCTACCGGAGCGCGCGCGCGCCGCGTGGTGCTGGGTCTCGAGCCTTCCGACGAACGTCGCCGATGGACGCGGACGTCGGCAGCCGCGAGCCGCCTCCTCTCGCGCATGACGCGTTGCCTTCGATCGCCGGAGACTGCTCCGATCGCGGTTCCGAGAGGCGGAGCAGCGCGCGATTTTCGTTGCAACGCCCGGGATGGCCGGGTACCACGGGCTTCTGCGCGAATAAGGTGATCACGGCAATTCACAATCCCGCACCGGTTTCGTCCCTCGACCCGGTCATCGCGACGCCGGATCTCACCCGCCGTCCGTCGCGCGCCCCGGACTACCGAGCGGAGAACCTTGCGCTGGTTTCACTCGCGCGACACCTCTCCGCCTCTTCCACGGACATTCTGCAGAAGCTCGTCGAAACCGCTCGCGAGCTGTGCGGCGCCGATTCCGCCGGTGTGAGCTTGGTAGAGGAGCACGAGGGCGGGACCGTATTCCGATGGTCGGCGATCGCCGGTCAGTTCGCCGAGCACGTGCGAGGGACGACACCGCGCGACTTCAGCCCGTGCGGGGTCGTTCTCGACACGAACGCCGTCCAGCTCTTCGCCAATCCCGGCAAGCACTACACCTATCTCGACGGAATCGTTCCGCCGATCGTGGAGGCGTTGCTGCAGCCGTTTTCCGTCGATGGGCGACCGATCGGAACGATCTGGGTGATCGCTCACGACGAGCATCGCAAGTTCGACCTCGAGGACGCCCGAGTGTTGGGCAGCCTGGCCACGTTTGCGGCGAACGCCTACCAGTTCGTTGCGTCGTTACGGGGCGCCCGCGAGGTCGAGCGGCGCAAAGACGAATTCTTGGCCCTGCTTTCCCACGAGATGCGCTCGCCTCTGACCGCCATGCTCCTCTGGATACGCGCGCTGCGTGGTGATTCCGTCGATCCTCCGACCAGAGAGCGCGCGGTTGCGGCGATCGAGCGTAGCACCGTTGCTCTCGCCCGGATGATCGACGATCTGCTCGACGTCTCGCGAATCATCGCGGGAAAGTTCTCGATCGAGCCACAGGATGCGAACCTCGCCAAGATCGTCGGCGATGCCGTCGAGGCGATGCAGATCCCGGCAGCGGAGGCGCAAGTCGAGCTCGCCGCGTCGATCGCCGGCGAGGAGATCTCGATCTACGCCGACTCCACGCGGATCCAACAAGTGGTCGGGAATCTGCTGGCGAACGCGATCAAGTTCACTCCGCCGGGCGGCAAGGTCTCGATCGTGGCGCGCAGTCGTGAGGGCCGAGCCGAGGTGACCGTCAGTGACACCGGCGAAGGCATCTCCGCGGACGTGCTGCCCCTGATCTTCGAGCGCTTTCAACAAGGCGACGTGTCCACCACACGTCGTCACGGCGGTCTCGGGCTCGGTCTGGCGGTCGCCCGGCATCTGGTCGAGCTTCACGGCGGCACCATCGAGGCGAGCAGCGACGGCCCCGGACTCGGCTCGACGTTCACCGTGCGGCTGCCGGCGGTTTCTCTCCATTCGGTTCAGGCGGCGAAGAGCGCCGTGCCGGCGCGTCTCGACGGGTTGAAGGTATTGGTGGTCGACGACGATCCCGAGATCCGGCTTGCCCTGGAGGCGGCTCTCCGCGAGGCCGGAGCGGAGGTGACGACGGCGTCCTGCGTGCAGGAAGCCGTGGAACGGTACGCATCGGAGCGATCCGACGTGGTGATCACCGACTTGGCGATGCCGGACGCGGACGGCTACGAGCTGCTGCGCACTCTCAGAGCTCGTTGGAACGACGGTGTGCCGATTCTCGCCCTGACCGGAGCGGCGGCGCTGCAAGACCGGGAGAGCGTTCGCGACGCGGGATTCACGTTGCACTTGACCAAGCCGATCGAGCCGGCGGAAGTCCTCACCGCGGTCGCGATGGCGGCCTTCGACGGGGCGCGGAAATTCGCGGAGCAGAGAACTCCGAGCGGAGCTCTCGGCCGGGTCGAGCGATGACGAGGTAGCGGGCCGCCCTCGGCGTCCGCCCTCTACCGCAGCGCGCCGCTCGCCGCGATTCGCGCCAGGTCCTCGTCGCCGTAGCCGAGGATCTCCTGCAGCACCTGGATCGAGTGCTCGCCGAGACAGGGCGCGGGAAAGCGAGGGCCGTTGTCATATCCGGCGATCGTGAACTGATGGCCCTCGTAGGGCACCTCGCCCATCTCGGGGTGCTGCAACGGGCGAAAGAATCGCCGATGGCGGAGCTGTGGATCCTGCTGGTGATCGCTCGAGCGCTGCACCATGCCCGCGGGAACGCCGGCGGCCTGCAGCCGATCCATCAACGCACGCGGCTCGTGCCGCGAGGTGAACTCCGCGAGCTCGCGGTCGATCAGCTCGCGGTGCGCCCGCCGTCCGTCGAGATGATCGAGCTCCGGCGACCCCGCCCACTCGGGATCGCCGAGCGCCGCGCGCAGCGCGCGCCACTGCGCATCCGTCTCCACCGCGATCGCGCACCACTCGTCGGTGCCGGCGCACGGATATGCGTCGTGCGGGAACGCGGTCGGGGACTCGTTGCCCGCGCGGCGCGGCATGCGCCCGCTCACCTGGAAGTCGAGGATCTCGGGAGCGAGAAAGTAGAGCGCGGATTCCATCTGCGCTTGATCGACGTACTGCCCCTCGCCCGTCCTCCGTCGGTGATCGAGCGCGGCGAGGAGCGTGGCCGCGAGGAACCGGGGCGCGATCGTGTCGGTGTACGCGTTGAACGGCCCTGCCGGCGGACGGTCGTCCCACCCGGTGACCTCGTAGAACCCGGAGATCGCCGCCGCGTGATAGCCGTAGCCCGCGAGCGGCGCCGCCGGGCCCGTCTGCCCCATCAGGCACGTGCTCGCCATCACGATCGAGGGATTGATCGCGCGCGCGACATCGTAGCCGAGGCCGAGCTCCGCCATCGTGCCGGCGGTGAAGGACTCGAGGCACACGTCGGCCCAGCCGATCAGTCGCTTCGCCACCTCGAGCCCCTGCGCATGCTTCAGGTCGATAGCGAGCGAGAGCTTCGAGGTGTTGAAGGAGGCGAAGAACTGGCAGCGGTTCGGACCGGGAATGTCGTCCTTGAACGGCCCGACGAGCCGGAGCCGATCGGCGGGATGCTCGGTCTCGACATGCACGACCGTCGCTCCGTGGTCCGCGAGGTATTTCGCGGTGATCGGGCCGACACCGATCCAGGAGAAGTCGGCGACCTTCACGCCGGCGAGCGGCAGTGCGCCCGCGCGCGCCGGCGGCGCGCTCTGCTCCGCCCGCTTGGCGGCGTCGCCTTCACGGAAAACCTCGTCCGTGTGGGCGCCGACGGCCGGCGCACTGCCGGACGAGGACACCGGCGTTCGCGAGAGCCGCGCGAAGGGACCGGGCGCGCGGAGAACGCGTCCGTCCGGCAGCGGGTAGGGCTGCCAGTACTCACGGGCATCGAGGTGCTCGAGTGCGAGCACGTCGGCAATGGTGTTCACGGGGGCGAGCGTGACGCCTTCCGCAACGCCGCGATCGAAGAGCTCGGCCTTGCGGTACTTCGAGCAGAACGCGCGGACCCGCTCCTGCACCGCCGGCAGCGGGTGCGCCAGCGTGCCGCCCGTCAGCATGCGGCCTTCGTACGTCCTCCAGTCCTCTGCCGCCGCCCACTCCGGCGTCACGGTGCCGTCCTCGACCAGCCACGGAATCAAGCTCTTCAGCGTTGCGCTCGTGGTGATCAGCACGATCTCGCCGTCGGCGCACGGGTAGACGAGCGGCGTCGTCAGCGTGCTCAGCTGCAGGATCGTGCCGCTCCGCTCGATGTCGCGCCCCTGGATCGGGTGCGCGATCATCGCGTTGAGCCCGGTCCAGAAGATCGCCGCCTGCACGGACACGTCGACGAACTGACCGTCGCCCGTCACGAGCCGGCGATGGTGTGCGACGAGCGCTCCGACGGCGCTCTCCGCCGCGGCGTGGTACCAGGTCTGCGGCACGGTCACGCGTACCGGGCGGCGATCGGCGTCGCCGTTCAGCGCCATCGCTCCGCCCATCGCGCTCAGCGTGAGGTCGGTCGCGAGGTGGCGCGCGTACGGTCCGTCCTGGCCGAACGGGGTGATCGCCACGTGCACGAGCCGTGGGTTCACCTGGCGAAGCGCGTCGAAGCCGAGGCCGAGAGCCGCCATCGCGCCCGGCTCGGCGTTCTCGAAGAGGAAGTCCGCGCCCGCGACGAGCCGGTGAAATCCCTGCCGGCCCGCTTCGCTCCCGAGCTCGACGACGACGCTCCGCTTGCCTCGATTCAGCGCGTGGAAGCGCAGGCTCGCGAGATCGTCCGGCAATCTCGGATCGATCGGCTGATCTCGCCGAGACGAGCTGCCCGCCGGGGGCTCCACCTTGATGACGTCGGCGCCGAGGCCGGCGAGGATCAGCGGACCGAGCTCGGCGCGCGAGTCGGTCAGGTCGAGCACGACGTAAGGCCTCAGCATCGATGCTCCGGCTGGATCCCCCGCCGCTTCCCGACGGGAGTCAGACGTTGCCGGGAAACTGGCCTCCGTCCACGCCGAGCGTCACGCCCGTCACCCAGCTCGCGCTCGGCGATGCGAGAAAGACGACCGCGTTGGCGACCTCCTCGGGCGTGCCCATCCGTCCCCACGGGATCGACGTCACGATCGTGTCGTACATCGGGCGATTGCCGGACTTCACCACGTCCCAGAAGCCGCCGGCGAACTCGATCGATCCCGGGGCGACGGCGTTGACGCGGATCTTCTTCGGGGCGAGAGCCACGGCCAGAGTCTTTGCATGGCTGATCAGCGCGGCCTTCATCGCGGCGTAGGCCGGCGGCGAGCCGGCCATGCGACCGGAGGCCGACGAGATGTGGATCACCGAACCGCCGCCCTGCTTCTCCATCCACGGCACGACCTTCCAGGTCGCCCGCACCGCGCCCATGACGTCGACGTCGAAGGTCTTGGTCCACGACGCGGGATCGTCGGCAAGCGCGTAGGCCGACGGGTTGTTCACCAGCACGTCGATGCGGCCGAGCGCTCGATGCGCCGCTTCGAGGAACGCGTCGAGCGCCGCGGGGTCGCTCACGTCGCACGCCTCGGCGTGAACGCGGACGCCGCGGGCGCCGATCTCGGCGGCCGCGCTCTGCAGCGCCTCCTCGCCACGCGCACACATCGCCACGTCCGCCCCTTCCGCGGCGAACGCCTCGGCGATCGAGCGCCCGATGCCTTTGCTCGCCCCCGTCACGACGACTGCCTTGCCTGCGAGTCCCAGGTCCACACATGCTCCTTTCCGGCCGCGGCCGACGAACTGACGCGGTGTAGCCTACCCGAGGCGGGAAGGAAACCGGTACGACGGCGACCCGTGGGAATGGCGTCAAAGCGACACGGATGATTGACATCAGAGGGCCGAAAACGTATCACGTCGAACGCCAGGACGAAGAGGAGCAGTCGGATGGAAGACGCGCCGACCACCGAGAGAGACGACGACCGAGCCCGCGAGGAGGCCTTTCAGGCGCGCCTCGACCGCGGCGAGACCATCGAGCCCCGGGACTGGATGCCGGAGCGCTACCGCAGGCAGCTGCTGCGCATGATGTCGCAGCACGCGCACTCCGAGGTCGTCGGCATGCTGCCCGAGGGCAACTGGATCACGCGCGCACCGACGCTCCGGCGGAAGCTCTCGCTGCTGGCGAAGGTCCAGGACGAGGCCGGCCACGGTCTTTACCTCTATTGTGCGGCGGAGACGCTCGGCGTCGATCGACGCGAGCTCGTCGAGGCGCTGCTCTCCGGCGAAGCCAAGTACTCGAGCATCTTCAACTACCCGACGCTCTCCTGGGCGGACATCGGCGCGATCGGCTGGCTCGTCGACGGAGCCGCGATCGTCAACCAGACGAGCCTCGCGAAGTGCTCGTACGGTCCGTACGCGCGGGCGATGAGGCGCATCTGCACCGAGGAGAACTTTCACAAGCGGCAGGGCTACGAGATCATGGCGACCCTCGCCCGCGGCACGTCCGAGCAGCGGCGGATGGCGCAGGATGCGCTCGACCGCTGGTGGTGGCCTTCTCTGATGATGTTCGGTCCGGACGATTCGGAGTCGCCGCACAGCGCGGAGCTCATGCGCTGGAAGGTGAAGCGGGGCAGCAACAACGAGCTCCGGCAGCGCTTCGTCAACCTGACGGTTCCCCAGGCGCAGGCGATCGAGCTGACGATCCCGGATCCCGAGCTTCGCTTCGATCCGGAGAGCGCCGACTGGAAGTTCGGCGCCATCGACTGGGAGGAGTTCCGCCGGGTGATCCGCGGCGGGGGCCCCTGCAACCGAGACCGGCTCGAGGCGCGGCGCCGGGCGCACGACGAGGGACGGTGGGTGCGTGAGGCAGCCGTGGCCTGGGAAGCGAAGCAGCGCGCGAGGGCGGCGTGACCCGAATGTCCGATCGAACGGCGTCGGATTCCGAGCTGTCGCTGTGGGAGGTCTTCGTGCAGGAGCGTGGAGGTGACGCGCACGTGCACGCGGGGAGCGTCCACGCCGGCGACGCCGAGATGGCGCTGCAGAACGCCCGCGACACCTACGCGCGCCGGGGTGCGGTCGCGAGCCTGTGGGTGGTGCCGTCGGCGGAGATCGCCGCGACGGAGCCGGGCGACGCGGCGTCGTTCTTCGCGCCCGCGGACGACAAGATCTATCGCCACCCGCAGTTCTACAAGATTCCGCGCGGGACCCGGGCCTTCTGATGTCAGGAGCTTCGATGCGTTCGTCGCCTCTTGCCGTGCGGGCGGTTCCCGTCCCTGCCGTCCGCTCGGGCGCCCTGGCGTCCGGTGGAGCGACGGCGAACGGACGAGCGAGGATCTGAGCGAATGTCGCCGGTGGAAGAGCGCGGCCCCCTCGTCGATTACTGCTCGAGGCTCGGCGACGACCGGCTCGTGCTCGGGCACCGCCTGTCGGAGTGGTGCGGCCATGCGCCGATCCTCGAGGAAGAGCTCGCGCTCGCGAACGTGGCGCTCGATCTCATCGGACAGGCGCAGGTTCTCCTCGGCATCGCCGCCGAGGTCGAGGGACGCGGCCGGAGCGCCGACCAGCTGGCCTTCTTCCGCGAGGCGATCGACTACCGGAACGTGGTCTTGGTGGAGCAGCCGAACGGCGACTTCGCGCGGACGATCGTGCGGCAATTCCTCTTCGACGCGTTCGACGCCGCGCTGACGACGGCATTGCGCTCGTCGGCGGATTCGCGGATCGCCCCGTGGGCCGCGAAGGCGGAGGCGGAGAGCGCCTATCACCTGCGACACAGCCGCGGCTGGGTGATCCGCCTCGGAGACGGAACGGAGGAAAGTCACGGGCGGATGGAAGCCGCGATCGCGGACCTGTGGCGGTTCACGCCCGAGCTCTTCGCCGCCGACGATGGAGAGCGGCGACTCGTCGAGCGCGGCATCGCGGCCGACACCAGCCGGCTGCGCGAGCCGTGGCTGCGTGAGGTCGCTGCGACGTTCGCCGCGGCTGGGCTGCGCGTGCCCGAGGACGGCTCCGTAGCGGCGGCGCCGCGTCGTGGTCCTCACAGCGAGCACCTCGGCCACCTGCTTGCCGAGATGCAGATCGTCGCGCGATCCTTTCCCGGAGCGGAATGGTGACGACGGCGGCATCCGTGCTCCAGGAGCTCCGCGAGGTCCGCGACCCGGAGATCCCCGCGCTCGACGTCGTCGAGATGGGGATCGTGCGCGCGGTCGAGATCGACGACCGCGGCGGCGTCGAGGTGGTGGTGACGCCCACCTACTCCGGGTGTCCGGCGATGCGGATGATCGAGGAGGACGTGGTCGCCTGTCTCCAGCGGAACGGCCACGCGAACGTCTCGGTGCGAGCGGTGCTGTCGCCGCCCTGGACGACCGACGCGCTCGACGAGAACGCGCGCGGAAAGCTCCGCGACTTCGGCATCGACCCCCCGCCGCGGCGCTGCGCCGCGGCCGTGCGCTCCGCGCAGTGCCCCCGCTGCGGCGCGGAGAGCGACGATCGCGTCAGCGAGTTCGGCTCGACGCCGTGCAAGTCCCTCTGGCGCTGCCGTGAATGCGGCGAGCCCTTCGAGCTCTTCAAACCATTGTAAGCGCGGAGGCCGCACGGCGGCTCGCGAGAGAGGAACCAGCGTGTCCACGGAAACGATTCTCTTCGAGGTGACGGATGGAGTCGGGCGCGTGACCCTCAACCGCCCCGACGTGCTGAACAGCTTCGACACCGGAATGGCCCGCGAGCTCCAGCGCGTGCTGGCGGAGATCGAGAAGGACCGCGGCGTTCGTTCCGTGCTCCTGACCGGAGCCGGGCGCGCCTTCTGCGCAGGCCAGGACCTCGACGAGGTGAAGCCGCGAGAGGGCCAGGCGCCGCTCGATCTCGCCAAGGTCATCGACGAGAACTACAACCCGATCGTGCGCGCGCTCCGCCGCCTGGAGAAGCTCGTGGTGTGCGCGGTGAACGGAACGGCGGCCGGCGCCGGCGCGAACCTGGCGCTCGCCTGCGATCTGGTGCTCGCCTCGAAGAAGGCGGCATTCATCCAGGCGTTCGCGGCGATCGGTCTCGTGCCGGACAGCGGCGGCACGTTCTTCCTGCCGCGGTTGGTCGGCACGGCGCGCGCCGCCGCCATGGCGTACCTCGGCGAGCGGGTCTCGGCCGAGCGGGCCTGCGAGATCGGCATGATCTACAAGGTGTGCGAGCCGGAAACGTTGGCCGACGAGGCGCTCGATCTCGCCCGGCGAATCGCCACCCGGCCGACGCGCGGCCTCGGCCTCACGAAGCGGGCGCTGAACCAGTCGCTGTCGGCGGATCTCGACGCGCAGCTCGACCTCGAGCGCGAGCTCCAGCGCGAAGCGGGAAGCACGCACGACTATCACGAAGGCGTGCGCGCGTTCCTCGAGAAACGAGAGCCTCGCTTTCGCGGCGATTGATCTCCGCCGGCGCGGTGCCTTGCGGTGAAACGGCGGGAGGAGAACGCGGCCGGCGGAGGGAGCGGCCCTTCGGACGTTCTGCCGGTCGCGCGCACGTGCTCCGCGGCGCGGGCGTGGACCCGCCGGTAGATCGCGCGGCACAGACGCCGCGCCTCGGTGCCGACCCAATCCTCGGGCAGCAGCTCCAGAGGGAGCTCCGGATCGCGCAGCAGCACCCGACGATACTCGTGGATCGCGAGCACCCGGATCGAGAAGCAGACCTCTGGCACCGGCAGTGCGGCCGAGGCGAGGTCCTCCGACAGCGGGCGAAAGCGATGGCAGTAGTCGCGGTACGCGGTCGTCAGGTCGCCGAGGTCCCACGCGGCGGCGGCGAGATTCCGGAGCGCCTGACCCTCGGCGGGAAGCAACGATTCGCTCCGTGCGCGGAGGACGATCGCCTTGCGTTCGAGTCCGAGGTCGGAAAGCACCAGGCGGACCTCGTCCATGCCTCCGGCGGGATGTAGCAGGACGGAGGGGGCGAGCTCGCCGAACCCGTGCCAGCGGAGCGACCGCCGGGCGCGGTCGCGCTTCTCCCCGGGAACGTCCTGCTGGCCGAGTAGCACGAGCGACCACTCGCCCGTCCACGGCGGCGGCTCCGCCGCATAGATCCGCCGCTCCGCATCCGCGAAGTTGTGACGCCCGAGCGGAGTCAGGCCGTAGTCGCTGCGGCGTCCGATGCTCCGGTTCGTGAACCATCCTTCGCGGCAGAGACGATAGAGCGCGGTCCGGACCGCCCGCTCGTTGATGCCGAACGGAGCGAGCCAGCGGATCAGGCTGCCGATCCAGACGAGGCTGCCGTGCGGGACGACGGCGTCGCCGAAGACCGTCACCACCAGCGACTTCGCGTCGGGCGTACGGCCCGCGAGGAGTCGCCGCAGGGTCTGGTGAACGTCTCGCGGCATTCCGCGGCCATCCGTCAGGCGAACCGCGGGAGCACGTGCTTCGCGAGCAGCTCGAGAGAGCGCAGCACTTGGCGGTGCGGGAGCCCGCCGAAGTTCGCGATCGCCAGGAAGTGCGTGAAGCCGGCACGCTCGTAGAGGCGGGCCACCCGTACGACCTCGTCCGGATCGCCGAACGCGACCACGTCCTCTGCGATCAGCGTCTCGAACGGGCGCTGCACCGCGTAGAGACGCGTCCGCACGTAACGCTCCATCGGCTCGCGCGCCTCCTCGCGCGCCTGCTCCGTGGTCTCGGCGCAGTGACAGTGAAAGCCGAAGGGGACGGTGGCGTCTTCCGCCCGTCCGCCGGAGCTCACGAACGCGTCGCGATAGGTGCGGAGACTCGCCGCCATCTGCTCCACGGTCTCCGCGCTCGCGTACGGGATCAACATCACCGGGAATCCCATCGCGCCGATCCGCGGGGCGGCGTCGGCGCGGAGCGTAGCGATCCACATCGGTGGCCGCGGGTGCTGCAGCGGGACCACGTTCAGCTGCACGTCCGTCACCCGGTGATGAGCTCCCGCGAACGAGAAGCGCTCGCCCGACCACGCGCGCGTGAGGATCTCGAGGGATTCCTCGAAGAGCGCGCGCTTCGATGCGGGATCGAGCCCGAAGCCGTCGAACTCGTGCTTCAGGTACCCCGACCCGACGCCGAGGCAGAGCCGGCCGCTGCTGAGGACGTCGACCATCGCGTAGTCCTCGGCGCTCCGGAGCGGATGGTCGAACGGCAGCACCACGACCGCGGCGCCGAGGCGGATGCGCTTCGTACGTTCGGCCGCCGCGGCCATCCACACCGGGGGGCGCGGGATCGCGCCGTACTCGTGGAAGTGGTGCTCCGCGATCCAGAAGGAGTCGAAGCCGAGCTCGTCGGCGGCCTCCGCCTGCTCGAGGAGCTCGGCGTAGAGCTCGGCCGAGGTGCGCGCGAGCTCGCGCGGATAGTGATCGACGACCGAGAAGACGCCGAACTTCATCTCCGCTCGGGCCTCAGACCGCGGACATTCCGCCGTCGACCATGTAGACGCCGCCGGTGCAGTGCCGGCTCTCGTCGCTGGCGAGAAAGAGCATCACGGAGGCGACCTCCGCCGACGTGCCGTACCGCCGCGACGGGATCCCCTGTAGCACGGCCTGCTTTGCCCGGTCCGCGGCACCGGGGACGAGGCCTTCCTCGAGCGAGCGCATCATCCGCGTCTCGATCGGCGACGGGTTCACGGTGTTCACGCGGATGCCGAGAGGCGCGCACTCGTTGGCCGCGGAGCGCATCATGCCGATCACCGCGTGCTTGCTGGTGACGTAGGCGGAGACTCCGGCGGCGCCTTTGAGACCGGAGATCGAAGAGGTGATCACGATGCTGCCCCCGCCCCGCGCCGCCATGACGGGGATCACGTGCTTCAGCCCGAGCCAGACGCCGCGAACGTTCACCGCGATGACTCGGTCGAAGACGTCGAGCGGGTAGTCGGGGATCGGCTTGACCACGCCTTCGATGCCCGCGTTCGCCAGGAAGACGTCGATCCCTCCCCAGCGTTCCTGCGCCGCGCGCACGAACCGTTCGGTTTCGTCGGGACGGGTCACGTCCGCGGCGACGGCGGCGGCGATCTCGCCTCCGATCGATCGCGCCGCCTCCTCCAGCGGCGCCGCCCCGAGGTCGACGAGCACCAGCCGCGCCCCTTCGCGCGCGAACAGTCGCGCCGCGGCGAGACCGATCCCGCCCGCAGCGCCCGTGATCACCGCCACTTTGCCGTCGAGACGTCCCATCGCCGACCTCCTCGTGGCCTCGACGCTACCTAACAGGGCTCCGCCGCGCGCGCGAGTTGGCACCCTTCGGGCGAGGAAAGGGCCGCTCGGGAACGGGACCCTGTGCGGTGGCATCCTCAGGCCGCGCGCGAGTTTCGACTTGCCAACCGACCGGCACTTGGAGCAGGATCGCGTGTTCCGGAACGGACCGATGCAGATGGCGGATGCAATCACGCCGGTGCGCCGCTTCGGCCGCTACGAGATCCGCGAGGTGCTCGGGCGCGGCGGAATGGGCGTCGTGTACCGGGGCTACGATTCGCTCCTCGACCGCGAGGTCGCGGTAAAGACCTACCGCCGCGGCAGCGACATCGAGGACGAGCTCCGGTCGCGATTCGAGCGCGAGCTCCGGACCGCGAGCGGGCTGAACCATTCGAACATCGTCGCCGTGTACGATGGCGGGCTCGAGGACGACGTCCCGTTCATCGCGATGGAGCTCGTGGACGGGCCGACTCTCGACGAGGTGCTCCGCTCCCGCGGAAAGCTGCCGGCGCGTGAGGCGGTCGCCATCCTCCGCGGTATCGCCGCGGGCCTCGAGTACGCGCATGCCCACGGAGTCCTGCACCGCGATCTCAAGCCGTCGAACATCCTTCTATCGTCGACGGGAATGGCGAAGATCGCCGACTTCGGCGTCGCCAAGGTGATGCAAGGCGATCCGAGCGCCACCACCACGCAGCTCCTCGGCACCCCGACGCGGATGTCGCCGGAGCAGATCCGCGGCGAGACGCTGACCGCGGGATCCGACGTCTTCGCGCTCGGTGCGCTCGCCTACGAGCTCCTCACCGGGCGCGAGCCGTTCGGCGGGAGCTCGATGCCGGCCGCCATGCACAACGTCCTCTCGCAGGAGCCGCCTCCGCCGAGCGCGCTCGAGCCGTCGCTGCCGAAGAGCCTCGACGCCGTCGTCGAACGCGCGCTCGCCAAGAACCTGGCCGGCAGGACGCCCGACGTGGCGACGTTCGCGCGAGAGCTCCAGGCGGCAGTCTCGGTACGGGAGGACGCATCGGCGACGACAGCGATGCCGGTGCCGAGTCCGGAGACGATTCCCGACCGGGGACTCGGAGCGGAGACGCTGGACCTCGCGTCGCTGCGCGGCTTCGCCCGCGAGCCATCCGTCGGGGTCTCCCGGCGCACGGCGATCGGTGCGGCGGCCGCGCTGGTACTGTGCGCCGGTGTGATGGGTGGCTTCTTCGCCACGCGCGCTTCGCGAGGAAACGGAACGGCGGTCGTGGTTACCCGGTCGACCGAGGGGCCAGCGGCCGCGGTCGTCCAAACCGACGTCGGCACGGCGAACGGGAAGAGGTCGGCGGTCACGGTCACGGCTGAACCGGTACCGAACCCGGCAGTCGTCGCTCGGACGGAAGAGCCGCCGGCAGCGGCACCGATCGTGGAAGCCGCGGCGCGACCGGCACCGAGCAAGGCGGTTCTGCCGCTTCCCCCGAAGCGGCAGCCGGTGTCGGCACCGGCGCCCATTCGGGCGGTCGCGCGCACGGCTCCCGCGGCAGCTACGATCTCGCCGCTGCTCGCGGCGATCGAGGTGCGCTCCGAGCCGATCGGCGCGGAGATCGTGATCGATGGCGTGAGCCGTGGGCGAACGCCTTCCACGGTTCGCGGGCTGTCGCCGGGGGAGCACGCGTTCGAGGTGCGCAAGGACGGATTCGTTCCGTATCGCGCGGCGCTCGACGTGGTGGGGCGTTCGGTCTACAGCGTCGACGTCAAGCTTCCGGCGCGGCTGAGGCCGCCCTCCACCGTCGTGAGTGCCGCCGCCGCGCCGCTCGGAGGGCCGTCGGTCGCGGAAGCGGCATCGCCCCCGATGGTCCCGGACCTGCCGCGGGCGACGAACTCGCTGTACGTGCTCTCGCGGCCCGGCGGAGCGCCGGTGACGATCAATGGCGTCCGTCAGGGGCAGACCCCGCTCCGTCTCGATCGGCTCGCCGACGGGACCTACGCGGTTACGGTCGAGCTGCCGCAAGTGGCGCCACAGAGCCGGACCGTCGAGCTCCGGGGCGGCAAGCGGAGCGAGATCCAGTTCACGCTCGCCGGCAGCTCTCCGTAGCCCCAATGCCGTTCAGTCAAGCGCATCTTCCCCCCTCCACACCCAGCCGCGACCTAGGCCCATGCCGGGTCAGTTAACCAGTGGACGGCGTCAGGCTCCGATACCCTCTCCCAGGCTGGGAGAGGGCTCACGCCGGGCGTAGCTGCGCTCGAGGGACCGGCATTGTCCTTAGCCCGGAACGGCGCCAGGGACCGCACCCGGCACGCTTCGGCGTTCCGGAGGCGCGCATTGACCCAGCTTCGAGCGCGTGATTGGCGAAGGCATGCGGCGGCTCTCCGGGCTCGTGCGGGCCCTGTCGTTCGATGCGTGGGAATGGTCCGCCCGCCGCCGCCATTTCCCGTTGTGGACGGTGATCGTCGCGGCGCTCTCGGTCGTGCTGATGAGCTTGATGGAGGACTTCTGATCGCCGAGGGCGGACCTGATGCGTTCGCTCGACGCGTCCGTCAGCGGGAGTCGCGGGGGCCCACGGACTCGGAGAACGCCGCAGCTCCGTCATCGCGGACGGCCCCCGGGTGGCGGTGCGGCGCCAAGACGACCGATCTTCAGTGGGAGGAGAAGCGCTTCGCGGCGAGCAGCCCGAAGAAGTAAGCCGCCTGGTTCTTCGACTCGAAGTACTGCCAGGCATACCGCGCCTCGGGGGCGGGTAGCGACTGCTCGTCGAGAGCGCCCGGGATCTGCCGAACCCACTTCCACTCGCACCAGCGCCAGCCGCGCCCGTCGTTGACCAGCCGAAGGCGGAGGGCATCGTCGTGGTCGATGGGGATCCAGTCCGAGTAGCGCACGCGATCGCCTGGGGTGGTTGAAACCATCGCGCCGGCTTCGTCGCTGCGATTTGTGAACACGGCGTCAGACGGACGGCACCAACGGGCGGTGGATCTCTGCAGCCCCGAGCGAACGGATGCCGCACGCGGCAGCGCCGACCCCGGGCAACTCCGATCACCAGCCGCGGCGTATGCGACCGCTTCAACCCATCGTCGAGACGGATGTCGGCTCGATCCGGTAGATCACACGCACCTCGCCGGGCGTGCGGAACGGGTACTTGTCCTGCCCGAGGTAGCGCTTCGCGAGGCGGTCGATGTCCTCGTCCGCGTCCTTCTCGGTGACGCCGACGACGCGGCCGCGAATCGAGATGTGCCGGTACGGGTTCTGCGGATCCGTGATCGCGAGGGCGACCGCCGGGTTGCGGCGCATGTTGCGGTCCTTCACCCGGCCCTGTGCCGAGTTGACGACGACCTGATCGCCGTCGAGCGCC
>JAXDLK010000080.1:0-3265 GCA_034666665.1 Candidatus Binatota bacterium
GCCTCCCGTTCGATCAGCTGCGTGTCGATCCGAGCCTCGCGGAACTCGTCGAGCTCCATCAGGGAGCGCAGGAACGTCAGGTTGTTCGCCGGACCGACGAGCAGGAACTCGTCGAAGGCGGCGAGCATGCGCCGCCGGGCCTGCTCGCGGTCGGGTGCGAAGGCGATGATCTTGGCGAGCAGCGGGTCGTAATCGATGGAGATCGTCGCACCTGCCCAGAGTGCGCTGTCGATCCGCACGCCCGGTCCGGAGGGAAGCGATACCGCGGCGATCTTTCCGGACGAGGGAAGGAAGCGGTTCGACGGATCTTCGGCGTAGAGCCGGCACTCGATCGCGTGGCCCCGGAGCTCGACGTCCTCCTGCCGGATCGGCAGCCGCTCGCCGGCGGCGACGCGAATCTGCGCGACCACCAGATCGACGCCGGTGACGCACTCGGTCACCGGATGCTCCACCTGGAGTCGCGGATTGATCTCGAGGAAGTAGAACTCACCGTCGGGAGCCAGCAGGAACTCGACGGTTCCCGCGTTCGAGTAGCCGACCGCGCGCGCGGCCATCAGCGCCGCCTGCGTCAGCCGGTCGCGAAGCGCGTCGTCGACGGCTGCGGAAGGCGCCTCCTCGACGATCTTCTGGTGCCGGCGCTGGAGCGAGCATTCCCGCTCGCCCAGATGGATCAGGTTGCCGTGCCGGTCGCCGAGGACCTGTACCTCCACGTGGCGCGGCCGCTCTACCAGCCGCTCGAGGAAGACGCGGCCGTCGCCGAACGCGGAGAGCGCCTCCCGCTCCGCCGCCGCGAGCGCGGCGGGTAGCTCCCCCGCGTCGCGCACCACGCGCATTCCCTTGCCGCCCCCCCCGGCGGCCGCCTTGACCAGCAGCGGAAGGCCGAGGGTCTGCGCCGCGCGAGCGGCGTCGCCGCGCGCGACGGTTAGGTCCTCGATCGCCGGCAGCACCGGGGCGCCGTTCGCGGCGGCCGCCTTCCGGGCGCGGACCTTGTCACCGGAGAGCTCGAGCGTCTCCGGAGACGGACCGATGAACACCAGGCCCGCGTCCCCGACGGCGCGCGCGAACTCCGGGTTCTCGGAGAGGAACCCGTACCCCGGATGGATCGCCTCGACGCCGGCGGAACGCGCGGCGGCGATCACCTTGTCGATCGCCAGATAGCTCTCGCGCGCCGGGGCGGGGCCGATCGCGATCGCCGCGTCCGCCATCTGCACGTGGAGCGCATCGCGGTCGGCCTCCGAGTACACCGCGACCGGGGAGATGCCGAGCTCGCGGCAGGCGCGGATCACGCGGACGGCGATCTCTCCGCGGTTGGCGATGAGGATCTTCTTGAACAACCCCCTCTCCCTCTCCCTCTGCCCCGCAGACGGGGGCGAGGGGATTCGGACAATGAGCGGCGCCAGTATTTACCTCTCCCCAGAGGGGAGAGGTCGGCGCGTATGCGCCCCGGCCGCTCCGAGCTGGCGAGGAGCATCCTGGCCGCCCGAGCTCTTTCTGCGAGGGAGAGGGGTTCGAATCGGCTGCGCCGATCGGCTTCGGCCGAACGTCCACGGGCCCTCTTCCGCGCGCCAGCATGACTACATCCGGAACACGCCGAACCGCGTTTGCGGGATCGGTGCGCCCAGCGACAAGGCGATCGACAGCCCGAGCACGTCGCGGGTGTCGACCGGGTCGAGGATGCCGTCGTCCCAGATGCGCGAGGTCGAGAAATACGGGCTCCCCTCCCGCTCGAACGTCTCGAGCGTCGGCGCCATGAACGCCTGCTGCTCGGCATCGTTCATCGGCTGCTGCGCGAGCTTGACGGTCAGGAGCACCCGCGCGGCTTGCTCGCCACCCATCACCGAGATCCGAGCATTGGGCCACATCCAGAGGAACCGCGGGTCGTAGGCGCGGCCGCACATTCCGTAGTTGCCGGCGCCGTAGGAGACGCCGATGATCACCGTGATCTTCGGCACCGCCGCCGTCGCCACGGCGTTCACCATCTTGGCGCCGTCCTTCGCGATCCCCGCCTGCTCGTACTTCTTGCCGACGATGAAGCCGGTGATGTTCTGCAGGAACAGGATCGGCACGCCGCGCTGGCAGCAGAGCTCGATGAAGTGCGTGCCCTTGAGCGCGCTCTCCGAGAAGAGCACGCCGTTGTTCGCGAGGATGCCGACGGGGAAGCCGTGGACGTGCGCGAAGCCGGTCAGGAGCTGCGGTCCGTAGCGCGCCTTGAACTCGTGGAACCGGCTGCCGTCCACCAGCCGCGCGATCACCTCGCGCGCCTCCATCGGCCGCCGCGGGTTCTTCGGCACCACGCCGTAGAGCTCCTCCGGATCGTAGGCCGGCGGTTCCGCGGCGACGCGGTCGACGGCGGCGATCTCGCGCGTCGGCAGGTTCTCGAAGATCGAGCGAGCGATCGCGATCGCGTGCGCGTCGTCTTCCGCCAGGTGATCGGCGACGCCGGAGAGACGCGTGTGCGTGTCGCCACCGCCGAGCTCCTCGGCGGTGACCTCCTCGCCGGTCGCGGCTTTCACCAGCGGCGGACCGCCGAGGAAGATCGTGCCTTGCTGCTTGACGATCACGGTCTCGTCGCTCATCGCCGGCATGTAGGCGCCGCCGGCGGTGCAGGAGCCCATCACCACCGCGACCTGCGGGATCCCGAGCGCCGACATGTTCGCCTGGTTGTAGAAGATGCGGCCGAAGTGGATCTTGTCCGGGAAGACGTCGGCCTGGAGCGGCAGGAAGGCGCCGCCCGAATCCACCAGATAGATGCAAGGCAGGCGGTTCTCGAGCGCGATCTCCTGTGCGCGCAGGTGCTTCTTCACCGTCATCGGATAGTACGTGCCGCCCTTGACCGTGGCGTCGTTGGCGATGATCAGCGCCTCCCGCCCGCTGATGCGGCCGACGCCGGTGATGATGCTCGCCGAGGGCGCCCCCCCATCGTAGAGCTCGCACGCGGCGAGCGGTGAGAGCTCGAGAAACGCGGTCCCCGGGTCCACCAGAGTCTCGACCCGCTCCCGCGGGAGCATCTTGCCGCGCTTCTTGTGGCGCTCGCGGATCGGCTCGGGCCCGCCGCGACGCGCCTCCTCGAGGCGCCGCCGGAGCTCCGCTGCGAGCGAGCGGTTGTGCTCGTAGTTCTCGCGGTACTCCTCGGAGCCGACGCGGAGAGTGGATTCGATGCGATCCATCAGAGGCGCTGAACAAAGCCGAAATGCCCTGCGTCCGCAACCGCAACGCCGAGCTCAACAGCGGCACGGCGGGTAGTGGAGTAATGGTTGAATGTCTC
>JAXDLK010000081.1:0-6995 GCA_034666665.1 Candidatus Binatota bacterium
CGCCGAGCGGCCCGCTGGACATCGCGGGTGTCCTCATTCAACTCTCGCACGTCGGAGATTTGATTTGCTGAAGCGCGTCTTCATCAGCAACCGCGGCGAGATCGCCATCCGAATCGCCAAGGCGGCATCGGCGCTCGGTGTCGAATCGGTAGCGGTCTACGCGCCGGTCGACGCGCTCTCGCTGCACACGCGATTCGCGACGGAGGCGCACGAGATCGGACGGCGACACGGAAATGAGCGAGGCTCCATCGACGCCTACCTCGACGCCGAGGCGCTCGTCCGCTTGGCGAAGGCGACGCGCTGCGACTGCGTTCACCCGGGTTACGGCTTCCTGGCGGAGAACCCGCGATTCGCCGAGCTCTGCGCCACCGAAGGGCTCGTCTTCGTGGGACCGCCGAGCGCGGCGCTGGCGCTCTTCGGCGACAAGGTCCGCGCCCGGGCGCTCGCGAGCTCCCTCGGCATCCCCGTCGTCCCCGGCGGCGCCGAGCCGCTCGCCTCGGCCGCTGCGGCCGCGGATCTCGCACGCGACCTCGGTTATCCCGTGCTCCTGAAGGCATCCGCGGGCGGGGGCGGCCGCGGCATGCGCGTCGTCGAGAGCGCCGAGGCGATCGGCGAGGCGTTCGCGCGCTGCCGCAGCGAGGCGCAGGCGGCGTTCGGCGACGGCTCGCTTTTCCTCGAGCGGCTCATCCGACGGCCGCGTCACATCGAGGTGCAGATCCTCGCCGACGCCGCCGGCAACGTCGTCCACCTCCACGAGCGTGACTGCTCCGTGCAGCTCCGCCATCAGAAGGTCGTGGAGATCGCGCCGGCGCCGAATCTCGACGAGGCGCTCCGCGAGACGATCCTCGCCGACGCGATCCGCCTGATGCGCGCCGCGGAGTACCGGAACGCCGGAACGGTCGAGTTCCTCGTCGTCCCCGAGACCGGCGAGCACTTCTTCATCGAGTGCAATCCGCGGATCCAGGTCGAGCACACCGTCACCGAGGAGGTGACCGGCGTCGATCTCGTCGAGTCGCAGTTCCGGATCGCGTCCGGCGGGTCGCTCGCCGCGCTCGGAATCGAGGATCAGCACGCCGTCGGACGACCGCGCGGCTTCGCCGTCGAGGCGCGCGTCGTCGCTCGCGGCACCGGCATGATCACCGCGTACAAGGAGCCGTCGGGTCCGGGCGTCCGCGTCGACGGCTGCGGTTACGCCGGATACGCGCCGCCGCCCGAGTTCGATCCGCTGCTCGCGAAGGTGATCGGCTCGTCGACCTCGGCGCTGACGCTCCAATCCGCGGTGGATCGCACGCTCCGCGCGCTCGACGAATTCCACGTCGCCGGGTTGCCGACGAACCTCCCGGAGCTCCGCGCGATCCTCTCGCATCTCGCCGTCCGCGGTGGCGACGCGCGAACGACGCTGCTCGAGGAAGAGCCCGAGCTGCTTCACGCCGCGGGTTCTGCGGGTTCCAACGGCGGGCCCGTCGCCCTGCTGCAGGAGCAAGCGGCGAAGCTGACGACGCCATCGGTGAGTCGCGCCGCCGCGGCATCGGTGTCCGCGCCGGTCGCGGAGCTCGAGGTGAGCGCCGGAGACCTCGTGATCGAGTCGCCGATCGAGGGCGCCGTCGTCGACGTTCGCGCGCGCGCGGGCGATCGCGTAGCCGCCGGCGACACGCTCTTCGTGGTGAGCGCGATGAAGATGGAGACGCTCGTCACGGCGCCGTGCGCGGGCGTCGTATCGGTGGTGCAATCGCTGACGGCCGGCGACGGCGTCGCGGCCGGGCAGACGCTCGCGGTGGTCATGCCGGCGGAAGACGGCGAAGGCGCGAGGCTCGGCTCGGCGGAGGAGACGTGGTCCGGCGTTCTCGAAGAGGTGCGGAGCCTGCAGCGCCTCGCGCACGAGCGGCTCGCGACGGGCTCGACGGACCCGGGCGTCGTCCGCCAGCGAGCGCGCGGCAAGCTCACGTGCCGGGAGCGGATCGCGCTCCTCTTCGACGAGGGATCATTCCACGAGGTCGGAAGCGTCGCGGGCTTCCCCGCGTACGACGAGAACGGCGCGATCACGGCGTTCACGCCCGCGAGCCACATCGGCGGCTGGGGCAAGATCGAGGGACGGACGGCCGTCGTCTGCGCCGACGACTTCACCTCGCGCGGCGGACACGCGGACGGCGCGATCATGGCGAAGGCCGTTCACCTCGACTGGCTCTCGCTCGAGCTTCGCGCTCCGTCGGTGCGCATGCTCGACGGTTCCTCGGGCGGCGGCAGCATCGCGATGATGGTGCCGCAACAGAAGAAGGAAGGAGAAAGCCGCGCGGAGGAGAGCCGCGACGCGATCCAGGCGGGGAAGCCGCGCGTCGCCGGCACCGGCGGCTCCTTCCTGCCCGGTCATCTCGGCAGCACGCTTTACGCGGAGCAGCTCTCGACCGTTCCGGTCGTGAACCTCCTGCTCGGCAGCGTCGTCGGCATCGGCGCCGCCAAGGCGGTGCTCGGCCACTTCTCGGTGATGGTCCGCGACGTCGCGCAGCTCTTCGTCGCCGGGCCGCCCGTCGTCCGGCACGCGATGGGCTACGACATCACCAAGGAGGATCTCGGCGGCTGGCACGTGCACTGCCGGAACGGATCGGTCGACAACCTCGCCGACACCGAAGACGAGGCGGTGGCGCTGACGAAGCGCTTCCTCTCGTACCTGCCGTCGAGCGTCTACGAGCGGCCGCCGTGCTTGCCGACGCACCCGAGCGACCCGCCCGACCGCCGCGAGGAAGAGCTCTTCACGATCATCCCGCGGAAGCGGACGACGACGTTCGACATTCGCAAGGCGATCCGCCTGATGGCGGACCGCGATTCGTTGTTCGAGATCGGCCCGCTGTGGGGCACCGATCAGGTGACCGGCTTCGTCCGCTTCGACGGACGTCCGCTCGGCGTCATCGCCTCGGACAGCAGACACCCGAACGGCGGCGCGCTCACCGCGGACGGCTGCAGCAAGGTCACGCGGCATCTCGATCTCTGCGATCTATTCCACGTCCCGATCCTGAACCTCGTCGACAATCCCGGCTTCGCCGTCGGCCTCGAGCACGAGCGCGCCGGCACCATCCGCCGCGGCGGCGAATGGATGATCGCGTTCGCGCAGGTGACGGTGCCGATCTTCACCGTGGTGATGCGCCGGAGCTTCGGCGTCGCGGGCAACAATTTCGCGACTCCGCAGGCGCGGCCGTCCCTGCGCGTGGCCTGGCCCGCCGCCGACGTCGGCGGCATCCCTCCCGAAGGAGGAATCGAAGCGGCCTACAAGCGCCAGCTCGCCGAGGCGAAGGACCCGGAGGCATTCCGCGCCGAGCTGATGGCGCGCATCGAGAGCGCCCGCGGTCCGGTCGGACCGCTGTCCAAATTCCAGCTCGAGGAGATGATCGACCCGCGAGACACGCGTCGGCTCGTCTGCGAGTGGGCGGAGACGGCGTACAAGGTCGTGTCGCTGCCGGCGCGGCTCGTGCCGCGGGCGTTACAGTTCAGGCCTTAGTGAATGAATGTGACCGCTCGACCTGCCCATGTCTGATCCATTCGCGAAAACGCCGATACGCGGATGCCTTCCGCATCGTCCAGGGGGACACCCTGCACGACGATGAGCCATCCATCGTCCTCGCTCCGGCGTTCTGGTCCGACTTCCGGCGGCGATACTGGAACCGAAAGCCCGTCGCTTTCCGGAAGCCCGCGGTTCGGGACTTCCCCACCGCGAAGGAAAGCCTCGAGGCAATCGTCGCCGCCAGCGACGAGCTGAGAAGGGGAGGCGACGTACTCCTTCGCCTGTACCTCGAGCACGTGAGCGAGGGGGAGAGCATCGAGAGTCGCTACTTCGCTTCCGCGGTGGAGTTCCCCAAGGATCACCTTCCGACGCGCGAGGATTTCTCCCTGGAGGCCTACGCGCGCCGCGCCGAGCAGCGATTCCACGGGCATCGGTTTGGCCTCTTCATCAACGACGTCCAGGCCCATCACTTCCGCCACTGGCTTCGAATGAGCGGTTTCCTGGCAGGTTTGTATGCCGCGATCGGCGTGCCCGGCGGAGGGGTTCAATCGGCGATTCACTTCGGCACATACCGGCACACTCCATTTGGAATTCACAAGGACGAGGCTCATGTCTTCACCTTCGTCGTCGAGGGGACGAAGACGATGCTGGTCTGGCCTCTCGAGAGCTTCTCCCGGAAGACCCATCCCGAGGTGCCCCCGGATCCGGAGCACGAGGAAGCCAAGATCGCGATTCGGGATCGAGCCGAATACCGGAGACTCATGCGAAGCGCCGTGCGGCTGCGGGGGAATCCTGGCGACATCATTTACTGGCCTCCGTCGTACTGGCACCGCTCGGAGCCCGTGCCAGCACCGACGTGCACCATCGCATTGCTCCTGAAGCCGACGGGCTGGGAGTTTCTTCGATCCAACCCGGAGCCGCTCCGGAACGCCGAGGCGAGCACATTGATGCCGCCGAGGCAGGCTCTTCCGGGCAAGAAAGTCTATCGGCTGCCGAAGCGGGTTTCCGACGCCATTCGGGAGAAGAGGCTCGAGCCGGCACGGCAGCGGAGCGGCAATGGCGCGATGAGGTCCTGGATGAGCTTCGCGACCTCTCGTGGATTCGTCACCCCCGCGCCCCTCGACCGCGACGCGACCTTGAAGGGCGTGAGTGCCGTTCGGGCCAATCCGAGGCGTCCGATCGTCCGGGCGCGTGTCGATTCCCGCCACGTGCTCGTGGCGTGTAACGGGTGGACCCAGAGGATCCTGGCGCATCCCCGACTGCTCGAGCTCATCGAGCTTCTGAACTCTGGATCCGCCGTCAATCTTCGGAACGCGAAGCGGGACTTTTCGGGTCGAGCCACCCGCAGGGGTGTGACATACGAGGTGAATCGCAATTACGTCCGCGACCTCGTATTGGTCCTCTTGCGCTGGCGAGCAGTGTCACCGTGCCGCCCCGAGGCAGTGGATCCCCACACGCCGAGATGACGGGGGCCTCAGTTGCTCGCGGGCCCTGGGCTCGGCGATCGACGGGACGAGCTGCGCGGAGCGAGACGAGAGGGCCTCGAACCCGAGCGACAGCCAGCTCTCCGCATCACTCGGGCTGTCGAGCAGCGCCGCGACGGACTTCCGGTCCCTCTCGATCTCGACGATTGGCGTCGAGGTATCTAGTTCTTCCAGGCGACGAACGGTTTGCCCGCCCCTGCGCGGACCTGCGCCTCCTTGTCGGGCCGTAAGCGCATTTCCTTGAGTGTCTTCTTCGTTTGGGCGGGCTTCTTCAGCTTGCCACCGCCGGATGTGACCTTCTTGCTACTCATCGCCGTTTCTCCTTTCGACGACGGGCTGACCGCGCACCGTTCTCTATTCGAGGAGGCGAACCTTTCCGTTCGGTCCGATCACAGCCTGTTCCGTGCACGGCATGCGAATCCCCTCTGCTCTCGTGGGGTAGCATGCGCCAGCGGTGGCGGGACGGCAAGGCTGCGCTCGGGAGCGGGTGCACGTCGATGAAGATCGCGCTCGTTCCGATCGACGCCGTCGTCCCCTACTCCCGGAATCCTCGGAGCGGCCCGTCCCATAGGGGACTCTTCTTATGAGTCGTTGCCACTGACGGAGCGTATAGATCATTGGTGATCGATGGCCGCGCAATCCGAGGACGGTAAGTGAAGAAGGTCACCATGCATCTGGGAACGACTGCGCCTTCGGGAGATTTGAGGCTGTGGTTCTTCCGGCTCGGGGGTTTGCTTGCCGCCCTCATTCTCGGGAGCACGGCCCCGGCGGCGGCCGAGCTCTCTTACGTCGGTTCCTCGACCATCGGCGATGGGATCATCCCAGCCGCAGCGGCGGCTTTCGCCAGCAAGACCGGCGTCAAGATGGGGTCGATCGCCACGCAGGGCTCCGGTCAGGGCCTCAAGCTGGTCGTGAGCGGCGCGGCCCCGCTGGCTGGCGTGTCCCGGGGTCTCACCTTTGTCGAGAAGCAGCAGCGGATCTACTACCAGACCATCGGCTACGACGCCGTAGTCGTGTACGTGCACGGCAGCAATCCGGTGGCCAGCCTCAGCAAGGCGGCGCTGAAGGGAATCTACACGGGGCGCATCCGGAGCTGGAAGGAGGTCGGAGGAGAGGACGCGCCGATCGTGGTCATCACCCAGATCTGGGGCGCACAGCGAGCGCAGATGGTGGATTTCCGCGACCAGGTCATGGATGGCGGCGCATACCTGGAGGACCGGCGGGAGGTGGATCGCCAGGACGACCAGGTCGCGGCCCTGCTGTCGGAGCCGCGAGGAATCACTGCGGTGAGCTTTTCCATGGCGCAGCCCGGCATCAGAGCGGTGACCATCGAGGGCTTCCCCCCGGACCCTCGAAGTTTGCGCTCGGGCGCCTACCTCCTGTCCCGCCCGCTGCTGCTGGTCGCGCCGGCGCGCCCGGACCCCGACGTCCGACGCTTCGTGGAGTTCATGCTGACCCCCGAAGGCCAGGCCATCGTCGCGCGGAAATTCGTTCCCCTCCGATAGGAACCGCCCGGTATGCCGCGCGTCTCGTCGAAGCTGCTCCTCATCACCGTCGTCGTCGTGATCGGCTTCGCGTCCATGCTGACGCTCGTCGTCGGTCAGCTGCGCGAGGTGGCGGTCGGCGGGCCGCTGTACGCCGACCTCCACCGTCATGCCCAGCTCCGCCACACCCTCGCCGTGATGCGAGCGAATCTTGCCGAGATTCGAACGCTGACGACCACCGCCCGGTACACCACCGACCCCGACGAGCTCCGAGCCCTGGCCACATCCGCGGGCGAGCTGCAGCAACAGGTGCACGACCAGCTCCGGGAAGTGCTTGGCGCGACCCACGACCCGGCCGCTACCTCGGCCCTCGCCGCCGCCGAGTTCGCCTGGGATGATTTCGCGGGGACGGCCACGGCCAGCTTCGAGCTGATGCTTCGCGGGGACACGCGAGCGCTTGCCGAGGCGCTCGCGAGGCAGGCGTTTCGCCAGGAACGGTTCACCGACGAGGTGGACGGTGCGATCAACACCCTC
>JAXDLK010000082.1:0-20556 GCA_034666665.1 Candidatus Binatota bacterium
GCCGCCGAGGAGACGACGGATCTCTATTCCGCGATCGACTTGGCGCACGACAAGATCGAGCGGCAGCTGAAGAAGCTGAACGCGAAACGCACGCAGCACAAGGCGGTGAAGAACGGCGGCTTCTCGAACCTGCGGCTTCAGGTGCTCGCCGCGGACAGGGTTGACAAACGAGGGATTCCCGAGATCATCCGAACGCGTCGGATCCCCGCGAAGCCGATGTCCGTCGAGGAGGCGGTGATGCAGATGGATCTCACGAACAACGAGTTTTTCGTGTTTCGCAACGCCGCGAACGAGAACTTGAGCGTCCTCTATCGCCGCCGCGACGGGAACTACGGACTGATCGAGGCCGACAGAGCTTGATCCCGGACGCGAGTCTCCGGCAAGGTCCGCTCGTCCTCGGGTGTCGGTAATGAAGATCCTCGACATCCTTCCGGCGGAGAACGTCGTTCCCGATCTTCACGGCTCGACGAAGGCGGAGGTGCTCGGCGAGCTCGCGGCCGCCGTGTGCAGGCGCCGCGCCGACATCGACAAGGAGCGCCTGGTCGAGGTGCTCCTCGATCGGGAGAAGCTCGGCAGCACCGCGATCGGCGAGGGAATCGCCATTCCGCACGGAAAGCTCATGGCGCTCGACAACGTCCTGGCGGCGTTCGGGCGGAGCTCCCGGGGCGTCGATTTCAGCTCGCTCGACGGCGGCCCGACGCGGCTGTTTTTTCTGCTGATCGCGCCGGAAGACTCCTCCGGTGCTCACCTGAAGGCGCTCGCTCGCGTGTCGCGCCTGCTGCGCAACAAAGACTTCCGCGAGAAGCTCCTCGAGCTCAACACGCGGGAAGACCTCTACGCGGCGATTCGCGAAGAGGACGAGAAGTATTAGGCACGCCGCACCGCTCGCACACGCCGGCTCCGGCACAGGGTAGCGCGTTCGTGTCGGAGCCGCTGCGCATCGTGGTGATCACCGGACTCTCGGGGTCCGGCAAGACCACGGCGATCCGCGTGCTCGAGGATCTCGGCTTCTACTGCATCGACAACCTCCCCGCGGTGCTCGTGCCGAAGTTCCTCGAGCTCTGTCAGGGGCTCGGACAGCGGGTGACCCGCGTCGCGCTCGGCATCGATTTGCGCGAGGGGGAGTTCTTCGAGGACGTCGTTTCCGTGCTCGATCAGATGCGCTCTCAGGCGCACCGCGTGGAAGTGCTCTTCCTGGACTCCGCCGACAGCGTGCTCGTCCGGCGCTTCAGCGAGACGCGACGCCCGCATCCCCAGGCGGAGGGAGGATCGCCGGCCGACGGCATCCGTAGGGAGCGCGAGAAGCTCTCGGGTTTGCGCGAGCGAGCGGATCGCATTCTCGACACCTCGGCCCTCACCGTCCACCAGCTGCGCGCCGAGCTTGCGCGGTTGTTCGCACCGATCGCCTCCGGGGAAGGAGGACTCGCGGTCTTCGTGGTGTCGTTCGGATACAAGTTCGCGATTCCGAGCGACGCGGACATGGTGTTGGACCTGCGTTTCTTGCCGAACCCTCACTTCGTGGACGAGCTTCGGCCGCTCACCGGCCTCGACGCTCCGGTCGTCCGTTTCCTGCTCGATCGTCCCGAGACGCTCGAGTTCCTCGAGCACTGCCGGTCGCTCTTTCGCTTCCTGCTCCCGCGCTACCTGCGCGAGGGCAAGAGCTACTTCACGCTGGCGCTCGGTTGCACCGGAGGCCGGCACCGATCCGTCATGTTCGCCGAAGAGATCGCCCGCATGTTCCTCGCGGACGGGTACCGGGTGCGTACGCAACATCGCGACGTCGGGCGCTGACCGATGGAGGCGGCCTTCGACCCCCTCGGAGGAATGCGGTGACCGAGGAGAAAATGCCCGCGGCAACCGCCTCGTTCGTGATCCAGAACCGACTCGGGTTGCACGCTCGTGCCGCCGCTCTGTTCGTGCAGACGGTGACGCCGTTCGACGCCGACGTCACGGTCAGCAAGGAGGGGTTGAACGTCAACGGCAAGAGCATCATGGGGCTGATGATGCTCGCTGCCGGAAAGGGCAGCTCGATCGACGTGGAGGCACGTGGCCCACAGGCGACGGAAGCCATCGAGGCGATCCGGGTACTGGTCGACGACAAGTTCACCGAGCGCGACTGACCCTCCGCGACGTGCACGCGGACGGGGACTTGAATCCCCGTGGAGCATTCGATACGAGGCATTCGTTTGAGCTCTGCAGCTCCCCGGTCGGGAGGTTCTCCATGCCGCTGAACGACTTCTTCTTCACCTCGGAATCGGTGTCCGAGGGACATCCGGACAAGATGTGCGACCAGATCTCGGACGCGATCCTGGACGCGCTCCTCGCCGAGGATCCGAAGAGCCGCGTCGCCTGCGAGTCGCTGACCAAGACCGGGATGATCATCGTCGCCGGTGAAATCACCACGCATGCGCACGTGGATTTTTCCGAGATCGTGCGCAAGACCGTGCGCGGGATCGGGTACACCTCCTCGGACATGGGGTTCGACGCCGATACGTGCGCGGTGATGATCGCCATCGAGAAGCAATCGAGCGACATCGCTCTCGGTGTCGATGCGCGCGCCGATCACGAACAGGGCGCCGGCGATCAGGGAATGATGTTCGGCTTCGCGTGCGACGAGACGCCCGAGCTGATGCCCATGCCGATCCAGATGGCTCACGAGCTCGTGCGGCATCTCGCGAAGCTTCGCAAGGATGGACGCCACTCCTTCCTGCGCCCCGACGCGAAGTCACAGGTGACGGTGCAGTACCGGGACGGCAAGCCCGTGCGCGTGGATTCCGTAGTGGTGTCGACGCAGCACGCGCCCGACGTGAGCGACGAGACCCTCCGCGAAGTCGTCGTCGAGGAAGTCGTCAAGAAGGTCATCCCGGCGCAGTACCTCGACGCCAAGACGAAGTACCACGTGAACCCGACCGGGCGGTTCGTCATCGGGGGACCGAAAGGCGACTGCGGGCTCACCGGTCGGAAGATCATCGTCGATACCTATGGTGGGTACGGCCGCCATGGGGGCGGCGCGTTCTCGGGGAAGGATCCGTCGAAGGTCGACCGCAGCGCGGCCTACATGGCCCGGTACGTGGCGAAGAACGTCGTTGCCGCCGGTCTCGCACGAAAGTGCGAGGTCCAGGTGGCCTATGCGATCGGCGTCGCCCGGCCGTTGTCGGTCCTGGTCGACACGTTCGGCACCGGCATCATCCCGGACGACAAGATCGTCGAGCTCGTGCAGCGAAATTTCGACCTGCGGCCGGCCGCGATCATCGAGAACCTCGCGCTGCAGCGGCCGATCTACGAGCCGACCGCTTCGTACGGCCACTTCGGCCGGCGGTCGGAGAACGGTTTCTTCACGTGGGAGAAGACCGATCGCATCGACACGCTCCGCAAAGAGGGATGGTGAGGATGGGACGCACGTACGACATCGCCGACATTCGGCTCGCCAAGCAGGGGCTCCTGCGCATGGATTGGGCTGACGAGCACATGCCGGTCTTGCGGCAGATCCGCGAGGAGTTCGCTCGGGCGCAGCCGCTGAAGGGTCTGACGGTGGCCGCGTGCCTGCACGTGACCACCGAGACCGCAAACCTCATGCGGGCTCTCAAAGCCGGCGGCGCGAAGGTCGTTCTTTGCGCGTCGAATCCGCTTTCCACTCAGGACGACACCGCCGCGGCGCTGGTGCGGTACGAGAAGATCCCGGTGTACGCGGTGCATGGCGAGGACCACAAGACATACTACAAGCACCTCGCGGCGGTGCTCGATGCGAAGCCGGACGTGACGTTCGACGACGGCGCCGATCTCGTCTCCCTGTTGCACACCGACTACGCGGCGGCCTCCAGCCGCGTGATCGCGAGCATGGAAGAGACGACCACGGGGGTCATCCGACTGCGGGCAATGGCGGCGGACGGCGCGCTGAACATTCCCGTCGTCGCCGTGAACGATGCCGCGACGAAGCACCTGTTCGACAATCGTTACGGCACGGGCCAGTCGACCATCGACGGCGTGCTGCGCGCCACCAGCATGCTGCTCGCGGGCAGCAACGTCGTCGTCTGCGGCTACGGCTGGTGCGGCAAGGGTGTGGCGATGCGGGCGCGCGGCATGGGCTCGAACGTGATCGTCACCGAGGTCGATCCCATCAAGGCGCTGGAGGCGGCGATGGACGGCCTGCGCGTGATGCCGATGCGCGAGGCGGCGAAGATCGGCGACCTGTTCATCACGCTGACGGGCGACGCGCACGTGATCCGCGAGGAGCACTTCCGCGTCATGAAGGACGGCGCGATTCTCGCGAACTCCGGCCACTTCGACATCGAGATCGACCTCAAGGCGCTCCGCGCCATGGCGCGGAAGGTGGTCCGCGGCGTGCGCCCGCACGTCGACTCCTACGAGCTCGACAAGGGCCGGCGCCTGTTCATTCTCGGCGAGGGGCGGCTCGTGAACCTGGCTGCGGCCGAGGGACATCCTCCCTCGGTGATGGACATGAGCTTCGCGACCCAGGCGCTCATGTGCGATTGGGTGGTGCGGAACGGCCGCGACACCCGGCTCGAACCGAAGGTCCACGACGTGCCGAAGGAGATCGAGGATCGCGTCGCCACCATGAAGCTCGCGAGCATGGGCATCGAGATCGACCGCCTGACGCCGGAGCAGGAGAAGTACCTGCGATCCTGGCAGACCGGCACCTGATCGGCCGCGCCTCCGCACCGCAGCGATCGGCGACGGAAAGAAGAAGGGCCGCACCCTCGAGGGATGCGGCCCTTCTTGCATTCGTCCAGAGCTCGGGATCAGCCGTCGTAGTAGAGCGCGAACTCGTAGGGATGCGGGCGGAGCCGGATCGGATCGACCTCGTTCGCCATCTTGTACTCGATCCAGGTGTCGACCACGTCCTCGGTGAAGACGTCCCCCTTGAGCAGAAACTCGTGGTCGTTCCGCAGGTTGTTGAGTGCCTGCTCGAGACTGCCCGGCATCGAAGGCACGTCCTTCAGCTCCTCCGGAGTGAGCGCGTAGATGTCCTTGTCGAGCGGGTCGCCCGGCGCGAGCTTCTTTTCGATGCCGTCGAGGCCGGCCATCAGCATCGCGGAGAACGCGATGTAGCCGTTGCAGAGCGCATCCGGGAAACGGACCTCGATGCGCTTCGCCTTCGGGGACGGCGAGTACATCGGGATGCGCACTGCGGCGGAGCGATTCCGCGACGAGTAGGCGAGGTTCACCGGCGCCTCGAATCCAGGAACCAAGCGCCGGTAGCTGTTCGTGGTCGGATTCGTGAAGGCGGCAAGGGCAGGCGCGTGCTTCAGAATGCCGGCGATGTAGTGCATCGCCATCTGCGACATCCCGCCGTAACCGTCGCCGGCGAACAGCGGCTTCTCACCCTTCCAGATCGACTGATGGGTGTGCATCCCGGAGCCGTTGTCGCCGAAGATCGGCTTGGGCATGAACGTCGCCGTCATGCCGTGCTTGTGAGCGACGTTCTTGACCACGTGCTTGTACCACTTCAGGGCATCGCCCATCTTCACGAGCGGCAAGAAGCGCATGTCGATCTCGGCCTGTCCCGCGGTAGCGACCTCGTGGTGCTGCTTCTCCACGCGAATGCCGACACGCTCCATCATCAGAACCATTTCCTGGCGGATGTCCTGCTGGGAGTCGATCGGCGGTACCGGGAAATAACCTTCCTTGTAGCGTGGCTTGTAGCCGAGGTTCGGGCCCTCGTCCTTTCCGGTGTTCCACCGGCCTTCGGTCGAATCCACGTGGTAGTAGGCCTCGTGCTGATTCTGATCGAAGCGGATGTCGTTGAAGATGAAGAATTCCGGCTCCGGGCCGAAGTAGGCGACATCGCCGACGCCGGTCGACTTCAGATACGCTTCCGCCTTGCGGGCGATGGCGCGTGGGTCCCTCGAGTATTCTTCCTTCGTGATCGGATCGACGATGTTGCAGATCAGTGAAACGGTGGGTTCCTTGGTAAAGGGGTCCATCACCGTGGTCGTCGGATCGGGAACCACGAGCATGTCCGAGGCGTTGATCGGCTGCCAGCCGCGAATCGAGCTGCCGTCGAAGCCGCTGCCGTCCTCGAACAGCGCCTCGTCGAACTCGGACATCGGGATCGTGAAGTGCTGCCACGTCCCGAGGAAGTCCATGAACTTGAGATCGGCGCATACTGCCTTGTTCTCTTTGGTGAACTTGATCGCTTCCTTTGGAGTCATTCTCCGCTCCTCTTCTGGGCTAAACGGACCACGACACGGCTTCGAAGAAACACGACAACGTCGAACGGACGGCGGGGAAGAGGTCGGGCGGGCAAGCGGGCGCTGATCGAGGCTAGAGTGCGTCCCCGCCGCGCTCGCCGGTCCGAATGCGGACCACTTCTTCGATGGGAAGAACGAAGATCTTCCCGTCGCCGATGCGGCCTGTCTTCGCGGCGCGCTGGATGGCGTCGACCACCGACGCGACCGCGTCGTCGCGAACGATCACGTCGATCTTCACCTTCGGAAGGAAGTCGACGACGTACTCGGCCCCGCGGTAGAGCTCGGTGTGGCCCTTTTGGCGGCCGAATCCCTTCACCTCGCTCACGGTCATCCCCTGGATGCCGATCGCACTGAGCGCTTCCTTCACCTCGTCGAGCTTGAACGGCTTGATGATCGCCTCGACCTTCTTCATCTCGCGCTCCTGTGAGGGTGCCGCCTCCGGGAACGAATCGCTCCCGGGCAGTGATCGTTAGGCATACGTCAAAGGTGCGCGCGTTGTAAAGCAACGCCTCGTCAACGCGATCATCGTTCCACCCGACCGACTGCAAGGCTCATGCCCCGCTTCGACGCGCGGAAATGCGCCCATACGGGCAGCTCACGCTGCTCAATCGCTCGGCAGCGCCGCCTCTTTGAGCACCGGTCATGGTCTCGCTCGGAACCGCCGCTCCGTCCCAGCGCGCAGGCGAGCGATGTTCTCGGCGTGGCGCGAGACGATCATCCCGGCGATCGCCAGCCCCGCGACGAGGTACGCTCGCGGGTACCCGAGAAGAGCCATTATGACCGGCCCGCTCACGGCCGCCGCGATCGAGGCGACCGATACGATCCGTGAAATTGCCATCGCCGCGCCGAACGTGGCGAGTGAGGCGAGGGCGGCAGCGGGGGCGAGCCCGACGAGCACTCCCAGTCCGGTCGCGACGCCCTTTCCGCCCCGGAACGCGAGAAAGACCGAGTACACGTGACCGGCGATCGCCGCGACGGCAACCGCGGCGATCACGCCGTCGCTCAACCCGAGGGAACGAGCGAGGACGACGGGAATCACGCCCTTCGACACGTCGCCGAGGAGCGTCGCCACCCCGAGGCTCCTGCCCGCGGTGCGTGCGACGTTGGTCGCTCCGATGTTGCCGCTGCCTTCGGCGCGCACGTCGACGCCGACGGCGCGTGCGAGCAGCACCCCGGTCGGGATCGACCCGAGCAGGTACGCGAGCAGAACGACGGATACCGCGAGCGCCACGACGTCAGAGGCGGAGGCGGTTCTTTTGATTGCGGGTACGCCGTCGTGACAGGGTCGCGCCGAGCACCCAGCCGATCCCGAGCGACACGATCGCGACGGAGAGCGTACGGACGCTCCGGTCGCTTCCCTCGCTCGCGTTCACCGGGCTCGCCAGACTGCTCGGGGTGGAAACCAGCAACGGCTCATCGCGCGATCGCTGAGGCTCCGATCGCGCCGCTTCGGCGGCCTCGCGCTCGGCAAGTCCGCGCTTGAGCTCCTCGATCTCGGTACGCAAGGACGCCACCTCGGAGAGGAGCTCGCCGCGCCTCTCGTCGAGCGGTGGCGTGTCCGGCGTCGGCGAAACCGCGGGGACCGTCACCGTCTGATGCGCGGGCGGCGTCATCGACCGCGCCATCCGCGGGCGCGTGGGTACGGGCCGCGCCGTACGGGCGCCCGGCGGTGTTGCCACGGCGACGGCACCTTGCGGTGCCGCGTACGCGAGCAAGCTGTCGTGGATGAATCCAACCCTTCCGCTCGCGGTACGCACCCGCGTCCACCCGGCCACCTTCTCGAGTGGGATGACCTTCTCGTGCGAAGCGACCCACGTCTCCACGGGGAAGGAAGTTCCCGGGCCGGTGCGGAGGTTCACCTTGTCTTCGGCGATGACCACCGCACGGGATAGCTGAGCCCGCAGGGGTGAGACCAAGACGAGGACGCCGCACGCGAGAAGCCAGCGGAGCGCCCGACCGCGCCTGCGAATCATTTCCGTCTCGCCGAAGGAACGGGAGGATCGCTCGAAACGGAGTGAAAAGTCGGGGTGAGAGGATTTGAACCTCCGACTTCACGGTCCCGAACCGTGCGCTCTACCAAGCTGAGCTACACCCCGAGGCTCAAGCGGCGGTACCTAACACAGGACCGGCGCGCGGTAAACCGCAACCGTCACGAGCCGCGGATCGCGGCGACGGCCTCGCGGTAGCTCGCCGACTGGAAGATGGCGGAGCCCGCGACCAGAACTTCCGCCCCGGCCGCGCGGATCCTGGCGGAATTGTACGGCTTCACGCCGCCGTCGACCTCGATGCGAAAACGGTAGCCGTGCTTCCGCTTGAGGGCCGCAGCATCTCGGATCTTGTCGAGAACCGATTCGATGAACTCTTGGCCGCCCTTTCCCGGATGGACGCTCATCAGGAGCAACGTATCGATCTCGTCCCAGCGACCATCGTAGACGGACAGCGGCTCCTCCGGGTTCAGCGCGCCTGACACTTGCGCGCCGAGGTCGCGGATCGACGCGGCGGCACGATGAAAATCGACGCAAGCGTCCGGGTGGATCGCAACCTGATTGGCGCCCGCCTCGACGAAAGCCGCGAGGTGAGGCTCGGGCCGGTCGACCATGAGGTGGACGTCGAAGAACGTCCGGGAGTGGCGGCGGATCGCGCTGACGACCGGCGGCCCGATCGTGATGTTCGGCACGTAGTGTCCGTCCATCACGTCGATGTGGATCCAGTCGGCACCGGCACGATCCGCGGCCTCGACCTCTTCCCCGAGGCGGCTGAAGTCCGCCGAGAGAATGGAAGGCGCGACCAGGACCGGCATCCGTCAACCATAAGCGAGGCACATTCGGCCCGCAACGCAGTCACGTGCGGCGAAGGAGCGGGACGGCAAAGAAGCCGTCGAGGCCGCCGTCGTGGGGTGCGGTACGAAGCACGCCCTCGCGGAGGAGCCCGCGCGCGCTTTCCGGAAAGCCGGCCGGCACCTCGGCGCGGACGAAGTCTCTCCGCGATCCGAGGAATGCCTCGACGACGGAGTCGTTCTCCTCGCGGAGAAGACTGCAGGTCGCGTACACGAGGATTCCGCCGGAACGGACGAGCGGGGCGAGACCGACGAGCAGGTCCCGCTGCCGCTTGGCCATACGGGAGACGTCTTGCGGTCGAAGACGCCAGCGGATCTCCGGATGAGAGCGCAGCGTTCCCGTGCCGCTGCAAGGGGCGTCGACGAGCACGCGATCGAAGCTTTCGGTCCGGAACGGCGGGCGAGCACCGTCTTCGACGACGGTGAGGACGGTCGGTAGCCCGAGGGTCGCGGCGATCCCTGCGATCCGCTGAGCTCCGCGGAACCGGCGGTCGCCGGCGACGACCAGGGCCGCGGGCGACAGCTCCGCGATCTCGGTCGCCTTTCCTCCAGGAGCGGCGCACGCGTCGAGCACTCGCTCGCCAGCTTCCGTGCCGAGGAGCATCGGGACGAGCTGCGACGCTTCGCCCTGCGGGAAGAACGGCGTCGATCGATCGAGAAGGTGTTCCGGAACCGGACCGCGAATCTCGACTGCAAGCGGGGAATGACGACCGTGCCGAGAGTCGGCGCCTGCGGCCGCCAACTGCTCGATCAATCTCGTAGCACCGCCGCTACGGGCGGATGCGCGGAGCACGAGCGGCGCGGCCTCGTTGTTCGCGGCGAGGAGCGCCGAGGTGTCCTCGGCGCCGCGCTCGCGAAGCCACGCATCGACGATCCAATCGGGATGAGAGAAGCGCAGGCCGAGCGATTTCACGTCGTCGCCGGCGGGAGGGTCCGGTGCCCCTTCGGTGGAGGCTCGGCGGAGCACCGCGTTCACCAGCGGCGCCGCTCGACCGCCGCGGAACGACTTCGCGAGCTCGACGGTCGTGTCGACGGCGGCGAAGCTCGGAATCCGATCGGAAAGGAAGAGCTGGAAGAGGCCGAGGCGGATGCACACCCGGACTTCGGGATCGAGCGCGGCCATCTCCGGCCGCACCCAGTGATCGGCGGCCCAGTCGAGGCGCCGCTGCCAGGCGAGCGTTCCGTACACGAGCCGGGTCGCGAGCGCCCGGTCGACGGCGGGCAGCGGCTCCCGGTCGAGCGCTTCGCCGAGGAGCGCGTCCGCGAAGGCCGAGCTCGTCTCGACCCGCTCTAGCGCCGCGAACGCCAGGCGCCGAGCAGCGAGCCCTTCGCGGTCCTCGTGCCTAGCCGAAGCGCTCTCCCTCGCGGATCGCTCCGCGGGCGGCGAGGAACTCACGAGCCCCGAGGCGCCGCTTGCCCTCGAGCTGCAGCTCCACGATCGCCAGTGCCTCTCTGCCGGTCGCGACCACGATCTCGTCACCGGAAGCACGCGCGACGGTTCCGGGCGGGGCGGTCCGATCGAGCTCCGACACGCGAGCGCGAAAGATCTTGAGCAGGCGGCCGCGGTGAATGGTGTGTGCGCCCGGCCAGGGATCGAAAGCGCGCGTGGCCCGTTCGATGTCGTGAGCGTTCCGCGTCCAGTCGATCAATCCGTGCTCCTTGCGGATCATCGGCGCGAGGGTTGCGTCCTCCTCCCGTTGCGGCACCGGCGTGAGCTCACCACGAAGGAGGCGATCCAATCCTTCGATCAGCGCGCGGCCGCCGACCTCCGCAAGGCGCCGCTCGAGGGTCCCGGCCGTGTCCTCGGCGAGAATGGCGACGGCCTCCTGCAGCAGGATGTCGCCTGCGTCCATGCGCTCGTTCATCTGCATGATCGTGATTCCGGTCCGAGGTTCTCCAGCGAGGAGCGCATGCTGGATCGGCGCGGCGCCCCGCAGCTTCGGGAGCAGCGACGCGTGCACGTTGATCGCCCCCGAGGGGGGCACGTCGAGAAGCGACCGCGGCAGGATCTTCCCGTAGGCGGCGACGACGATCGCATCCGGCTGGAGCGCGCGAAGCACCTCGACGATCGCCGGGTCTCGCAGCTTCTCCGGCTGAAGCACCGGGATGCCGTGCGAGAGCGCCAGCTGCTTCACGGGCGGAACGCGGAGCTCCTGACCGCGGCCGGCGGGTCGATCCGGCTGCGTCACGACGGCGGCGATCTCGTGGCCCGCGTCGAGCAATGCTCGGAGCGAGGGGACCGCGAACTCGGGCGTCCCCATGAACACGAGCCTCATCGGCGCGTCAGATGTGGAGGGCCGGCTTCTTCGCGGCGAGCTCTTCGAATCGCCCGTCGCGGATCATCTTCTTGAGCCTTCTCCGGTAGAGGTCGCGCTTCAGCCGGCTCAGCCGGTCGATGAAGAGCTTGCCGTCCAAGTGATCGATCTCGTGCTGCAGCGCCACGGCGAGCAGCCCCTCTGCCTCGACCTCGATCTCTTTCTGGTCGGGGGTGTAGGCGCGAAGTAGCACGCGCGCCGCCCGCGTGACTTCGGCGGCATAGTCGATGACGCTGAGACAACCCTCCTCCCAGACGACCGTCCCATCGCTCTCGACGATCTCCGGGTTCACCAGCTTCAGGAGCCCCGGGCTCCCGCGGTTCTCTTCCTGATCGCCGGCGCGACAGTCGAGAACGATCGCTCGATGCGAGATCCCCACCTGCGGGGCGGCGAGCCCGACGCCCGGTGCGGCGTACATGGTCTCGACCATGTCATCGAGCAGCGCGGCGAGCGTGCCGTCGATGTTCGCGACCGGACGTGCAGTCTGCTTCAGGACCGGGTCGGGGAACTTCCGGATGGGCCGGATCATTCGAGCCAAAGTAGCCGCGGCTCTTCGCTGGGTCAAAGCACGCCGTACGGATCGACGTCCACGGCGACGCGAACCCCCCGCGACCGCGCTCTCCGCTCGATCGCTTCGAGCGCCGGCCGGATCACCGCGCGGAGCGTGGGGGGATCCTTCGACTTGACGAGGATCTGCCAGCGGTAGCGTCCCCGGAGCCGCTCCAGCGGCGCCGGAGCCGGCCCGATCACGCTCGCCGCCCCACTCGGTGGCAGGAGCCGAACGCCGGATCGCAAAGCGTCGGCCAATGCCCGCGCAAGCTCCTCGACCCGTGCTGAATCGACGCCATCGAGCCGCAAGTTGACCAGCCTCGAGAACGGCGGGTACCCGAGCGCTTCGCGCTGCGGGAGCTCCCGGTCGACGAGCTCGAGGAAGTCGTGCTTCGCTGCGGCGGTGAGCGCGTAATGCGTGGGGCGATAGGTCTGGATCAACACGCGGCCGGGTTGATCGCCGCGTCCGGCCCGCCCCGCGACTTGCGCGAGCATCTGGAACGTTCGCTCCGCCGCGCGGAAGTCCGGGAAGTTGAGCACCTGGTCCGCTGCGACGACCGCGACGAGCGTGACGCCGGGAACGTCGTGTCCCTTGGTCACCATCTGCGTACCGACGAGGACGTCGATCCGACGTTCTCGCCAGTCGTCGAGCAAGCGACGGAGCGCGCCACGCTTCGCGGTCGTGTCACGATCGAGCCGCGCGATCCGCGCCCGGGGGAGCGCCGCGCGGAGCGCGATCTCGACTTGCTCCGTGCCGACACCGAAATTGCGGAGTGTGGGCCCCGAGCATTCGGGGCAGAGATCCGGAGCCAGGAGGCGGTAGTTGCAGTGATGGCAGCGGAGAAGTCGCGATCGCAGGTGGAACGTCAGCGTCACGGTGCAATTCGGACATCCGGGCACGTGACCGCAGACGCCGCACTGCAGGTAGTTCGCGTAGCCACGGCGATTCAGGAACACGAGCGACTGCCCGCCGGCCGCCCAGTTGTCGGCGAGGGCATCCGAGATGCGGCGTGCGAAGATCCGCGGCGTCCCCTCCGGGGGCTCGATGCGCAGATCGACGAGCTCGACCGTCGGGAGCGGCCGTCGCTCGATCCGGTCCGCGAGCTCGAGCGCGCGGTAACGACCCGTCAGCGTCGCACGATGACTCTCGATGGACGGCGTCGCGGACCCGAGGAGCGCCGGGCAACTCGCATTCCGCGCGCGGACGATCGCCAGGTCGCGTGCGTTGTAGCGGAGCCCATCCTCCTGTTTGTACGCCCCGTCATGCTCCTCGTCGACGATCACCAGGCCTAGGTCCGGGACGGGTGCGAAGATCGCCGATCGGACGCCGATCGCGATCCGTGCCTCGCGTCGCGCCAGCCGACGCCACTCGTCCCAGCGCTCTCCCGGCGAGAGCGCGCTGTGCAGCAGCGCGACCGACGGCCCGAAGCGAGCGCCGACGACGGCAACCAACGCGTGCGTGAGGCCGATCTCCGGGACGAGCATCAGCACGCCGCCTCCGCGCGCGAGTACGTCCTCCGCGGCGCGGAGATACACCTCGGTCTTCCCGGAGCCGGTCACGCCGCGGAGGAGAAACGTCTCGAACCGAGCCGCCGAAGCGGCGGCGAGAACGGCGTCGATCGCCTGTTTCTGCGCGGTGGTCGGCGACGGTGGCGCGAGCGCGGCCGCCGCCTCGGTGACGGGACGATACACCTCGCGCCGCTCGATCGTGACGAGACCCCGCACCGCGAGCGCTCGCACGGCGGAGTCGGCGGCGGGCAGCACCGCCGAGGACACTCCGCGGTCGCCGGCTTCGCGGATCCGGTCCAGAGTTGCGCGCTGCGCCGGGGCTCTCCGGGCCAGCGTGTCGAGCTCGTCGGCGGTCGGGTGACGTGCGAGACGGTACACGCGCTCCAGGCGCGCGCGTGCGGCAGCGACGGGCGGCTCCTCCTCGAGGACGACGATTCCTCGCTCCGCCAGGCTTCGCAGGCTCGCATGAAGCCCGGAGGAGCGCACCATTCGAGCGAGAGTCGACACCCGTACCGGCCGTTCCGGCGGAAGGTGGCGAACGATCTCCTGCTCGAGGCTTCCGAGCCGCGTATTCGGGCCGTGGGCCGCGAGCCGGACGGTTCGGCGGCTCTCGGCGCGAAGACCGGCGAGCACCGCAGTCGACAGCACCTCGCCGAGCGACGACATGTAGTACGTCGCCGCGAAGCGGCAGAGCTCGAGCAGGTCGCTCGAGAGCAGCGGATCGTCGTCGAGCACGTCGAGCACCGGCCGGAGGTCGACGGCTGGTGTCGCCCGCGAGCGGCCGACCACGATGCCCGTCACGCGGCGGCGACCGAGCGGTACGAGGACGCGCATGCCCTCGCGAAGCCGGTGCTCCAACACGGGCGGGACGGCGTACGAGAGCGACTCGTGCCCCGGGATCGGCGGGATCACCGCGACGTCCGCGGTCGCGATCTGCTCCGGCGACCCGGCGCCGCTGGTCACGCGGAGTGCGGCGCGCGGGCGCCGTCGTTGCTGCGGCTCAGCGGGCCGGAGTCGGACCGCCGACGAGCGAGAAGAGCATCGCGAGCATCGCCACCTGCACGACGAAGCCGATCGCGCAGACGCCGACCGCTCGGAGGCTCGACGTGTAGTCGAGTGCCTGACGAACGGCGATGACCATCGCGATCAACATCCACACCGCTGCGATCAAGAAGACGAGCTCCGCCAGACCGGGGAGGATTCCGATCACGCGAATCAGGCCCGGTGCGCTTGCAAAGCCGAGCGTACGCAGCAGCTGACCGGCCGTTGCTTCGGTCGTCGCTTCGGGCAGCAGCTTCGTGCCGATCCAGTAGGTGAGATAGGCCCAGACGTACCAACTGAGGAGCGCAGCGAGAGTACCGATGAGGATCCCGATGACGCCCCCTTGGGGGATCGTGCCGATGCCGGCCGCCACGCTGGAGAGCACCACCACCGCGGTGGCCTGCCCCATCGCCGTCTCGTCCGCCTCCACCTCTTCGTAGATCGACGGATCGAGCTTTGCGGCACGAAGGATCCGTTCCTGAAGGTTCGCCACGACCACCTCCCTTCGCCGGCGAGCGGCGATTTGCGAGCTCCGGACCGCATTCATATAACAGCCGCGTGGCGAAACCGGGAATACGGGTGCACCTGGCACCGGTTCTTCTCGGGCTGGCGCTCATGCAAACCGTTCCCGCTGCCTGCATGATGGCATGGAAGAACGGCGCGAGTCCGGAACGGCAGGAAGAAGAGGAGTGGGGAGGGGTGGAGGTGCTCGGCCGTCGCGGCGGAAGCGCGGACGACCCGGAGGAGAGCAAGAGCACCGTGGATAAAGGCGGCGAGATCCTGGTCGTGTTCACGTTCCTGAGCGCCGTGTTGGCGGCCGCCGCGCTTCCGTTCCTGCTTCTCTGATCTCGTCCGCTACGCCGCCGCTCCCCGTCGTGTCGAGGGTCTCGGCTCGGAGGCGGACCCTTTCGACCGTCAGTGGAAAAGGTGAGCCGGACCTTTGGACGGAGCAGCCGCGCGCTCGAGCTCGGCTTCGACGCGGCGGGCGATGTCCAGGAAGGAGAGGCTCAAGGGGTGATCGGCGTCTGCGGCGAGGATCGGAACTCCGCTGTCGCCGGCTTCGCGAAGCGTTCGATCGAGCGGCAATGATCCGAGAAAAGGAACGTCGAGCTTCCGCGAAATGGCTTCGCTGCCACCGTGCCCGAAAGGCTCCGCGTGGTGACCGCACTTCCGACAAATGTGGACGCTCATGTTGTCGACGACCCCCAAGATCGGAACGTTGACCTCGCGAAACATGGCGACGCCGCGCCTGACGTCGAGCAGCGCGACTTCCTGAGGTGTCGTGACGATCACGCCGCCCGCGAGCGGCACCTGCTGGCAGATCGTGAGCTGAGCGTCTCCGGTGCCTGGCGGCAGGTCGAGCACCAGATAGTCGAGATTTCCCCACAGGACGTTTCGCACGAACTCGACGAGCAGCTTCGTCACCATCGGTCCACGCCAGATGATCGGTTTCCCCTCTTCGACGAAGAGACCCATCGAGATCACGCGCAGGCCGTAGCGGATCAGCGGCTCGATGCGCTTCTGCTCGTCGGCGCGCGGTCGTTCGTGGAGGCCGAGCATCACCGGAATGCTCGGACCGTATACGTCGGCATCGAGAAGGCCGACGTCGCGCCCGAGACTCTGAAGCGCGAGCGCGAGATTCACGGCGACCGTCGACTTGCCGACACCGCCCTTTCCGCTGGCGACGGCGATGATCTTTCGGACCTCGCCGACTTTCGCCTTGGGACGGACTGCTGCCAGGCCGGCACGTGGAGGTTCTTCGACGGCGATGCTGACTTCGGCGACGCCCATCGCGCGCACCGCTTCGGTGACGCGCCGGCGGATCTCGTCTACGGTGGATGCCTCATCGGTCGTGGCGACGAGAGTCACCGTCACGCCCTGGCTCGCGACCTCGATGTCCTTGATCATCCCGAAGGAGACGACGTCGCGGCTGTACCCCGGGTAGGGTACCTTTCGCAGGCAGTCGAGAATGTCTTGCGGCGTCGGCATCGAGCGCCACCTTTGCACGCGACGGCGCGGGTGGGAAGCCGCTGCGGGCGTGGAGCCCGTCAGCCCGGCGTTGCGACGAGAGCGGCGGTGTCGAGCGTCTCTTCCGGACGCTCGACGGGCAATCGCACCGTGAAAACGGCTCCGCCTGAAGGACGGCTCTCGGCATCGATCCGTCCGCCGTGAAGCGCGACGATCTTCTGACAGATGTACAGCCCGATGCCGAGTCCGGTCTCCTTCGTCGTGAAGAAGGGGTCGAAGATCTTGTCGCGTACGTCGGGCGGCAAGCCCGGACCCTGGTCCTCGATCCGTACGACGACATCCTCCGGAACGCCTTCGACCACCACCTCGACACGGATCTGGCCGCCGACCGGACTCGCTTGGATCGCGTTCTTGAGGAGATTGATGAACAGCTGTTTCATCCCCTCGACGTCGAGCGGAATGGGCGGAAGGTCGGCGAACGTCGTCTCTACCTGCAGCTGCTTTCTCTGCACGTGATCGTCGAGGTAGCGGAGGGCGCGCTGAATCAGGTCCGCCAGCGGTTCGGGGGGCCTCGGTCGGGTCCCCGAGAACGCATAACGCGTGAGCTCCTGGACGAGCAGCGCGATCTTGTCGAGGTCCTCGCGGCAGGTCTGGAGAAACTCGCCGCAGAAGGACGGGTCGTTGATGCGGTGCGGGAGGAGATCGAAGAACGTCTTCAGCGACGTGAGGCGGTTGTTGATGTTGTGCGCGAGACCGGACGCCAGGATACCCAGCGACGCGAGTCGTTCCGCCTCCCGTAGCTGATGCTCTAACCGGACGTTTTCGCGACGGAGCATCTGCCTCTCGACCGCTTCGCGCACGACGAGCGGAAGGAGGTCGAGATATCCTTCTTGTTTCTGGACGAAGTCCTCGGCGCCGAGCTTCATCGCCTCGACGGCGAGCTCCACCGAGTCGGCCGTCGTGACGATCACGACCGGTGTGGTGAATCCGCGTGCGCGCAGGCGGCGCATGAACTCGATCCCGTCGATGTCCGGCAGACGATAATCGAGAAGGATCAGATCGACCGGAGACGTGGCGAGCCGTTCGAAGCCCGCTTGGCCGGTCGCGGCCCAATCGACGGTGACTCCGAGGCCGCTCTCTTGAAGCTCGTCCGAAATGAGCTCGGCGTGCCGGCGGTTGTCTTCGATCACCAGAACGTTCGTACGACGATCCTCGGGACGCGAGTAAGCCGCTCAACCGCGCGGTTCGCGCTTGACATTAATTTCGCGGCCGCAGAATGATGGCCAAAGGACTGGCGAAATTCAACCATTGCTCCGGATGGATACCTGAGTCTGGGGGAGGCGGTTGCCGAGGGGAGACGGCTAGCGTGATGCGGCGGGTCGCGATCACGGGCATGGGGTGCGTCACCCCATACGGCCCGGGCCTGGACCGGTTCTGGCAGGGACTGATTGCCGGGCGCTCCGCGATCACACCCCTGACGGCATTCGACCCGACCCCGTACGGCACACGCATCGCGGGCCAAGTCCGCGGTTTCGAGCCGCGGGACTACCTGTCGCAGCGGGAGATCTCCGGCAGCGCCCGTTGCGTGCAGCTCGCGCTGGCGGCGGCCCGGATGGCGATCGATCATGCCCGTCTGCCGCTCGCGGGGACGGACACCTCCCGCATCGGCGTATTCGTCGGGTCGTCGATCGGCACGTTCGAGTATGCTGCCGAAAACCACGCGATCTTCCTCGAAAAGGGCATCCGCCGGGTGCACCCGCTCTTTCCAGCTCAATCGTACAGCGGGATCGTGGCCACGCAGCTCGGAATCAGTCTCGAGATCCGCGGACCCGCGATCTGCATCTCCACCGCGTGCACTTCGTCCACCGACGCCATCGGGCTGGCGTGGCTGCAGATCCAGGGCGGGTTGCTCGATCGCGCGATCGTCGGCGGCAGCGATGCCCCGATCACACCCTTACTCTTCGCTTCCTTCGATCGCCTGGGAGTGATGTCGCGCCACAACGAGCACCCGGAGGCTGCGTCTCGGCCGTTTGCGCACAGCCGCGACGGCTTCGTGATGAGTGAGGGCGCTGGGATCTGCATCCTGGAGGCCGAGGACGCCGCTCGCGAGCGCGGTGCTCCCATCTTTGCCGAGCTCGCCGGATACGGCGCGACGTCCGATGGATTCCATTCGTTCTCGCCCCTCCCCACGGGCGACGAAGGTGCGCGGGCGATTCACCAGGCGTTGGCGGCAGGTTCCATCGATCCGGCAACGGTCGACTACGTCAGCGCCCATGCGATCGGCTCCCGCCCCAACGATCCGATCGAGATCGAGATCATCAACCGCGTGTTCGGAGAACGCGCTCCATTGGTGCCGATCAGCGCCGTCAAGTCGATGATCGGCCATACCATGGGCGCGTCCGGAGTGCTCGAGCTCATCGGGTGTGTGCAGACGCTGCAGACCGGGTGCATCCCGCCGACGATAAACCTGATGGAAGAGGACTTGTTGTCTGGCCTCGACCTCGTGCCCAATCACGCTCGTCGAGCTGAGGTCCACGTCGCATTGGCCCCAACATTCGGCTTCGGCTCCCGCAACGGGGTGCTCGCGTTACGACATTATGAAAGCTGAAGAGGTCATGAGGATCGCTCGACGCGTCATTGCTGATGAACTCGAACTTGACGGCGCTTCGCTCAACGATGACGCATCGCTCCGCAGAGACTATGGCCTCGATTCAGTCGCAGCTGTCAACATAATCTTTGCCATAGAATCACTTCTTCAGATTTCGTTGGAGCCAAGCGACCTTGTGCAGGTTGATTCCATCAATGACCTGCGTCAAATGATCTGCAAGCTCGCCCCATGACGTGAATGCCGCGCGCATACCCCGCTCAGCAGCGATTGTCTCGTACGCCCTCTCGGCCTACTTTAGAGCGGTCGCCCGCAGTGCGACCGTTTGCGTATACTTGCCAACGCATTCCGGCGTTCACCCCGCGGACGCACGCCAGCTGCAAGCCGTTGTCGAAAGCCTGCTCACGCGCGGCCCCCTTATCCTACCGTTCTGGAACGCGCATTCAATGCTGCTGGTCGCCTCATACCTCGCAGACCCTTGTGTACACGCGCTTGGCCGTACGTTCGAAGCGATCGCTGATGATTCGGTCGGTGGTCGCACGACCCAAGCGCTTTTCGGAAGATTGGGCCTAAAGCTACGCTTGCTGCGGTTCAATCGGGAGGACGAACGACTCCAGGACATTAGGGGCATCCTATCAGATGCGCCGAATATCGCAGTGGCGGTTGACAGCCACGGCCCCTATCGCACCGTTGGTGCTGCGCTGCCTCGCCTAGCTCGAACACTTACGGCACGGATGTTACCGGTAGCGCTGTATGCCGATCGCACTGTGAAGGTCTTTCGGAAAATTAAGATGAGCTTTCCCCTCCCACAGGCTACTATCCATCTAGCTTTCGGGTCGCCACTCGAGTCAACCGACAGATCTGTGAAAGAGATGAGCCAAGACCTCACATGTGCTTTGGCATCGCTCGAATCCGATCTGCTCAGTTACGTGCAGCTGGGGAAGTAAGGAATGGATTTTGAGACCTTCTCCGAGCGGCGGCTTAAGTACGTCACCGGTCTGCTGATTCGCGCGGTAGTGTGCGCAGTGTTTGGGGCGGTGTTCGCTCTTAACGCTTACCTAGCACCCCCCGACGTCCGTCCGCATTTTCTGTGCGCAATACTGATCCTAATTGGCCTGGCGTCTCTGAACGCGCCGTTGTGGCTAATCGGAAAGTGGGCAGCATTTCCGCTGAGGCATTTTTACGGCCATTGGCTCGTAGATTTGCTCGCCGTAACGGCGGTTCTTCACGTGTTGGGAGGAGTAGAACTGCCGTATGGCTCAGTTGGGTACATGATAATGATCCTGACGTCCGCAGTGTTTCTCTCCGAACGAGCATCATTCGTGGTCGCGGGAGCATCCGCTGTGTGTTTTGACGGCCTAGTCGCCGCGGAATATTTCAGTATCGTTCCGCGGTATGTTTACATTTGGGCGCACGATTACAGTGGGACTGCCCAGTTGTTTATCGTTTTGGCGTCTGATGTGTTTTTCTTCTTGTTCGCATACTTGGCGGGCAGTTTAGCGGAGCAATTGAAGAGGGCCA
>JAXDLK010000083.1:0-4046 GCA_034666665.1 Candidatus Binatota bacterium
TGTGGGAAGCGCCCTAGGAGTAAACGGCGCCGTAAGACTGCGCCCACCATTGCTCGGAGACCCTCGCCTCCCCTCTCCCTGGAAGGGAGAGGGGATCGGAAGGAACGGACAGCGCCTCTGCTGAAACCTCCCCCTTCCCGGACAGGGATCAGAAAGAGCGCGTAGCGCCTCTGTCAAACCCTCTCCCTTCCAGGGAGAGGGTTTGCACGTAAGCGCCGGGTGAGGGCGACCTCGCTTCAGTAGATCAGATCGCCGATCCGTTCCCAGCGGACCCAGCGATCGTCGCCGTCCCACGACCAGTAGATGAGAAACGCCTTGCCCTTCAGCTGATCGAGCGGGACGGGCCCCCAGAAGCGGCTGTCGTAGCTGCGGTCGCGGTTGTCGCCCATGACGAACACGGAACCCGGCGGTACGGTATAGGGGCCGTAGTTGTCGCGCGGCGAAAGGCCGCGGCCGTTCACCCCTTCGACGAAGTGCGCGTGGGGATCGTCGACCTGACGGTCGTTCACGTAGAGGTGCTTGCTGCGGACCTCGACGACGTCGCCCGCGACGGCGACGACGCGCTTGATGAAGTCCTTCTGCGGGTCCTCGGGATAGATGAAGACGACGACGTCGCCGGCCCGCGGGCGCCCGACGTCGATCACCGGGTGCTGCAGGAACGGCACCCGGACACCGTAGGCGAACTTGTTCACCAGGATGTGGTCGCCGATCTGCAGCGTCGGCAGCATCGAGCCCGATGGGATCTTGAACGCCTGAACGACGAACGTGCGGATGAAGAGCGCGAGCAACAAGGCGACGCTCAGCGCCTCGACCCACTCGCGGACGACGGACTTCGCGACGCGGCGCTCCGCGACCTTCCGCGCCGCAGCGGTACGCTCCGCTGCCCTCCGATCCTCGAGTTCCTTCGCCACCGCCGGGTCGGCTCCGTCGACGTCCGTTTGCATCGATCGCGGGATCTTAGAGGATTCGTTCCTCACAGGTAAGGGTGATTCCGCGTCGGCGCGGCTCAACCCTCGACCTTGAGGAGGGCGAGGAAAGCTTCCTGCGGGATCTCCACCTTGCCGACCTGTTTCATCCGCCGCTTGCCTTCCTTCTGCTTCTCGAGGAGCTTCCGCTTCCGCGTGATGTCGCCGCCGTAACACTTCGCGGTGACGTTCTTCCGCAGCGCCCGCACGGTTTCCCGGGCGATCACCTTGCTGCCGATCGAAGCCTGGATGACGACCTCGAACATCTGGCGCGGGATCACTTCCTTCATCTTCTGCGCCAGATCGCGCCCGCGGAGATACGCCTTGTCCCGATGCACGATGATCGACAGCGCATCGACGATCTCGTCGTTGATGCGGATGTCGAGCTTCACCAGCTCGCTCCGGCGGAGCTCGAGGAACTCGTACTCCATCGACGCGTAGCCTTTGCTCACCGACTTCAGCCGGTCGTAGAAGTCGAGCACGATCTCGCTGAGCGGCAGCTCGTATTCGAGGACGACGCGGCTCTCCGACATGTAGCGGAGCTCGCGCTGCTTGCCGCGCTTCTCCTCGCAGAGCGCGAAGACGCCGCCGATGTAGTCGCTCGGCATGTGGATCGACGCGAGGATGTACGGTTCCTCGATGCGGTCGATCTCCTGGATCGGCGGCAGCTTCGCGGGGCTCTCGACCGTCAGCACCTCCGCCCGGGTGGTATGCACGCGGAACGAGACCGTGGGCGCCGTGGTGATCAGCGACAGCGCGTACTCGCGCTCGAGCCGTTCCTGGACGATCTCCATGTGGAGGAGGCCGAGGAAGCCGCAGCGGAAACCGAAGCCGAGCGCGAGCGACGTCTCGGGCTCGTAGCTGAACGAGGAGTCGTTCATGCGGAGCTTCTCGAGCGCGTCGCGCAGCATCTCGTACTGCACCGTGTCGGACGGATAGAGGCCGGCGAAGACCATCGGCTTCACTTGCTTGAAGCCCGCCAGCGACTGCGCCGCGGGCCGCGAGGCATCGGTGACGGTGTCGCCGATCCGCGTCTCGTCGACCGCCTTGATGCCCGCCATCAGGAAGCCCACCTCGCCCGCGGCGAGCTCGCCGAGCTCGGTCGGCTTCGGCGCGAAGGCGCCGACGCGGGCCACCTCGAACTCGCGGCCGGTCGACATCAGGCGGATGCGCATGCCCTTGCGGATCACGCCGTCCATGACGCGGATCATCATCACCGCCCCGTGGAACGGATCGAACCAGCTGTCGAAGATCAGCGCCGCGAGCGGCTTCGCCGGGTCGCCGGGCGGCGGCGGGATGTCGCGCACGATCGCCTCGAGAACTTCGTCGATGCCGACGCCCTCCTTGGCGCTGGTGGCGATCGCCGTCGAGGAGTCGATGCCGATCACCTCCTCGAGCTGGCGCTTCGTCCCCTCGACGTCGGCGCTCGGCAAGTCGATCTTGTTGATGACCGGCAACACCGCCAGGTCGTGATCGAGCGCGAGATAGACGTTGGCGACGGTCTGTGCCTCGACTCCTTGGGTCGCGTCGATGACGAGCAGCGCCCCCTCGCAGGCGGCGAGGCTCCGCGACACCTCGTAGGCGAAGTCCACGTGGCCCGGAGTGTCGATCAGGTTGAGCTCGTAGATCTGCCGGTCCGCCGCGGTGTAGGAGAGGCGCACCGCGCTCGCCTTGATGGTGATTCCCCGCTCGCGCTCGATGTCCATTCCGTCGAGGAACTGCGCCACGCGCTCGCGCTCGGTGACCGCGCCGGTCGTCTCGAGCAGGCGGTCCGCGAGCGTCGACTTCCCGTGGTCGATATGGGCGATGATCGAGAAGTTGCGAATGTTCCGCGGGGCCGTCACGAGCCGCGCGTCCGGAACCATTCGAACGTGAGCTGCAATCCCTGCTCGAACCGGACCTCGGGGGCCCAGCCGAGCTCGCGCTTCGCCAGCGAGACGTCGAGGACGCTCCGGCGCTGCTCGCCCGCCTTCGCCGGCACATGCGCGGGCTCGACCGCGGCACCCGAGAGCCGGACCAGATGAGCGGCCAGGGTGTTCACGTCGGTCTCGCGGCCGGTGCCGACGTTCACCGGCCCGACGAAGCGGCTGTCGAGCGCCCTCAGGTTCGCGGCGACGACGTCGCGGACGAACACGTAGTCGCGGGTCTGCAGTCCGTCGCCGTTGATGATCGGCGCCTCGCCGCGGAGCAGCTTCAGGCTGAAGATCGCCACCACGCCGGCCTCGCCGTGCGGGTCCTGTCGCGGCCCGTAGACGTTCGCGTAGCGGAGCGCGACGTACGGCAGCCCGTGAACCGAATGATAGTAGAAGAGGTAGTGCTCGCCGGTGCGCTTGCTGACGCCGTAGGGACTGACGGGATTCGTCGGATGATCCTCGGCGGCAGGAAACCGCTCCTGCTCGCCGTAGGCCGCGCCGCCCGAGGACACGAAGAGCACGCGCTCGACGCCGGCCGCGCGCGCCGCTTCCAGCAAGCGGATCGTGCCGAGGACGTTCACCTCGGCGTCGAAGATCGGATCGGCGACCGAGCGCCGCACGTCCATCTGTGCCGCGTGGTGGCTGATCACCTCCGGCCGCTCGGAGCGGACCACCGCGGCGAGCTCGGGTGAGCGCACGTCGAGATGGTGGAAGCGCGCCTTCGGATTCAGGTTCTCGCGTTTCCCGGTCGAGAGGTCGTCGACGATCACCACCTCGTGACCCCGCCCGACGAACGCGTCGACCACGTGCGAGCCGATGAAGCCCGCGCCGCCGGTGACGAGGATCTTCACGCGGGCGCCGTCCCGCGGAAGTACTCGATCGTCAAGCGGAGCCCCTGCTCGAGCGAGACCTTCGGTTCCCAGCCGAGGAGCTGTCGCGCGAGCGTGATGTCCGGCTGGCGCACTTTGGGGTCGTCCACGGGCAGCGGCTTGTGAACGATCCGGCTCGAGCTGCCGATCAGCCGCCGGATCGTCTCGGCGAACTGGAGAACCGTCATCTCCGTCGGGTTGCCGACGTTCACCGGCTCGTTGCGAGCCGAAGCGAGAAGCCGCACGATCCCTTCGACCAGGTCCGACACGTAGCAGAAGCTCCGCGTCTGCGACCCGTC
>JAXDLK010000084.1:0-19821 GCA_034666665.1 Candidatus Binatota bacterium
GCAAACGCTGCAGCAGAAGGAAGACGCGAGCCGGATGAAGTCCGAGTTCCTCGCGAACATGTCCCACGAGCTGAGGACGCCGCTGAATGCGATCATCGGTTTCTCCGAGGTGCTCAGGGACGGCCTGATGGGCGACCTGACCGACCAACAGCGAGGGTTCATCGGGGATATCTTCGGCAGCGGTAAGCATCTGCTGTCGCTGATCAACGACATCCTCGATCTTTCCAAGGTGGAAGCCGGGAAGATGATGCTCGACCTGGAGCCGGTGCAGGTGTCTTCGTTGCTCGTGGACAGTCTGTCCATGATCAGGCAGAAAGCCGCCATCCGCCACATCCGCCTGGTCACGAATGGCGCCGAGGATCTGGGCTCGATTCAGGTCGACGCGCGCAAGGTCAAGCAGATCGTCTACAACCTGCTCTCCAATGCGGTCAAGTTCACGCTGGAGCGCGGCGAGGTGAGCCTGCGCGCCGGCCGCGTCCCACGCATCGCAGTCGGCCGGCAATCCGGCTCCTCGACCGGCCGGAGCTTCCCATTGGCCGGCAACGATTTCGCGGAATTTCTCGAGATCACCGTCAGCGACAATGGCATCGGCATCTCGCCGGAGGGGCTCGAGCAGCTGTTCACGCCCTTCACTCAGATCGACAGTGGCCTGGGGCGGAAATTCGAAGGCACGGGACTGGGTTTGGCCATGGTCAAGCTCCTCGCTGAGCTCCACGGCGGCACGGTTGCGGTGGAAAGTGCCGTGGGCCGCGGCTGCTCCTTCACGGTCTGGCTGCCCTTCCGGGCGGCGGAAGAAGGGGCGTTCACGGCCACGGCGCCGTCCGCCCCACGCCTCGCGACGGCGGAGGGCACGCGTACCGCCCTGGTCGTGGAAGACGACCTCAAGTCCGCTGACCTGATCCGTGTGCAGCTCGAGGCGGAGGGCTTCACGGTGCTGCACGCCGCCTCCGCCGAGGCCGCGCTCGTCCTCGCGGTGGAACAGCCGTTGGCTCTGATCACGCTGGACATCATGCTGCCCGACATGGATGGCTGGGAATTCCTCGGTCGTCTCAAGCAGCTGCCGGACCTGCGGCGCATACCAGTCGTGATCATCTCGATCGCTTCCGACCGCAACAAGGGCTTCGCACTCGGTGCGGCGGCAGTCATGCAAAAGCCCATCTCCCGCCAGCAGTTGTACGAGGCGCTCGTGGATCTTGGCCTGCTTCCTGCCTCACAGGGACACATGCTGAAGGTCTTGGTCGTCGACGATGATCCCAAAGCAGTGGAGTTGATCGCCATTCGCGTCATGGGGTTGGCGAGTACCGTACTGCGCGCGTACGGCGGCCGTGAGGCGATCGAGATCGCGCGGCGGGAGCTGCCGGACTTGATCGTCCTCGACCTGATGATGCCGGACATGAATGGATTCGACGTGGTGGAAGCACTCAAACTGCATTCCGACACAGCCCGGATTCCGATCCTGGTGGTTACCGCCAAGCGGATCACCTCCGAGGACCGCGCCCATCTCGGTGGCTATGTGACGGCGATCATGGACAAGGCCGAGTTCGACCAACGCTTCATCGCCGAAGTGCGGCGCGCCATGTCTGGTCGCCTCGAGGCCGCCTGATGGCTAAAGTTCTCATCGTCGAGGACAACGTCGCCAACATGAAGTTGGCCGTGTTCCTGCTGCAGTCGGCGGGCCACGACGTGCTCAGCACCACCAGCGCAGAGGCGGGCCTGACCCTCGCACGCGACGAGCAACCGAGCTTGATCCTGATGGATATCCAACTTCCGGGCATGGACGGACTCGAAGCCACCGCCCTGCTCAAGCAGGACGCTGCGACACGCGCCATCCCGGTGATCGCGCTCACCGCGCTGGCGATGAAGGGCGACGAAGAGCGCATTCGAGCCGCGGGGTGCGATGGCTACATCGCGAAACCCATGCGGTATCAGGAATTTCTCGCGGTCGTCGCGGCGACACTCGCGGCGGCACCAGCGTAAGACGAAAGTGATAGGTGCGAACATGATCCCGGGCCCCGACATCGCCGACCACCCAGCACGCGTTCTGATCGTCGATGATGAACGCCATAACATTCAGTTGCTGGAGGTCATGCTCGCGCCGGAGCGCTTTGATCTCGTGACCGCCACCAGCGGCGAAGAAGCGCTCGCCATGGTGGCGCGGCAGCCGCCCGATCTGATCCTCCTGGACGTGATGATGCCGGGGATGGACGGTTACCAGGTGGCGGAGAGGATCAAGGGCAATCTCGCAACCAAGAAGATTCCTGTGATCATGGTCACGGCCCTGGACGATCGCAACGCCAGGCTGCTCGGGCTGAGTGCCGGAGCCGAGGATTTTCTCACCAAACCCGTGGATCGTGCCGAGCTGTGCGTGCGGGTGAGGAACCTGTTGCGCCTCAAGGCCTACGCCGACCATTACGACAGGTACAGCCAGAGGCTGGAGATCGAGGTAGCCTCGCGCACGGCCGACCTGGTCGCACAGACGAAGGCCCTGGAGCAGCAAGCCTCGGAGCTTCGATTGTTGTCCGAACGCCTGTCGCTGGCGACCGCCGTTGCGAAGGTGGGCGTCTGGGAGTGGGACCTGGCCAGCAATGTGCTGACCTGGGATGCCACGATGTGCGACATCTACGGTCGTGCGCCTGGCCCTCGGGTGCCGTACGACGAATGGTCCGCGGCGGTCTGCGCCGAGGATCTGCCGGCAGTGGAGGCGACACTGCGGAAAGCAATCGCCGAGAAGGGACAAGGATCTGCGGAGTACCGCATCCTGCTGCCGAACGGCTCCCTGCGGAGGATTTCTGCAGTCGAGAGGGTGATTCTCGACGAGCGCGGAGACGTCCGGGGGGTCATCGGGGTCGACATGGACGTCACCGAGCGCAAGCAGGCGGAGGAGGCGCTGGAGCACGTCCGTGAAGACGAGATGCGCTTCAAGGACGAGTTCTTGTCGCACGTCTCTCACGAGCTTCGCTCGCCGCTCACCGCGATCAAGCAATTCACGACGATTCTCCTGGGTGGACTGGCCGGGGAATTGAACAAAGAGCAACGCGAATACGAGGAGATCGTTCTCAGGAACATTCAACAGCTGCAGTCGATGATCGACGACTTGCTCGAAGTCACTCGTCTCGGGACCGGGAAGCTCACCGTGGAAGCGGAGAGTGTGTCCGTGGCGAATGCCGTGGCGGACACCTTCAACACGCTCCAGGGGACCGCCCGCGCCAAAGGGGTCACTCTTTCGTGCGAGCTGCCTGCAGACCTGCCCAGAGCCCACGCCGACCAGACTCGGCTTCGGCAGATACTGATCATCCTGCTCGATAACGCGATCAAGTTCACGCCCGAAGCCGGCGCGGTGGTGGTTCGAGCTCGGCCGCTGCCGGAGGATCTCCGGTTCCTGCTCGTCGAAGTGTCGGACACGGGATGCGGGATCACCTCGGAGATCGCCGAGAGACTTTTCGAGCGCCTCTTCCAAGTGTCGGAGCGCATCCAGACGAGCCGCAAGGGCTTGGGCCTGGGTCTGTACATCTGCAAGGAATTGGTGACCCGACAGGGCGGCCGAATCTGGGCCAAGGGTCAGCCGCAGAAGGGCAGCACCTTTTCGTTCACGCTCCCGGTGTTCTCCCTGAACAGCTCGATTTCTCCACTGCTCAAGAACGACAAGTGGCCGGCCGAATCGGTCGCCCTCGTCACGGTCGAGACGCACTTGCGCCGCCCTTGGCCCACCAGCGAATCCAGAGAGGAGTGGTCGCGGGAAGCCCGCAGCCTCCTCCAACGCTGTTTACGGGGTGGGGTGGACGTCGTGCTGCCGACGTCGAGCTCCGGAACCGACGGAGAACGCTTGTTCGTCGCGGCGTTTGCGGATGAAGCCGGCGCCACCGTGCTCACCAACAGGATTCGCGGACAATTCGAGCGCCTCCTCGAGCTCAAGCAAACGGCGCTGTCGCTATCGGTTTCCTACAGCATGCTCGAGCCGTCTGCGGGAAACGGTGGCGCCTCCGTGGAAAGCATCGTGGCAACGATGGCCAGGAATCTCGAAGCATCGATCAGATCTCACGTCAGCTCGGAGGGCGTCCAGCATGGGTAATCAAAAGGTCCTGATCGTCGAGGACGACGCCGATGTGCGTCTGGGGTATCGCGTCCTTCTCGAGGCGAACCACTACGATACGGCGTTCGCGGCGGACTCTTCCTCCGCCGTGAGCGAAGCTCGTAGCCAGCAGCCGGATGTGGTCGTTCTGGACCTCGGTCTGCCCGGCGGCGACGGCTTCGTCGTCTTGGAGGCCTTCCGGGCGAACATGTATCTCTCCGTGATCCCTGTCCTCGTGGTGTCCGCTCGCGATCCTCAAGCGAACAAGGAACGTGCCCTCGAGGCGGGGGCCAAGGCTTACCTACAGAAGCCGTGGAATGACGATGAGCTACTGGCGACCCTCAGGCAGCTGCTCGGCCAACCCGAGCTGTCTCCATCTCCTGCGTAGCCCCGGAACCAGGCTGTAGAAAACATCGATGCCGTCGTGCCATCCTTCGCCCGTGCGGAGGTGGTGGTGATGGTTCGAGGCCCCGAGCTCGCCGGCTCCGCGGTGACCAGCGGCGCCGCGGCCTGCCCCGCCGATCGCCGGCGGTCGCTTACCCGGCATCGGTAGCCAGTGCGAGGAGTCGAGGAGTGACATGACCCAATCGCCGAGTCCCCATCTTCGCGAACGGCGGGAAGCCGTCGTTCGCCGGCACATCGATGCGGAGAACACCGGCGATCTCGACGGCATGATCGCCAGCTTTCACCGTCCCCGGTACCACGTCATCGCAATGGGTAGCGTCACCGACGGCGAGGAAGCCGTACGCAGCCTGGTCGCCGGTTTGGTCCGGGCCTTCCCAGATTTCCATTTCGAACCCGTCGTCACGCATCACGCCGACGATGCCGTGATCGTGGAAGCCCGCATGACCGGGAGCCATCGGCAAGAATGGGCAGGTATCGAGCCCCACGGGCGCCGAATGGATCTCCGCGTGGCATGCGTCTTCGACTTCGAAGCGGATCGCCTCGTGAACGAAACCGTGTACTTCGACCTTGCCACGCTTCAGCGACAGCTCGCTCCTGCTTGAAGGTCGATCCGAGCCGAGAACGCCGGCCTGACCGATGTCGCGTCCGCGGTCGGTCGAGCCACCGCGTGTCTCTGCCGCGCCGGGTGGCGCAGTGCCTCTCGGGTCGTCAATCCGTCAGGTGCACCACCCGAGGGCTGAAGAAGTATGCCTCGCGACCGAGGCGCAGCGTGACGGGGGCCGTCCTCCGGACGCCGAGGCCGTCGTACTGCGCGAGCTCGGCGATGCAGGGATAGCTCATGTGCGCGGGAACTCCCGCCGCGAGGAACGTGAGCAAGCCGACGGGATCCTTCTTCAGGTCCTCCAGATCCTCGGTCGCGAAGCGGAGCGCAGCGTCGCGGTCCCGCGGCGGGCGGTCGTCGACGAACGTGCTGCCCGCATCCTGGTAGTGGCGGACGAAATCGAGAGCGCGCGTCGATTCCGGAATCGAATCACCGATCGCGCTGAACCGCCGGTACAGCGTGAGCCGGACGATCTTTCCGTCGTCATCGGTCTCGTATGCCTCGTCGGCGACCTTCGGCGCCCCGAACGTGATCACCGACATCGCCGAGTACCCCGCTTCGCGGAGGCGCGGATCGGTGGCGACGAGCTGCCCCTCCATCCCGCCGAGGCTGTGGCCGGCGAGGATCAGTCGGCTGCCTCGCGGGCAGACGCTCTGGCCGCGCGAGCTCCCGAGCGCGCGCAGGATCGAGTCGCGAAAGGGATCGCCCAGACTGAGCCCGGCCTTCAGGTCCTCGAGGAAATGAGTGTTCTGGATCAGCGGCTTCAATGGCTCCGTACCGGCGAGGATGACCAGGCAGGTGTTCGGCATGTTCGTGACGCGGAAGATGCCGATCGACTTGCCGGTGCCGTAACGCTTCCAGACGAGTCGGATCATCTCCTGCTGGTTGCGGATCTCTGCGGGCACCTCCTCGGGGTTCGACGCGTCGTTGCTGCAGGGGATGCTGGGATTTTGCTGCCACGACGGTATCGGCGACTGCCGGCGCGGCGCGGGAACGCGTTTGCCGGCCGACCCTCCGCCGGGAGGCGGAGGCAGGTTCCCTGGATTCTGGTTCCGCGTGCGGCCGCTCGATCGTCCGTGGGTCCCGCCGGGCCGTGACGTGTCGGGCTCGCCGTCGTGAATGGTTTGGGATCCGGTCGTGTCCGTCGAGCGACCCCCGGTTCCGCCGCTGCGACCCGAGCCGCTCGAGAAGACGTCCCCGGGTTGCGCGTGAGCGCGCGTAGCGCTCGCGAGCAGCACGAGAAGAGCGCAGACCGCTCGTGCGGCGAGCGCGGAAGGGCCGGCGCCCGCCGCCGCCGCGGCATGTGACGCGCGGCGCTCCTCGAACGCGAACGCGATCAGCGCGCATCCGACCGCCGCATTCGCGACCATCCAGACCGTCGCGCGCCACGGGGGCAGCACCGCGAACGGGCTCGTGCCCGACTGCGCATCCATCGCGAGGTGGACCACGAGGCCGACCGTCACCGCGAGCGCGCGGCGGAGGGCCGCCGTGTCGTTGCGCCGGAGCTGCAGCCACGCGAGCGGAACGAGAACGCTGTGCCCGAGCATGTTCCACAGCGAGCCGAACCCGGCGATCCGCTCGACCACGTCGGGCAAACAGACCCCGATCGCGAGAGGTACGAGAACCTCGAGCAGCGTCGCGTTCTCGCCGAGATCCTTCCAGCGGAAGAACGCGATGCCGAGCGCCACGACGGCGATCAGGCCGACGAGCCACCAGCGCTTGGTCATCTGACGCCCGCTATGGCTCGCGGAATCGACCGCCGCCGCTGCGTCGAGCAGTCCCGCGCCGTACTCGGCCGCCGGCGCTCTCGGCTTCGCCGTCCGCCGCAGGATCGAGCGGATCTCGTCCGGATCTTTCACGCCGAGCGAGACCAGCAGCGCCGCGACGCCGGTCACGTGCGGCGCCGCCATCGACGTCCCCTCCTTGGGCGCGAGCCCCTCCGCGAGACCTCGGCGCGTGAGCATGATCGTGTCCTGCCACACGGCGCCGCCCGCACCGTTCGTGGTGTCGCCGCCGGGAGCCGCGATGTCGACCTCGTCTCCGTAGTCGGAGTACGGGCTGCGCGTCCCCTGCGGCCCCACCGCGGACACGGTGATGCACTCCGCGAAGTGCGCCGGGTACTTCACGTGGTTCGGGCCGTTCTCGAGCGCGTCGTTTCCGGCGGAGCAGACGATCGTGACGCCTTTCTGGTGCGCATAGGCGAGCGCCGCTTGCAGCACCGGCTCGGCGGTCGGCCCGCCGATGCTCATGTTGATGACGTTCGCACCGTGATCCGCCGCGTAGTGGATCGCGTCGGAGATGTTCGAGTCCGAGCCGCCATTCGCGTCGAGCGCCTTGAGCGGCATGATCGCGGCTTCCGGAGCGATGCCGGCGCCGAGCACCCCGTTGCCGGTGGATTCCGCGATCGTGCCGGTCACGTGCGTCCCGTGGCTCACGTCGTCTTCGGGATGCTCGTCCTGATTGACGAAGTCGTACCCGGCAACGAACTGAGTCTCCTGCAGATCCTGCGCGCGCCGCCAGAAGCCGAAGTTCTCCGAAGCGACGCCGGAATCGATGACCGCGACGATGGCGCCCTTGCCGCGCGTGACCTTCCACGCCGATTCCATGCCGATCGCGCCGAAGTGCCATTGCTGCGAGTAGCCGGGATCGTTCGGCGGCGTCGAGCCGTCCCAGTGGAGATGGTAGCGCGTCTGCGGCCCGGCGGCCTCGACCAGCGGGCTGGCGCGGAGACCGGTCAGCACCGCCTGTCGCGCCTGCGGCGGCACCGTCGCGACCATTCCTTTCCAGCCGACGGAATGCGGACTGTTGTAGCGTAGCTGGATGCCGAGCGACGCGCCGAGCGCGGCGATCTGCTCGTCGGTGACGGAGTCCTCGAAATCGACGACGATCTCGTCGTTCACGACCTCCTGGGTCGCGGGCGGCGCGGGCGGTGGAGAGACGACGCGGCGGTCGAGCCCGGAAACGAGCAGGATCGATGCAAAGGCGAGCACGGCGAGCGCCCCGGCGCGGAAACGGCGCCACGTGACACGCGGCGCGCTCGGCGGCTCCGCGGGCGGCGGGCCCGGCGGAGTGCCGCGGCCGCCGGGCGGCGGAATTCGCGCCGAGACGATGTCGCCGTCGAGCTCGCGGGAGCGCTCCGGCGCGCGCTCGAGCTCCGGACGGCTCGGCTGCAGGCGATCGTCAGGCACGAACGGCGTCCGAAGAAGCACCGCGCGCCGGAGGTGAGCTGCGTCGGTGACCCTCACCCCGGCCCTCGCCCTCGCGAGTGGATGCTCGGGGGCGCAGGATGTTGCTCACCAGTTCGCAACGCGCCTCCTGAAAGGGAGAGGGGGCAAAGAGACGGCGCGGCGGTCGGTGAAGCATGACGACCAATTAGTCCTCCGGTGCGAGCTCTCCGCCGCTCGTTTCCACCGAAGACGCCGCCATCCGTGCCACGAGATCGTGCGGGTCGGTGCCGCGCCGGTAAAAGACGAGCGGATAGTGGATGCTCGTGAGCCCCGAGGCGATCGGCGGCAGCTTCCACGCGCCGACGGCTTGCTGGATCGATCGGAGGAGCGGAAGCGAGTCGAGACCCGCCGGCGTCGGCCGCACGTACACGACGTGGCCGTCCGCGGCGACGGTCATGTGCAGGATGACGGCTCCTTCCGAGGTTTCGCCGCCCTTCACGAGATCGTCGTACGGCTTCGCGAGCTCGCCGAGATGGCCTTCGACGATCTTGCGGATCGTTTCCGTCGAACGTTGGGAATTGCCGGCACCCGCGCCGACGATGCGGATCCCGAGCTCGTCCGCGATCGCCACGTTGCCGCCGGGAACGACGCGCACGGGAACCGTGGGCGCGGGCGCCGCCGGCCCGCTTCCGGTCGTCGTCGTGCGAAGCGCGCCGCCTCCGATCGCAAGCCCGAGCGCGACGATGATCGCGGTCGCGCCGCCGAGCAGGATCGATCGCCGCCGCGCGCTTCTGCGCTGCTGAACCGCTTGCTCGACGGCGAACATCTCTTCCGGCGTCAGCCCGGCGGATCGCGCCGTGCGCGCCCCGGCGGGTGGCGGCGGATGCGGCGCGGGCGACGGACCGGCGACCTTGGGTGCGGCCGGGACTACGCCGGCGAGGCTCGCGCCGCAGAGCTCACAGACGTGGTCGCCGACGGAGACGGTGGCGCCGCACGCCGGGCAGTGTAGCGTCTCCCCGCCGCGAGCGGGGGGCGTGGGCCGGACGGTGCGGGCAGACGCACCGTCGACCGGAGCGCCGGACACGCCGCCCGGCGGCGGCGGGGTGGGAGCGGCAGGCGTGGCGGGCTGTGCGACGGACGCTCCAATTCCGGCGCCGCACGACGGGCAGAACGCATCTTCCGGCGCCACCGTGGCACGGCAGTTCGCGCAGCTCGGCAATGCCGGAGCGCCGGTCGATCCTTCCTTCGCCACGAGCACGTCGCCGCAACGCCGGCAGAACTTCTTGTCGGCCGGATACTCCTGAGCGCAGCTCTCGCAGTGCATGGTCACGGCGAGGATTTCGCATCGAGGCCGAGCGCCGCGCGCGTCTCCTTGTCCGCTTTGCCGGTCACCGGCAGACCGTAATCGCGCTGAAACGACTTCAATGCCGCGACGGTTTCCCCGCTCATCCGCCCGTCGACCGTGCCGGGATCGTGCCCGAGCTCCTTCAGGCGTTCCTGCACCGCGACGATCGCGGGATCGCGCACGACCTCGGCCGGGATCTCCACCGTCGTGGTCGCCGGATTCGGGACGGCAGCGACGACGAATCGCGTCTCGCGGACGTCGCGGCGCTTGCCGGCGCTGACGCGATTCCGCACCACGTACGTCCCCGGCTTCGCGGAGCGCGGCAGGCCGATCGACGCGCGCGTGCGCCAGCCGCCGGGCTCGCGCGTCTGGCTGTTCGGCTTCGTCGCGGCGAGCACCTTGCCTTGTTTCACCACCTCCCAGTTCTCCTGAACCGTGACCTCGCTCTCGTCGCTCAGGAGCGCGTACTCCATCTCGAACGTCAGCGATTGACCGGGAGCCGCCTTCGTCGGCGTGACGCTCGCGTCGCGCAGCTTCAGAACGGTGCCTTGCGATTTCTTGTAGTGAAGAGCCTTCGCCTCCTCGCCGGCGCTCCGCGTCTGCTGCGCGCGGTACTGCGAGAGCGCGACGGTTGCCCAATTAGCGGCGGCGTCGACGAGCTGGCTCTCCGCGTCGCCGCCGCCGCTGCTGCCCCCGGTTCGGGCGAGACGATTGCCGGTCTCGTGCGCGATCCGGGCCATCGTCTGGTTGATGCGCCGCATCTCCGGCGACGAGCAGGCTGCGACGAGACCCGCGACGAGAACGGCGGCCGCACGGCGCGCCGTGCGCGGGCGATCAGCGAGTTTGCTCGGCACCGTCACGCTCGATCGGCCCCCATTCGGCATCTTCCTCCTGCACGGGTTGTCGCCGGCGCACGATGCGCGCGGGCCGCCGCTCCGGCTGCTCGACGCGTTCCGGAACCTCGGCGACGGGCGGCGGCTCCGATTCCGGAGGCGGCTCTGGTTCCGGCGGCTTCTCGCGCGCGACGCGATCTTCGATCGGCGGCGACGGCGCGGCAGGCGCCGGCTCGGCCGTCGGACGCCGGGCGATCTCCGGTTCGGGCTCGCTCGTGTCGAAGAGCTCCAGCGGGCTCTTCCCCGCAACCACGCTCCATATCCACACGACGACGACCGCGATCCCGAGGACGACGATGGGAACGAGAACGCCGCTCCGCGATCCACCGGCGGCCTGCTCCTGCATGCGCACGAGGTCGCGCTTCACGAGCTCGGCGGCGGAGGGCCGCTCGCCGGCCTTCGGCGCGAGGAGCCCGCGGAGCTCGCGGCGAAGGCGCCGCGGGATGGCGCGGGGAAGACGCGGCACGCGTCGTCGTGCAGCGATCGCATCCGACTTCGTCGCTCCCATCGCGAGGGGCTTTCCCGTGGCGGCGGCCGCGAGCACGAGGCCGAGGCTGTAGACGTCGGAGGCAGAACCGACGTCGGCGCTGGCGAGCTGCTCGGGCGAGGCGAACGTGAGCTTGCCGCTGAACGACTCCCCCGCCGCGCCGTCGCCGCCGGCGCTGGCGATGCCGAAGTCGATCAGCTTCGCGGCGTCCGCGCGTCCTTCGGGAAGGATGATGTTGTCGGGCGAGACGTCGCGGTGAACGATGCCGCGGGCGTGTGCCGCCGCGAGACCCCGCGCCAGACGGCCGTGGAGCTTGCGGACCTCGTCCTCCGGAAGCGCGCCCCGTCGTGCGATCGCGTCGGACAGCTTGTCGCCCTCGGCGAACTCCATGACGAGGTAGACGCGACCGCTCTCGTCCTGGAAGAGGCCGTCGTATTGCACGATTGCGTCGTGGCGGAGCTCGCGAAGCATGCGCGCCTCCTCGACGAAGAGGCTCCGCGCCGTCTGACTGTCGACCAGCTCGCGACGGACCACCTTGACCGCGTGCAGCGTCCCGAGCTGCCGGTGACGCGCGCGATACACCTCGCCCATGCCGCCGGCGCCGATCCGGTCGAGCACCTCGTAGGTGTTCAGCAGGACGGCGCCGTTCGCGAGCGTGTCGGTGGACTCGTTTGCGGAGCTCACTTCGTTTTCCACCATTCCCTCTCCCCCCGTCCGCGGGGGGGACGCGTTGCGAGCTGGCGAGCAACATCTGCGTCCCCGAGCTCCTCCGCGAGGGCGAGGGTTCGGGTGAGGGGGGACGACGGTGCGGGCGTCACCCTCTCCCGGCGCCTTCGGCGCCGACCTCGCGCTCGCGCGCAGATGCTCGCGGGCGCAACCTGCTGCTCGCTAGCTCGCAGCGCGCCTCCTCCAAGGGAGAGGTGAAGACTCGCCAACGACTCATCGATCATCGCCGATCACTTCGCCGGCCTCGGTTGCTGCGGTCGCGCTTGCTGCTGCTGCGCGGGTGGCTGCTGCCGCGCCTGTTGTCGCTGCGCCGCTTGCGACTTCGCTTGCCGTACCGCGTCCGGATTCGAGGCGCGGTACTCCTTCGATGCGGAAGGAGAGCGTTGCGGCTGCGCCGCACCGGCCGAGGGCTTCTGCGGCGGCGGCGACGGCTTCCGCGCCGGTTGCGCCGCCGGAGGCGGGGGAGGTTTCTGCTGCCGCTGCGGGTCGGCTCGCACTTGCGGCTGTGACCGTGGCGGCTGTGCGGAAGGCTTCGGCTGCGGCTGCGGTCGTGGCGGCTGCGCGGGCGGTCTCGGTTGCACCTGTGGTCGCGGCGGCGGCGATGAAGGCTTCGCCTGCGCCGGTTGCGGCCGCGGCGCGAACGCCGGCTGAACCCGCTGTAGTGGCGGTGCCTGAGGTCTCGCGGCCTGCGCTGGCGGTTTTTGCTGCTGCGGCGGCGGCTTCTGCTGCGGCTGGGGCTTCGCGGCTGGTTGCGGCTGGGCCTTCGCCGGCGCCTGCGGCTGGTTCGACTTGCTCGGTTGAGCCACCGGCGCGCTCCACTTCGCCTGCGTCGCCGGCTTCGGCATGGCGCTCACGTCCTCGGGGCGTGGCGTCGGACGATGCGGCGGAGGGGCCTTGTCGGCCTTCCGTAAGTCGTCTTTGAATTTCTCCTCCATCTTGTGCTCGTGCTCCTCGCGCTTGCGCTTCGCGTCCTCTCCTTCCTTGCGGACCTTCTCCATGTGCGCCTGGTACGCTGCCTCGGAGAGGCGCCGCGCCTCCTCCTCTTCCCGCTTCTTGCCGATCATGTCGGTTCCCTTCTCGGCAGCGACACCGCGCCGTGCGTCAGGGTTGCATCCAACGATACGTCTCCGCCACGCGGGCGAGGAAGCGATTCGTAAACCCGGTGAAGTAGAGGACGGCGAGAACGATGATCACGATTCTCAGCATCCGGACGGCTCCGCGCACGCCTGCTCCTCACGATTCCAGCGGGTGAACCTTCCAGCGGAGTTTTTGCTTCGCCACCTGGCCGCGCGAGGCCAGGTGGACGACGCTCTCGCAGAAATCGATGCCGTCGCTGCGAAACGGCACGGCGAGCTCCGTGAAGACTTCCTTCCGCACGCGCTGATCATACTGCGCCGCAGCGCTCTGAGACGAAGAGAACGAAGCGATGCCGCCGAAGCCGGCGCCGCGACCGCCTCCCCCCGAGCTCGTGCTCTGCATCATCACCAGCGACTGCCCGAACAGGTTGGAGGCGTACTCGTTCGTGGTGTTGTCGGTGTTTCGCAGGAACATCTTGACGGCGCAGTTGCCGAGCAAGTTCATCACCGGCGCCGTGTCCTCCTTCAGCTGTTTCAAGAGCGCGGGCAGGTTCTGCGTGGCGATGATGTTCGCGTGACGGCTCTGCCGCGAGCGCTCGAAGAAGTCCGCGTCCCCCTTCCCCGGCGCGACGGTGAAGAACGCCTGGAATTCGTCGCAGAGGAAGAAGCTCGCGCGCTCCTTGTTCGGGTGCTTCAGCACCTCGCGGTAGTATTCGAGCTTGAGGAACGTGTTCACGACGCGCGACATCGCTTCCTTGTCGGCGATCGGCATGTGCACGTAGAGGATCTTCCCCTGACCGAGCACGTCGGGGACGCGGATCGTCGAGCGGCCGCCGAAGAGCCAGACGTACGGATCCATCAGGAACGGATCGATCATGTTCGTGATGTACGCCTGGATGCTCGAGCGCGTTTCCGGCGCGAGCTCCGTCCACTCCGAGTTGAAGAAGACCGCCGTCCGCCAGCTCGGATGATCTTCGGGGAAGCGCAGCAGCCGCTCGTCGATCTTCGCCTGGCTGCCCGCGAGCTCGCCGACGTCGGCGAACGTCGGCGGCTCGCCGTCCGCGTTCGTCGCGCGCACGAGCGCGATCGCGTGGCGGATGAACTTCTTCGCGGAATCGATCCAGAAACTGTCCTGCGCCTTCATGCCGAGCGACTCGAGCACCGCGGCGAAGCGGGACGAGAGCTCGAGCTCGTCGTCGTCGGAATCGAAGGGATTCCAGCGGATGCTGTTCTCGGGCGCCGCGACGTCGAGGACGACGAGGTCGCCGCCGCGACCGTACTTCTCGCAGACGAAGTGGATCTTCCGGTGGAAGTCGCCCTTGGGATCGAGGATCAGCGCGCTCGGCTTTTGCGCCAGCCCGCAGGTGGATGCGAGCATGCCGTCGACCAGCGCGTTCAACACGCACACGGTCTTTCCGGTGCCGCTCTGACCGAAGACGATGCAGTTCTTGTAGAAGTCCTCCCACGACCAATCCATGCCGCCGGCGTGGAACTCGTAGTCGCGGACCGCCTCCACCGTCCGTCGCGGCGGCGCGTTCTCGTGTTTCTCGAGATCCTTCAGGTTTCGCGGCGTGTAGCCGGACGTGGCGATCTGCTCGCCGAGCAGATGGTAGCGCTGCAGCGTCTCGCTGATCATCACGTCGCCGGCGAACGCGAACAGCGGAAGGCCCGCGAGCGACAGCCACCACACGGTGTTCGTGAGCTCGGAGAGCGCGTCGAGCGCGTGGAACTGCGGCCACGCCTGGAGCACCCACAAGGCCGTCGAGCCGACGAACGCCAGCAGCACGTAGGCCACGACCCGCGTCACGCGCCCGAGCGAATGAAGGTAGAGCTGCCACGATTTCTCCAGCGCCGGACCGCAGTCCTCGTAGCGCCAGCGGTAGAGCTTCTGCAGGTACTGCTCGAGCGGCGTCGTCATGTGGTACAGGAAGACGAGCGCCGCGCCGAAGTACGCGATCGTCATCCCGAGGCGGAGCTCCGGACCGAGCGACTGCTTCGGCAGCACGTGGATCGCGGCGAGGATCGCCAGGCATCCGCCGGGGATCTTGAAGAACTCGCTGCGGATCTGCTGCAGGCTCTGATCCGCGCCGATCGCGCGGGGGAGCGCGTCAGTCGCCGCCACGCGAGCCTTTCCCGCCGCGCGGCGCCGGCTCCTCGGTCTCGTCCGACTCGGCGGGGATCTCGATCGCGGCCGCTTCCGCGACCGGCCCTTCCTCGTCGGCGGCACCGATGCGCATCGTCCCGTCCTCGTCGACGAACAGGCGGACGCGCGCGACGCCGGCTTCCTTGGCCGCCAGCATGGACTCGCCGAGCATCTCGTTGATCACGCGGTCGAGCTCGCGGACGCCGAACTTCGACAGTTTGTTCCCCTTGCTCATCGCTTCGACGATGAACTGCGGGTCGACGTAGGCGAGCTCGAGCTCGTACTCCTTCGCCAGGTTCTCCATCTTCTGCGCCGCGATGTCGGCGACGACGAGTCCCTCGAGCGGCTGGAAGACGTACACGCGATCGATCCGCCCGACGATCTCGGCGCGGAACACCTTGGTGTCGGCGAGGTGCGATTTCACCGCATTCACCATCTCGTGATAGTCGGCGATCTGCTCCTGCAGCTTGCCGATCGCGTCCGACTCCGCATTGCTCGTCAGGATGATGATCGACTGCGTGAAGTCGGCGACCTTGCCGGATCCGGCTTCGGTCAATCGACCGTCGCCCATCATCTGCAGGAAGACGTCGAAGACCTCGCTGACGGCCTTCTCGATCTCGTCGAACAGCACGAGACGCTTCGGATTGTTGAGCACCGCGCGCGTCAGCTGCCCGCCTTGCTGCGAGCCCACGTATCCGAGCGGCGACCCGATCAGCCGCGTCACGCCCTCGGTCCCCTTGAACTCGCCCATGTCGAAGCGAAGCATGTTCCTCTCGTCGCCGTAGAGGTACTCCGCCATCACCTTGGCGAGCTCCGTCTTTCCAGTGCCCGTCGGCCCGAGGAAGAGCAGGTTCGCGATCGGTCGCTTCCGCTGCGCCTTGCCCCACTGCAGGCGGATCAGCCGCGTGACGTCGTCGATCACGTGGTCCTGTCCCTTGACGCGCCCGCGGAGCGCGGCGCGCATCTCCGCCTCGTCGATCACGCGGCGCGCGCCCGATTGCTGCTTGCCGAGGAGCTCCTTCAGCTTTTCGAGGTCGGTGATCTTGGCGAGATCGGTCATGCTTCGCTCCCTTCCCGGCTTCTCGGGGTCGTGTTCACGGTGTCCTCGCCGCGCGCGATCGCCGCGTGGATCGACGGCTGGAGTCGTTTCGCGATCCGCCCCGGCTAGATCGCGAAGCCGCCGCTGGCGCTGATCGCGTTCACCTCGCGGCTGAGCATCTCGGGATCGACCTGGCCGAGGCGCACGTTGTACTTGCGGCACTCCTGCTCCATCAGCAGCGCGACGATCTCCGCCTGCTCGATCTGCGACGGCAGCAGGAACGCATAGTAGTCGTTGATCATCGTCACCAGGCTCGGGGGCAGGCCGACGAGCTCGGCGATCGCCGCGGTGAGCATCGTCACGCCTTCCTGGCGGATCGCCGCGATCGGCTCCGCCGGCTTGTGCGAGATCAGGAAGAACACGCAGTTCCGGAACCCGACGACGGCGCCGGACGTCGGATCGCGGAGCGAGTTGCCCGACGCGATCGCCTGCAGGCGCTCGAGGTACTGCGGCGTCGCGGCGTCGACGTTCTCGAGGATGATCGTCTGGTTGGGCTTCGCCTTGACGGCCTCGATCAGTCGCCGCGGCGAGGCCGAGGCTTCGTCGGTGACGTCGAGCTCGACGAGCGGGCCGTCCTCGTAGACGAGCCAGGCGATCTGTTCGGCGAGGTAGCGCTTGCCGAGACCCGGCTTGCCGACGAACAGGAAGAGGCCGAGCGGCGGCTGCGCCGCGTGCGGATCGGCGCGCTGGCGGAGCCGCACGTTCTGCCGCAGCTGCGCGAGGATGCCGTCGATGATCGCGTCGTGGCCGCGAACCACGCTCTTCAGGCGCGACGCGGATTCGAAGAAGTCGGCGTCGGTATCGAGCAGCAGCTTGGCGTCCCGCGGCCCCTGCTTCGTGCCGCTGGCGCGCACCGGCTCGGACGCCGTGCCCGACGAAGCGGCGGTGCTTCGCGACGATGCCGCGCGCTCGACGTTCGCCGTCTCCGCGACCGCCACGATGCCGCCGTCGCCGATCGGCAGCTGCCGCCCCGTCGCGCGGCACACGAGGTCGAGCAGCGGCCGCGCGATCGGGTTCGTCCGGTAGAGATCGGCGGCGAGCCGGCGCTCGTACTCCAGCACCCAGAGCACGGCGGCGAGCGCCCCGGAGACGACCGTGACCGTCGGACCGAGCGGCGGCCATACGCGCGAGAGCACGTTCAGCGCGTAGTACGCGCCGACGAACATCATCGCGATCTGGACGATCGGGTTCTGCAGCACGATTCGCCGTTCAGGAAATGAAATACATCAGGCAGCCGGTCGCGAAGACGACGACCGCGCCGCGGAAGTACACGTCGCGCCCCCAGAGGTCCTGAAACTTCGGAACCACGCCGGTCAGCCTGCCGTGAACGGGATCGGCTGCGTCTGGCCGGGTTGCAGGATGTCGCTGTACCAGAAGCCGGTGCTCGTCTTGAGCGCGCAAGTCACGCCGTTCGGCGGGTAGCCGTCGGTCACCGCGCGGAGCGTGATCCGCGGCACCTCGCCGGCGGTCACCGGGACGGTGATCGTCATGCCGCCGTTCGTCAGCTGGATCGGGCCATACTCGATGCCGTTGCCGATCGAGACGGTGACGACGTCGCCGTCCTCGTCGTAGTTGTCGTAGACGAGGATCGAGAAGAACTCGACCTTGCCCGCCGCGATGTCGCGGACGAGAGAGTCGGGAGCGTTCGGCAGGTTCGGAATGGGCTGGCCCGCGCGGGCGGCGGCGACCGCGGCGTCGGTGAGCTGTCGGTCGACGTCCGCGGCACCGAGAGTGATGGCGGCGAGCGGGGGATGCTGCGCGACCTCCTGCTGGTGCTGCTCCGAAGGCGCGTCGGTCTTCGTAGGGCCAGGCGAGAGCAGGAGCTTGTAGCCGACGAACGCGACGGCAACGAGCGCGAGAAGCTTGATCCAGGTGGTGTTGCGGGGCGCTTCCGGCGCTCGACCGCCGCTCTCCCCGGCGCCTGGTCCGGTCGGCGCTCCGACGTCCATTCCGCTCTGCGTTGCCGCTCCTCCGCCACCCGCCGGCCCGACCGCGACGGCAGGGCGCCGGACGGTTTCCGGCGCGGGCTCACCACCTTCGGATTCGGGGTCGAGATCTGGTCGTTCCCTGTCCATCGTCCCTGCTCCTCTCGTCATTCGATCAAATGGAGCCGCTGGGTGGGGATCCGACCGTCCCGGTAGAGGCCGGGATGCGCCGGTGCAGCGGGAACTGCGGGGAGATCGAAATCTCCGTCTCGCGAGCGATCGGACGGCAACACTGCCGCCGGGGAAGGCGACATCTGGTTCGAATCAGGAAGAAGAGAAGGCACGCACACGCGTGCGGAGGCTCCGCAAACCCTCACTACTCTTCGCCGGTCCCCGGGCGCAAGCGGGTCGTCATCGGCGACGCAACCCCGTCCGCCACTCGGCGAGTCGACCGTCCCCTGTACCGGTCACGATGATCGATGGGACGCTTCGTCGTCACCCTCCCCGGTCCTGCCGGGTGCGCTGGAGCTCTCCCTCGACGAGCGGCAGGCGGTCGTTTCCGAAGAACATGGAATCGCCGACGAACATCGTGGGCGAGCCGAAGCCGCCGCGCCGTATGCATTCTTCGGTGTTCGCGCGGATCCGCTCCTTGTACTCGGGCTGGCCGATCTTCTCGAAGTACTCGGCGGGGTCGAGGCCGACCTCGCGGACGACCGACGCGAGCACGTCGTCCTGACTGATGTCGCGATCCTCCGCCCAGTAGGCCTCGAACACCCGATCGCTGTACCGCTCGAATTCGCCGTGCTCCATCGCCACGAGCGCGCCGCGCAACGATTTGACGGAGTTCACCGGGAAGACGGAGGGCGGAAAGACGATTTTGAGCCCGTAGAGGCGCGCCCAGTCCTGGAGGTCCTTCATCATGTAACGCGCCTTCGCCAGGACCGGCTGCTCGCGCGCTTGGTATACGGAAGGGTTCACCGTGTTGAAGATGCCGCCGACGAGGATCGGCCGCCAGCTCACTCCGGCGCCGTGGCGGGCGCAGACCTCCTGGATGCGGCTGAACGCGAGATACGTCCATGGGCTGGAATAGTCGAAGAAGAAGTCCACCTGACGTTCGGCTCCGGCGCTTTCCGGTCCTTGCGCTCTCGCATCCACGACGCCTTCACTATCACGGAGACGCGACGGTTCGGTACCGCCGCTCCCTTCGCTTGCGCGGCCGAGCGGGCGGCATATATTGATGCGCGATGCCCGTAGCCTTCCCCTCCGTGGAGTTCTTTCGAGGCCTCCAGCAGGAGATGAAGCGTGAATCGGAGCGTTTCCGCCGGCTTGGGTACTTCGACACCAGGATCGGCATCCGCGTGTCGAACGGCGACGAGCGGTCGTACGTCCTGACCTTCGAGGTTTTCGAGCTCGCGGACGTGCGCGAGGTGGCGAGCCTCGAGGGGGAGCAGACCGATTTCGTCCTCGAGGGATCGCTCGACGCCTGGCGCGAGATGCTCGACAACATCCGCAGTCACGGCAAGGCGGACGGTGATCATTCGATCAACACGCTGACCCACTTCGGCGAGAAGATCCGTGTCGTCTACGACGACCCCGACGGCCACGACAAGCTCTACCGGTTCGACGAGAGCGTCCAGGAGTTCTTCGACCTGGTGGCGAAGCTCGACTTCGACTACCCGGACTCGCGCGCCCGCAGCGCCGCCAGCGCCTGAGGAGAAACCATGCCCTACATGAGCACGATCGACTTCTTCGAGAACGAGGACTTCCTCGACCACTGGCGCCGCATGATGAAGGGCGATCTCGACCTCTCCTGGATGAAGGCCGATACCGAGCAGGTCGCCTGCCGGCCGAAGAACTCGCGACGCGGGCTGACCATGCGGGATCT
>JAXDLK010000085.1:0-24530 GCA_034666665.1 Candidatus Binatota bacterium
ACGATCGACCCGATCCGCGCCGCGGCCGCGGGCTACGCCGTCGCGATCCAGGACGTCCGCGGGCGGTGGGCATCCGAAGGCGGGCCCTTCTTCCTCTACCGCAACGAGTTCGCCGACGGCTTCGACACGGTGGCCTGGGCGGCGGGTCTGCCGTACGGCGACGGTAAGGTCGGAGCGTACGGCGTCTCCTACATGGGGGCGACGTCTTGGCAGACCGCGACCACCGCGCCGCCGGCGCTCGGCGCGATCGCACCGACGACGGCGCCGAACGACTTCTGGGAAGACCACATCTGGCGCGACGGCGCACTCCTGCTCGGCACGCTGGCGATGTGGTCGACGCAAGCGATCGGCCCTTCGGCGCTGCTGCGCTCGAAAACGCCGGACCTCGTTCCCGCGCTGCTCCGTCTGGTCGACGACATCGACGGCTTCGATGAGCGCATGTGGCACCTGCCGCTGTCGACGTTCCCGCCGGCGCGGCCCGATCGGCCGGGATTCCTGGACTTCTTCTTCGAGGTGCTGCGGCACCCGGCGCGGGATGATTTCAACCGCTCGCTGCTGGTCGCCGACCGGCACGGATCGGTGCGTGTTCCGGCGCTGATCATCGCCGGGTGGCACGACCTCCTGCTGGCCGCCGACCTCGAGCACTACCGCCGGATGCGCACGGAAGCCGCCACCGACGAGGCACGCGAGCGGACGCGCATCGTCATCGGTCCGTGGTCGCACGGGAGCTTCCTGAACGTCGTCGGCGAGCGCGACTTCGGCTTCCGGGCGAGCGGCTTCTTCATGGATCTTCGCGAGGACCTGACGTCGCTCCACCTCCGCTGGTTCGACCGGTGGCTCAAGGGGAAGCGGAACGGAGTCGACGAGGAGCCGCCGGTCCGCCTCTTCGTACAGGGGATCGACCGCTGGCGAGACGAGCACGAGTGGCCGCTCGCTCGCGCGCGCCCGACGCCGCTCTACCTCGGTAGCACCGGGCGCCTCGGCTTCGCGCCACCGGCGACGACGGACCCTCCCGACAGCTACGTCTACGATCCGCACCAGCCGTGCCCGACCCGAGGCGGCACGCTGCTGATGCCGCGGACCTACCCGGCCGGCCCCGTCGATCAGGCGCCGATCCTCTCCCGCCGCGACGTCCTCGCGTACCGCTCCGAGCCGCTGACGGCCGATGTCGAGGTCACCGGCCCCGTGACCTGCGTCCTGTGGGCGGCGACCACCGGGCGCGACACCGACTGGATGGTGAAGCTCTGCGACGTTCACCCCGACGGCCGCACGCTGAACGTCTGCGACGGCGTTCTCCGCGCGCGCTATTCTCGTTCGACGGAGACGCCGGAGCTACTTCCCGCCGGCCAGCCGCACCGTCTCGAGATCCGGCTGTGGGCGACGTCGATGGTGTTCCGTGCCGGCCACCGGTTCTGCGTGCTGGTCACCTCGAGCGACTTCCCGCGCTACGACCGGAACCTGAACAGCGGAGAGCTCGGCATCGACTCGGATCGCATGGTCGCCGCGCTGCAAACCGTCTTCCACGACGCCGAGCGCCCTTCACACATCCTGCTGCCGATCGTGCCTTGAAGCCCGCGGGCGCCCCCGGCGGTGTGTCCGCGCCATGACGACGGAGCTCAGGCGTGCGCTCGTCACCGGAGCGTCGAGCGGAATCGGCCGAGCGATCGCGCTCGAGCTCGCGGCCCGCGGCTTCGCGCTCGAGCTCGTCGGCCGAAGCCGCGAGCGGCTCGATGCCGTCGTCCGTGACGTCGCCCACAGAGCACGCGCGCACGAGGCCGATCTCCTCGACGACCTGCAGGTGGCCGCGATCGCGCGCGCCGTGACCCGCCTCGATCTCCTCGTGCATGCGGCCGGAGCGGTGGCGCTCGGCGCGGTCGGCGATGCGCCGATCGGCGACCTCGATCACCAGTACCGCGCCAACCTGCGCGTCCCGTTTCTGCTCACGCAGGCGCTGCTGCCACTGCTGCGCGCATCACGCGGGCAAGTGGTGTTCGTCAACTCCGGAGCCGGACTGGATGCGCGCGCGGGATGGGCCGCCTACGCGGCGACCAAACACGCGCTCCGCGCTCTGGCGAACGCCTTGCGCGAGGAGGAGCAGCCGCGCGGCGTCCGCGTCCTCAGCGTCTATCCCGGGCGAACGGCCACCCCGATGCAGGAGGCGGTCCACCGGATGGAAGGGCGGGAATACGATCCCAGCCGCTTCTTGCAGCCGGAGGACGTCGCCACGCAGATCGCAGCCGCGATCGAGCTGCCCGAGCGCGCCGCGGTCCTCGATCTGTCGATACGGCCGACGCGAGCGTAAGGCGCCCGGCCGGCTCGGCGCGGGGCCTCGGCCGTCAGCGCATCAGCGAGCGACGACATTCGAGGCACCCGCCGGACGATTTGACTCTCGCGAGCAGCGCCGAGGCCGAGCCCCTCGTCGAGCCATCCGCCGCGCGCCTTGACGACGTCGGCGCCCGGAGAGAAACAGCGCCATGGACTTCGAGATCCCCGAGGAGATCCGCCGCAAGCTGACCGAGCTCGACGAGTTCATCGAGAGCGAGATCGCGCCGCTCGAGCGCGAGAACGTGCAGTATTTCGACCATCGTCGCGAGTGGGCGCGCACCGACTGGGAGAACGACGGCGTGCCCCGCCACGAGTGGGAGGAGCTGCTCGGAGAGATGCGCCGCCGCGCGGACCATGCCGGACACCTCCGCTTCGCGCTGCCGAAGGCGCTCGGCGGTCAGGACGGGTCCAACCTGGCGATGGCGATCATCCGCGAGCACCTCGCGCACAAAGGTCTCGGCCTGCACAACGACCTGCAGAACGAATCGTCGATCGTCGGCAACTTCCCGCTCGTCCACGTGGTCCACCAGATGGGCACCCGCGAGCAGAAGGAGGAGCTGCTCGAAGGCATGATCACCGGCTCGGTGCGCATGGGATTCGGCCTGACGGAGCCGCACCACGGCAGTGACGCCACCTGGCTCGAGACCACCGCGGTCCGGAGCGGCGACGAGTGGGTGATCAACGGCATGAAGCGCTTCAACAGCGGGATGCACAGCGCGACGCACGACCTGGTGTTCGCGCGAAGCTCGGGGAAGCCCGGCGATGCCCGCGGCATCACCGCCTACATCGTGCCGACGTCGACCGAGGGAGTCTCCGTCGACTTCATGTGGTGGACGTTCAACATGCCGTCCGATCACCCGGAGGTCACGTTCCGGGACGTTCGCGTGCCGCACCGGACGATCCTCGGCGAGGAAGGCGAAGGCCTGGCGGCGGCGCAGCACTTCGTCCACGAGAACCGCATTCGTCAGGCGGCTTCAGGGGTCGGCGCCGCGCAGTACTGCGTCGACGAGAGCGTGCGCTACGCGCGCGAACGCATCGTGTTCGGCAAGCCGCTGGCCGTGAACCAGGCGATCCAGTGGCCGCTGGTCGAGCTCGCGACCGAGTGCGAGATGGTCCGGAACCTCGTCTACAAGACGGCGATCGAGCTCGATCGCAAGCGGCACCTCGACGTCAGCCACATGGTGTCGATGTGCAATTACCGAGCGAACCGTCTGGTCTGCGAAGCCGCCGACCGCGCGATCCAGGTTCACGGCGGCATCGGCTACACGCGGCACAAGCCGTTCGAGCACATCTACCGCCACCACCGGCGCTACCGCATCACCGAGGGATCCGAGGAGATCCAGATGCGGCGGGTCGCACAGCAGCTGTTCGGTTTCGGCAAACCGAAGGGGTCGTAGTGTCCTGAGTCGGAAGTCCGTTGCGCGAGGCCGGCGGCTATCACGGTCGAGGGCAAGGCGCGACGACGAGGAATATCGGGGAATATTTCGAGGAGTCGGAACGCAGCCATCGGCGGTGAGAGCCCCGGAATCGCGTGACGGACTTCCGACTCCGGACACTCGTCTGCAGAGCCGGAGCCGCGACATCGCAGGCCCCGTGCTCGCGCGCTGCATGGTGGCCGCCGCGGCGCTCCTCCTGTCGCTGGGGGGAGATGCTGGCGCCACCGATCGCATGCAAGAGCCGCCGCCGACCGTCGTCGATCGTCTGCCGGTCGAGCCTCCCGCGCCCGAAGGGAGCGCTCCAGCGCTGTCCGCCGCGGCGGGAGTGATCTTCACCAGCGAGTACGTCGATCAAGGATTGCTGGTCGAGGATCAGGGCGCGATGGCGCGACCGTTCGCGCAGCTCGGCGTGCAGGTCCACGAAGACGTCATGCTCGTCGCGGGTGGCCTCGCGAGCTTCCACGACGAGCACACCGACGCGGCGACGACCGACGGACCCGGCGAGCGGGCCGAGCGCCGGGCGTTCTATCAGGTCGACTGGCAGGCCGGTCTCTCGCTCTCCGTCTGGCGCTTCGGGGTCACGCCGCTGCACGTCGATTCGCGGAGCCCGAGCCATGCCTTCGCGCGCAGGACGACGCTCGACGTCCTCACCTCGTTCGACGATCACGATCTCTTCGGCGGCCGCTTCGCGCTCTATCCGTCGGCGGACTTCTCGATCGAGACGCGCGGGAAGTCGGGGACGGGAGAGAGCAAGGGCTTCTACGTCCAGCCGGGAATCAAGCCGAGCTATCTCTGCTATCGCCGGCAGCCGCTCTCGCTCGAGCTGTCGCTGCCGATCTCGACCGGTCTCGGCTTCGACGACTTCTACGCCGGCGACGAGCGTCACGGCTTCTCGTCCGTCGGTGTCACCGCTCTCGCGGCGATCGATGGCGGCTACCTGCCGGCGCTCGAGTGGCAGATCGCGCCAGGAGTCGCCTGGGTGCACCTGAATCGCGACGCGCAGAGCTCCGACGTGCGCGCCGAGCGGGTCGTCTTCGGCATGACGCTCGCGGCCAGCTTCTGAGCCGCCGCGTTCGGCTCAACGCGCGTAGACTTCCCAGCTCGCGTAGCGGAGCACCTGCCCGATGCGCAGGCTGCCGGCGTCGCGGACGCCGTTCTGCCGCGCGATCTCGGCGGAGCTCACGCCCTTCTTGCGAGCAATCCCGCTCAGCGTGTCGCCCGACTGGACCGTGTACGTCCAGCGATCGCCGGCTTCCTGGTACGCCTCTCGCGTCGCCGGGTTCCACACCAGCCGCGTGCCGTTCCGCTTCGCATCCTGCGCGCCTTCGACGTGCACGCGGGAAAACGCCTTGACGTACTGTCCGCCCTCCCAGAACCAGGTCTCGACCTCGCGCTTGCGATAGAGCGAGGGGATGTTCGCCTCGAGCACCCGCTCGATCTGCCATCGCCCGTTCACCTTCGGCCGATCGGTGACGTAGGAGGACGGCGCGCCCTTGGCGTCGAAGACGAGCTGCAACCGGCCGCCGGCGGCGACGAAGTGAAAGCTCGGAACGTACGCGTACGGATCGGCGCCGCGGCGTCCCTGGATGACGTATACCGGAGTGCCGTCACCGAGATCCTGCACCGACACGTCGAACCGCTGCGAGAAGTTCGAGGGAGCACGCGGATCGCGTCGCTCGCCGACCTGGCGGCACGCTTCGTCCGGATTCGAGACCGCCACCCGCGCAAGCACGGCGTCCACGCACGAGCCGCCACCGGCCGCGAGCGCCGATGCCGCGGAGGTCGCAGTGACGATCGCCAGAGCGGCGAGCACGTACCGGCGAATCACGCGACGGCCGTGTAGCCCAAGGTGTCCGCGAGGTCGAGACCGCGCGATCGCCTGGATCACGGCTCGAGGAACTCGCCGACCGCGGCCAGCGGCTTGATCTCGTCGCAGAGGATCTTGAACATCACGAGCATCGGCACGGCGAGCAGCGCCCCGGCGATGCCCCAGAGCCATGCCCAGAACGTCACCGCGAGAAAGATCACGATCGGGTTCAGCTCGAGCCGCCGTCCGAGAAGCGCCGGGGTGATCAGGTTCGCCTCGACGGCATGGAAGCAAAGATAGACCGCCGGCGGCACCAGCGCCCACCCGAGGTGGTCGAACATGACGACGCCGACGAGCGCGAGCACGACCGAGCCGGTGAGCGGCCCGATGTACGGAACGTAGTTGAAGACGGCCGCCATCACCCCCCAGAGGACCGGGTTGGGCATTCCCAGAAGGTACATCGCGATCCCCACGACGATTCCGAGACCGCCATTGATCAGCGTCACCGTCAGGAGATAGGCGGCGATCCGCTCCTCGATCTCACGCGCGATCTCGAGGGCGAGCTTCTTGTCCTCGAGCGTGGGCAAGACCCGCACGAGCTTCCGCAGGAACAGGTCCTCGGACGCGAGCAGGAAGTACAGCAGGATCACGGTGACGAGCGCCCCGCCGAGAAAGTCGTGCGCCTGGGTGAAGACGTTGACGCTGTCTTCCTTGACCGCGACGCCTTTCGCAGCCTCGCCCATTTTCGTCAGGTGCTGCACCTGGTCCGCTGCCTTCGCCATCTGATCGAAGGGCCTGCGAAAGGCACGCGCCTTGTACTCGATCTGGCGGAGGCTCTCGGGTGCCGTCAGCAACCACGCGGTCGCCGGCCCCGACAGCGCGTAGGCGCCGTAGAAGACGGTCGTCATCAGCAGCACGAGGATCATTCCCGCCGAAAGCGGGGCAGGGACGCCCTGGCGCTTCGCCCCGCGGACGATCGGGCCGAGGATGAAGGCGAGCAGCGCCGCGAGCACCACCGGCAAGATGAACGCGCGAGCGAAGTAGAGGGTGTAGAACGTCGCGAGCGTGAAGAGGCCCGTCAGCGCGACCGATCGGATGTCGATCGGGACGTCGAAGAGCGCGCCGAGGTCCCTGGTTTCGGGCTGATCGGGTCCCGGTTCCGGACCCGGGTCGCGTTTCGGCGAGCTCATGAACCCTCATTTATCGCGCGCGACCGTTGCGCGCGCAACGGCCGCGCTCGGCACCGCGAATCACGACGTGTGCGTGGCGGGGGTTCAAGTACGACTCAGCCGCTTCACGGCCGACTCGATCGATTGCTCGACTCGATCGTAGTCGGCCCATGGGTCGCGCCGGAGCGCCGAGAGCCTGCGCGGCAGGTTTTCGATCGTGTATTGGTCCGGCCGTACGCCTTCGGCGAGCTCCTCCCATCGCAGAGGCACCGAGACCGGCGCTCGAGCCCGCGCCCGGGTGGAGTACGCGGCGACCGCGGTCGCGCTGCGGGTGTTCCGCAGGTAATCGATGAAGAGCTTGCCGGTGCGCTTCGCCTTGACGGCGGTGACGACGTAGCGGTCGGGGGCATCGCGTGCGATCGCGCGCGCGACCGCGGCGCAGAACTCCTTGACGACGTCCCACCCGTGGCGCGGCGCGATCGGCACGACCACGTGCAGCCCCTTGCCGCCCGTCGTCTTCACGAAGCTCGAGAGGCCCAGTGACTGCAACCGTTCGCGCACGTCGACGGCCGCCTGCGTCACCCGCTCGAGCGGCAAGCCGACGTCGGGATCGAGATCGAAGAGGATGCGGTCGGGCCGTTCGAGATCGTCGATGCGCGAGCCCCAGGGATGGATCTCGAGCACGCCCAGCTGAACCAGGCCGATCAGGGAGCGCGCGGAGTCGACGTACGGATAGACGACCTTCTTCCCCTTCTCCTCGAGCTCGAAACGCGGGACGCTCTCGGGAAAGAGAGCGTTCGCGTGCCGCTGCACGAAGCACTCCTTCTCGTGCCCTTCGGGGCAACGGAGCAGCGTCACCGGCCGGCGCGCGACGTACGGCAGGATCCGCTCGGCCACGGCGAGATAGTAGAGCGCGAGCGCGTGCTTGGTGATTCCCTGCTCCGGGTAGAGCACGCGGTCCGGGTGGGTGAGGCGCACACCGGCGATGTCCACCGCGTCGCGGGCCTTGCGTCCGGCGGCAGGCACGGGCGCCTTCGGCTCCCGCACGCGCCGCTCCTTCTTCGCTCCCGCGGCTGATGGCATCGGTGGCGCATCGACGGCTGCTTCGATCCGAACCTCCGCCGCGGGCTTGTCTTCGCGCAGTCCCTTGAACGAAGGCGCGCGCAGCATGCGGTCTTGGGTCCAGCCGGCGAACTCCACCTGGCAGACGAGCTCCGGCTCGACCCAGTGGACGCCGCGGGCGGCGGCGCCCCGCGGCGGATTCACGAACGGCGAGCTCCGCCGCTCGATCGCGCGAAGGCGCTCGCGGAGCTCACGGAGAGACTTGCCGCTGAATCCGGTACCGACGCGACCGCAGTAGCGAAGCCCGCCGCCGTGCTCGTGCGCGCCGACGAGCAGCGCACCGAACCCGCTGCGTCCGCCGCCCGGCTCGGTGAACCCGCCGATCACGAGCTCCTGGTGGTTGCGGCACTTCACCTTGAGCCAGTCACCCGTCCGTCCGGAGCGGTACGGTCGATCGGCGCGCTTGCAGACGATGCCTTCGAGCTCCATTCCACACGCTGCCTCGTAGAATTCCGCCGCGTTTCCGACGACGTGGTCACTGTAGACGACGTTCCCCGCACCGGCGTCGGCGACGAGGGAAGCCAGGAGCCGCTTTCTTTCCGAGAGCGGCGACGCTCTGACGTCGTAGCCGTCGGCGTGCAGGCAGTCGAACACGTAATAGACGACGTCCGCTTCCTTGCGGTCGGCGAGCACGTTCTGCAGCCCCTGGAAATCCGGCTTTCCATCCGGTCCGAGGACCACGACCTCGCCGTCGAAGACGGCTTGGTCGAGGCCGAGGGTGGCGAGCGACCGCGCGAGCGAAGGAAAACGTCGAGTCCAATCTTCGCCGCGGCGGGTGAAGAGACGGATGTCGCTGTGGTCGATGCGTGCGGTCACCCGGTAGCCGTCGAACTTGATCTCGCTCCACCAGAGATCCCCGCCAGGCGGCTCCGCCACCAGCGTCGCGAGCTCCGGTGCGACCCGATCGGGAATCCCGGCCCGGCGGGCCCCTTCCAGCGACCCGACGGCCACGCGCCTCCCGCGCGCGTCCGGGGGTGCGGCCCTGTCGCCTTCACGGCCACGGTCGGAGTGCCAGATCCGTCCGGGCGCCGCCTCGATCTCCTCGATCGTCCGTCCGTCGTCGACGCTCTCCGGCCGCTCGACGACGATCTCGTGGCCCGGGCGGGCTTCGTCGTCCTCGAGCTTTCGCAGAATCCAGCTCTCCCGGTCGCCGTCGCCTCCGGAAGTGCGGACGAGGACCCAGCCACCGCGGAGCTTCTCGCCGTCCAGCCGGAAGACGAGCTTTCCTCGCCGGTAGCCCCGCCGCGGATCGCCGTCCGGAATCCAGTGGCCGCGGTCCCACAGGAGCACCGGTCCGCCGCCGTACTCCCCTTTCGGGATCACCCCCTGGAAGCCGCCGTAGTCGAGAGGGTGGTCCTCGACGTGAACCGCGAGGCGCTTCTCGGCGGGATCGACGCTCGGCCCTTTGGGTACCGCCCAGCTCTTCAGTACGCCGTCGAGCTCGAGCCGAAAATCGTAGTGGAGCCGTCGAGCTGCGTGCTTCTGCACCACGAACGAGCTCCCCGGCGCGGTGGACTTCCTGCCTCGCGGCTCGGGCGTGCGATCGAAGTGACGCTTGCGGTGATAGGCGGCGAGGGAGCCGACGGACTTTCGTCCTTCCGTGTCACGCGGCGACGCCGCCCGCTTGCCGAGCCGCCGCGGCATCGCTCAGGCGCTCTTCCGAGTCCGCGTCCTCTTCCGTGACGACGGTCGCGAGGAAGCAGACTTCCGCGAGCTCGCCTTCGACCGCTCCTCTCGCACCGCGGGCTTCACCGGCTTCTCCTGACGCGCCTCGAGACTCTGCTTCAGGAGCGGCATCAGGTCGACCACCTTCGACGTCGGCCGCTTCTCGCGGGTCTCGGGGATCTCCTCCGCCTCTCCGCCGGCGGCCTTCTTCTCGATCATCGCCATCAGATCGTCGCGGTACTCGTCGCGATACTGCTCCGGATTCCATTCCGAAGTCATCTCGGCGACCAGCCGTTCCGCCATGCGCAGCTCCCCTTCGGAGAGGCGCGGCTCCGCGGGCAGATCGAACGCGTCCGGCTGCCGGACCTGATGGTGAAAACGCATCAAGTCGAGCAGGAGGAGCGGACCCCGCACCATCAGGGCGGCGAGGTGCTCGCGGGCGCGGATCACGACTTTCGCGACGCCGACCTTGCCGGTGCGCTTCAGCGTCTCGCGCAGGAGCACGTACCCTTTGTGGGCCGCACCTCCTTTGCTGCCGGCCTTCGGAGGCACGAGGTAGTACGGCTGGTCGTAGTAGATCGGCTCGATTTTGCTGCCCTCGACGAAGTCGAGGATCTGCACGGTGTGCGTCGCCTCGACGTTCGCGCGCTCGAAGTCGGCATCCGTGACGAGGACGTACTCACCGCCGATCTTGTAGCCCTTGACGATGTCGTCCCATGCCACGGGCTTCCCGGTCTTCTTGTTCACGCGCTCGTACCCGACCGGCGAATGGTCGTGCCGGTCGAGCATCGAGAACCGGAGATCGTCGCCTTCGCTCGCCGAGTGCAGGGCGACGGGGATGTTCACCAGCCCGAACGTGATGCTGCCCTTCCAGATCGCGTGCGCCATGGGTCCTCCCGGAGCGTGCCGTATCCCTTAACACCGTTCCCGGTCATTCTCCCCGACGATCGACGAGTCGTTGGCGGTCCCCAGGCGCGCGAAAAGGTCCGAAAGAGTGGCCGGAATGGCGCGACCCTCCCGGAGGAAGTGGTTTCAAACCTCACATCACGGAGGATTTCTCCAACCAGGGAGGGTCTTGACATGACGAATCGTTTGGCGAAGAGGCTCGTACTCATTCCAGCAATTGCCCTGACGGCGCTGATCGCCGGCTGTAGCGCGCAGGCTGGCGGCGCAGGGTCCGCTGGGGCCGGCGGCGGCTACCCGGGATCGGGGCCCGGCGGTGGCGCTTCCGGTAGCGCCAGCGGCTCCGGGGCCATGAGCAGTCCGAGCGGCGGCGGCTCCGGCATGGGCGGCGGTTCGGGAGCCGGCGCCGGAGGTTTCTGAGGACGGCTCGGCTGACCTCGCACGGCGGGTGAACCGCCGCGTTTCCTGAAACGGAGAAGGCCTTCTTGCCCGCGCAAGAGGGCCTTCTGCTTTTGTGACGAGCGATGAAGTGGAAGTCCGGCGGAGCGAAGCCCGGCTTCGGCGCCTGTCTTCCGATCCGTTGATTTCGCTCCGGCTCGACGCCTACAAGCGGCGACAAGCGGGGACCCTCGATGAAGCTGGAGCACAGAACCGTCGAAACCAACGGCATCCGCATGCACTTCGTGGAGGCCGGTTCCGGCTTTCCCGTCGTCCTCTGTCACGGGTTTCCGGAGCTCTGGTACTCCTGGCGACACCAGATTCCTGCTCTCGCCGAAGCCGGATTTCGCGTGATCGTTCCCGATCAGCGCGGCTACGGCGAGACCGACGCGCCCGACGGAGCCGACGCCTACACGATCCACCACCTCGTCGCCGACGTCACCGGACTCCTGGACGCTCTGTCGATCGAGCGCGCCGTGTGGGTGGGTCACGACTGGGGGGGCGTGGTCGTCTGGCAGGCGGCGCTGCTCGCACGCGACCGCGTTGCCGGGGTGGCCGGGGTGAACACGCCCTTCTTGCCCCGATCGCCGGTGAGCCCGCTGGAGCTGATGCGCGCCGCCGCCCGGGGAGGCTTTCACTACATCCTCTATTTCCAGGAGCCGGGCGTGGCCGAGCGTGAGCTCGAGCGCGACGTGCGGCGGACGCTCCGCGGCTTCTACCAACCGGCGGATCCGGCGCTCGTCACCGAGCTCCGCAAATCGCCCTCGGGCGTGCTCGGTTCGTCAGGCGGCGGAATGCTCGATCGTCTTCCCGATCGGCCGCACGGCGACTTCCTCAGCGCCGAGGATTTCGAGGTGTTCGCGCGCGCCTTCGAGCGCACCGGCTTCGGACCGGGTCTCCAGTGGTACCGGAACTTCGGCCGGAACTGGGAGCTGACCGGTTACCTGAACGGCGCCAAGATGTCGCAGCCGGCTCTGATGATCACCGCGGAGCTCGACTTCGTGCTTCGGCCGGAGATGGCGAAGGGAATGAAGGCCTGGGTGCCGAACCTGCGGAAGACGGTGCTCGTCCGCGGTTCCGGGCATTGGACGCAGCAGGAAAAGCCCGCGGAGGTGAACGCGGCGTTGCTCGAGTTCCTCGATGAGTTCCGCGGCGAGACGGTTTAGAGGGCCTGTCCCTCGCTGCCGGGAAGGATCTTCCCGGCGGAATCGAGGAGCTCTTCGCTGACGACGATCGGAGCCTTGAAGCGCACCGCCAGCGCGATCGCGTCCGAGGAGCGGCTATCGAACACCTTCTTCGTGCCGTTCACGCTGATCCTGAGCTCCGCGAGGAAGACGCCGCCTTCGAGGCGGATGCCGACGCTCGTCACCTTTCCCGCGTATGCTTGGAGGATCGTCTTCATCAGGTCGTGCGAGAGCGGTCGAGGAAATTTCTCCCCGGTGAGCGCGGAGTGGATGGACGCCGCGATCGCCTCGTCCACGAAGATCGGAATGGCGCGACCCCGCGCCTTGAGCAACACCACGGGACCTTGAGCCGTGAGCGCCACGTCGACCGACTGGATCTCCACGGTCGCGGGCACGTCGCTCGCGGCCGCCGCGCCGGCGGCGACGGCGAGTGACAGCGCCAGACAGATCGCGCGCATTCGCTTCATGGGGGACCTCCGGAGCTGGAGTCGCGGGGCCGCGGCGCCAGGTGCGCCGACCCTAGCACATGCGCCTCGACCGCGGCCGTGGCAACGGCTTTCGTATCCGCCGGAAACCCCGCGAACGTGACTCCGATCGAGCCTCCTCCCAGCCGCTTCCGCATGCCAGATCCACGAAGCGCGGCCGACGAAGGGCTGGTCGCGATCGGCGGGGATCTGGCGCCCGGAACGGTGCTCGCCGCGTACCGGAGCGGCATCTTCCCCTGGCCGGATTCGCGCGACCGGCTGCTCTGGTGGTCCCCTGAGCCGCGCGCGATCCTGCCGCTCGATCGCTTCCACGAATCCCGGAGCCTCCGCCGGACGCGGCGCCGCGGCGTCTTCCGCGTCACGCGCGATCACGCCTGCGAGCAGGTGGTCCGCCATTGCGCGGAGCGCCCCGAAGGAACGTGGATCACTCCCCGGATGATCGCGGCCTACGTCGAGCTGCACCACCTCGGATGGGTCCATTCGATCGAGGTATGGCGCGGTGAGACGCTCGCCGGGGGGCTCTACGGTGTCACCGTAGGCGGGGTCTTCGCCGCCGAATCGATGTTCCACCGCGTACGCGACGCCTCCAAAGTCGCGGTCGCGTCGCTGGTCGAGCATCTCTCCGACTCCGGCTTCGCGCTGCTTGACGTTCAGCTGCAAACCGACCATCTTTCCTCGCTCGGAGCGGTCGAGATCGCGCGCGACGAGTACCTCGATCGCGTGAAGCGCGCGCTCCGGATCTCCGCATCCTTCTGAACGTCATGCGCGAGTCGCGAGAGGCGGCGAGTTCGGCGGCGGCGCGGGCAAGCTCGCCTGCGCTCTACGGCCACGTCACCCGCGAGGTCGATGCCGGACCTTCCGGCGCCGACATCGGTGCGTTCTTCGACGTCGATCGCACGCTGCTCGCCGGCTTCTCGGCTGTCGAGTTCGTGCGCCATTCGCTGTGGAACGGGGACATGTCGGCTGCCGACCTGTTTCAGACGATGGCGACAGCCGCGTGGTTTCAGCTCGGCAAGATCGGTTTTTCCTCGTTCGTCACCGGCACCTCGACGGCACTTCGCCGGCTGACCGAGGAGGAGTTCGTCGCGCTCGGGGACAAGATCTTCACCGAGCGCCTCGCGGCGGAGATCTTCCCGGAGTCGCGCGCGCTCGTCCGCGCGCACCGCCGCAAGGGACACACCGTAGCGCTGGTCTCGTCGGCCACTCGGTACCAGATCGAGCCGCTCGCCCGCGAGCTCGAGATCCCGCACGTGCTCTGCACCCGCCTCGAGGTGCGGGCGGGACGCTTCACCGGCCGCGTGCTGCAGCCGACCTGCTACGGCGACGGAAAAGCGTCCGCGGCACGCGAGTTCGCGGCGGCGAACCGGATCGATCTCTCGCGAAGCCATTTCTACACCGACAGCCACGAGGACCTGCCGCTGCTGGAGATCGTCGGGCACCCCCACCCGCTGAATCCGACGCGCCAGCTCGCAGCGATCGCCGCGCGGCGCGGATGGCCGCTGCAGACGTTCCGCAGCCGAGGCGTGCCCGGAGCGACGGAGGTGCTGCGCACGACGCTGGCGATCGGCGCGCTGATTCCCTCCCTCTTCCTCGGCCTGCCGGCGGCGGCGCTCGACGGCAGCTGGCGAAGAGCCGTGAACCTCGCGACGTCGGTCTGGGGCGAGGTCGGCACCGCGCTCGCGGGTGTCGAGGTACGGGTGACGGGCGAGGAGCACCTGTGGTCGCACCGGCCCGCCGTGTTCATCTTCAACCACCAGAGCGCCATCGACATGCTGCTCGTGTGCAAGCTCCTGAAGCGCGACATCGTCGGCATCGCCAAGCAGGAAGTGCTGCGGAACCCGATCTTCGGTCCGGCCTTCGCGCTCGCCGGGACGGTTTTCATCGATCGCTCGAACCACGCGCAGGCGATGGAGGCGATGAAGCCGGCCGTCGATGCTCTCCGCGAAGGCTTGTCCATCGCCATCGCTCCCGAGGGCACCCGCAGCGCCACGCCGAGGCTCGGCCGCTTCAAGAAGGGCGCGTTTCACTTGGCGATGACCGCCGGGGTCCCGGTCGTGCCGATCGTCTTCCGGAACTCGCTCGATGCGTTGCCGAAGCACGCGATGATCGTGCGGCCGACGACCGTGGAGGCGGTGATCCACCCTCCGGTGCCGACCACCGGCTGGACTCCGGCGACCCTCGACTCGCAGATCGCGGCGATCCGCGAGCTTTACCTCCGGACGCTCGAGGATTCGTGACCCGATTTGACTGCCGCGCGCTTCGGCGCTTTATTGTGCCCAGGGGCGGCCGTGCGTGAGCCATGGCAGCGTACTCCTTCGTCTCCGACCCGACACCGAACTCGCTGATCGCCTGGAATCAGGCGGAGATCGATCTTCTCAGAGAGATCGCCTCCAGCCTGACTCCGTTCTCGGCCGAGATCGCGCAGGAATGGGCGGGTCAGCTGATCGCCCGCATCGGCGCTCCGCTCAGCAACACTCCCTATTTCCAGCAGCAGGTGCTCGAGGCGAACCACTGGTTCCTCGAGGGGCACCTCCTGAACCTCCAGCAGGGGAACCTCTCCCGCGTCTTCCAGCACAACATGGACGGCGACCGGGCGCTCCTGCGCTCGCAGCGCGTGCTGGATCCCGAGGTGCGGTCGACCCTCTCGCACCTCTACCTGTCCTTCGATCTCTCGACCGGAGCGATCGTGCGGCGTCTGCGACAGATCTACCGAGACGATCCGCGACTGCCGGAGATCCTCGAGGTGTACGGCCGGGTGTCGCTGCTCCTCGGCGAGGGAATCGGCCTCGCGTTCCACGAGGTGACGTCGGAGGACCTGCGTCAGGCGCTACGGACCTCGGCGTCGTTGCTCGAAGCCGCCCGCGAGCTGAACACGCGCTCGGGATCGCTCGCCGCGGTGCTGGAAAAGCTCTGCCGCATCGTCCGGCAGCTCGTCCGTTCCGACAAGAGCATCGTCTTTCTCTGGAGCGAGGCCGGCCAGCAGTACAGCCCCCAGGCCGTCGCCGGCTTCAGCGAGGAGCAGACCGCCGACTTGCGCGCGCTGCGGATCCGCCGCGAGGACTTCCCGTTGATGGAGGCGATCCTCGACGGGAAGATCGTGAGCGGCAGTCGCGACGACGGCACCGTGCCGCGCGAGCTCATGGAGCGCTTCGGCGAGTCCGTCTACGCCGTCGCGCCAATGCTCGATCCGGACGGACGGCCGCTCGGCGCGCTCGCCGCCTATCGCTCGAACGACGTGCCCTTCGGCCGCGGGGATGTGGAGATCCTCGAAGGCATCGCCCGCAACGCGGCGCTCGCCGTCGAGAACGCGATGCTCGTCGAGGGGCTCGAATCCGCAGCGCGGCGCAAGAGCGACTTCATCAACTCGATGTCGCACGAGCTGCGCACGCCGCTGAACGCGCTGATCGGCTATCTGGACATGCTGTTCGACGTCTACCAGGGCGATCAGTCCGGCCTCGAAATGATGCGGCGGATGCGGCGGAGCGGGAACTATCTCCTCAAGCTCGTCAACAACATCCTCGATCTCGAACGGATCGAGGCCGGCGAGATGCCGCTCCGCGACGAGCCGGTGGAGGTCACCGAGATCTTCCGCGGGCTCGACGAGATGTTCGCCACCGTCGCGCACGATCGCGGGATCACCTTCTCCTGCACGACGGAAAGGCCGGACCTCGCCGTCGTCACCGACCGCATGAAGGTCCAGGAGATCCTCAACAACCTGGTCGCGAATGCGCTCAAGTACACCGACCGCGGCGGGGCCGTCGCGGTACGGGCGGCGAGCGACGGCGGCAAGGTCGTGTTCCGCGTGAGCGACACGGGGATCGGCATCGAGGAGACGGATCTCGATCGGATCTTCGAGATGTTCCGCCAGGTCGGTGACGGAGGCCGGGGCGGCGCCGGGCTCGGCCTGAACATCGTCAAACGCTTCACCGATCTTCTCGGCGGCAAGCTCGAGGTCGAGAGCGCGGTCGGCAAGGGATCGACCTTCCGGATCGCCCTGCCCGCCCGTAACGGCGGTCCGCGCCCGCTCGCCTGACGGCGGCGAGCGTTCTGTCACCAGCCGGCGAGCGCGGCAGCGCGGTCGCGGTGGTACGCAGCGTCGCCGAGAAAGCTTCGGTCGAAGATCGCCCGGCGGAAGAAGATCTGCAGATCGTAGTCCCAGGTGAAGCCGAGACCACCGTGGAGCTCCGTCGCGTCGCGGACGATCCGGTCGAAGACGTCCGTCAGGTGCGCCTTGGCGAGCGCGGCCAGACGCTCGCCGCGGTCCGGGATCCGGTCGAGCGCGTGGGCCGCATACCACCAGAGGGACTGGCAGGGCTCGAGCTCACAGGCCAGGTTGGCCAGCTGGTGCCGCACCGCCTGAAACGCGGCGAGCGGCCGGTCGAACTGTTGCCGCGCCTGGACGTGCTGGAGAGTCAGGTCGAGGCAGCGCCGCGCCCCGCCGTATGCGTCGGCGGCGAGCAGCGCGAGGCCGGCGTCGATCGAACGGCGGATCGCTCCGGCGCCACTCACGGCCAGAGTCGCCGGGGTATCGTCGAGGTCGATCGCATGGAGCCGCCGCGTGGGATCGACGCCCCGGTACGGGGTGATCACGACGCCGGGAGCCCCGCGCGCGACCAGCCATAGCCCGGGTCCCGTTTCGTCCTGAGCCGCCACCAGGACCGCGTCGGCTTCCGCGGCGTAGGGCACGAAGGACTTCCGGCCCCGCAGGCGGTTCCCCGCCGATCGCGTGACGAGCTCGCCAGGATCCCAGACGCCGCCCTCCTCACCGCAGGCAACCGTCAGGATCGCGTCCCCCGCGGCAACGCGTGGCAGCCATTCCGCCGCCGCGCTCGGCGCCTCCCGGAGCGCCACCACGGCCATCGCCGCGCCGAGGAAGGGACCGGGGGTTGCCGCGTAGCCGAGCTCCTCGGCGGCGAGGCCGAGGTCGAGGACGCCGAGACCGGAGCCGCCGAGCTCGACGGGAAGGGCCAGCCCGGCGATTCCGAGAGCGGCCATCTCCGCCCAGAGCTCCGCGTCGTGCCCACGGTCGCCGTCCATCACGGCACGGACGCGAGCCGGAGGGCAGCGGTCGGCGAGGAAGGCGCGCAGCGTCCGCTGGAAGAGCAGCTGATCTTCCGAAAGACCGAAGTTCATCGACCCGCAGACGCGTCTCGCGGCAGCCCGAGGCCGCGCTCGGCGATGACGTTCCGCTGCACGTTGGCGGTGCCGCCCGCGATCAGCATTCCGAGCGACCACATGTAGGCGGTCACGAAGCGTCCGTCCGCCGGCGCATCGGGATCACCGGGCGCGAGCGCCGCGCGATCCGCGAGCACGTCGAGCGCGAGCCTGGTGAGCTCGTACATCGTGGTCGTCGCGTAGAGCTTGGGAATCATCCCGGCGACTCCCGACTCCTCCCCGCGCGCTTCCATGGTCAGGAGCCGCCACCCGTGAGCCTCGGCGGCCAGCACCCGCGCCTCGAGCTCGGCGAATCGGCGGCGAATTCCCGGATCCGCGATCGCGGGAGCGCCACGGCGCGGCAGCGCTCGCGCGAGCATGAGCACGCCCTCGAAGATGCGGCGGTTCAGGAAGGACCCGCCGATCAGCGCCCGCTCGTGTCGTAATGTGGAGCGGCTGACGGCCCACCCCTGCCCGCGTCCTCCGACGAGGTTCTCGACCGGAACCCGCACCTCGTCGAAGAACACCTCGTCGAAGTCCGCGTCCCCCGTCATCTGCCGGAGCGGACGCACGGTGACGCCGACGCTCCTCATGTCGATCAGCAAGTAGCTGATGCCGCCGTGCTTCGGCCGGTCCGGCTCCGTCCGTACGAGACAGAACATCCAGTCCGCGTCGTGGGCGTTGGACGTCCAGATCTTGTGGCCGTTCACCACCCAGTGGTCGCCGTCGCGAACGGCTCGGGTGGTGAGCGATGCGAGGTCGCTCCCCGCACCCGGCTCGCTGTAGCCCTGACACCAGCGGACGTGCCCGAGGATGGTGCCGCGAACGAAGCGCTGCTTCTGCTCCTCCGTGCCGTGCTCGAGGAGCGTCGGGACCAGCATGCTCGGGCCCTGTCCGACGAGCTCTCCGGGAGCCGCGGCGCGGCGGAACTCCTCGAGCACGATCGCCGATCGGAGAACGTCCGGCGGCTCCTCCGCCCCGCCGTAACGGCGAGGAACGTGGCGATAGAGATAGCCCCGCTCGATCGCTTGCACGCGGAGCTCGGTCGCCCGCCGGTCCGTGCGGCTGACGCCGCCGAGCGCCGCCACTCCCTCGAGCGGCGGGTTCGCGGCACGATCCTCGTCGCTCCAGCTGCTCGCCAGGAAGTCCCGGACCACGCTCCGGAACCTCCGGTGGTCGGGGCCGTCGCTCAGGTCCAAAGCGGGGACGCTGCCGAATTCGATGAATTCGGCGAAGCTAGGGCCGCGAGCCGTCGGCGAGCTTCGCGACCTCGGCGGTTCTCGCCTCACCGTCGGGCAGCAGCCGGATCACGTGCGGCAGGTCGGCCTCCATGTGCCATCCCGGCGTGTTCGAGTTCGACGTCCAGACGCCGCCCTGATCGTCGAAGTCGATCTCGCGCGTGTAGGTGACGCGCGACGGCATCGGGTAGATCGTGAACTTCTCGCTCTCCGGTTCGAAGCGGATCAGCGTGTCCGAGTTGGTGCCGCAGATCCATACGGTATCCGTGCGCCGATCGACGTTCAGCGCGTACGGCGTGTCCGTACCCTTCGGCAGGATCGGCAGGTCCCACGTCTTGAACTCGCGAGTCTTCAAGTCGAAGCGGGCCACCAACCCGGCGCTGAACCCAGGGATCCAGAGGTTGCCCTTGGAGTCGAACCGCAGGCGGCGCGGACCCGGGAACGGAGTTTCGATCAGCTCGTACTCGAGCGTCTTGGGATCGATGCGGCCGATGCGGTGCTCGTTGAGCTGGCTGAACCAGACGTCGCCGTTCGGAGCGATGTCGATGCCGTAGGGGACCGGCAGATTCGCGCCTTCGGAAACCGTCTCCGGCTGCGGCAGCCAGTCGGCGAGCTTCAGCAGCATCGGAAACAGGCGGAGAGCGACCGCCTGCTTCCAGGTACGTGAAGGAAGCTGGATGGTCTCGTGCCGACCCGTCTTCGGGTCGATCATCGAGACGTGGTTGCTGACCGCGAGCGTGTACCAGGCGCGCCCCTGCTGATCGAAGCGGATGGTGTGCGGGTAGAGCCCCTTCGGCTGATCGATCAGCTTCCAGCTCTCCGCCTTTGGATCGAAGATGCCGATCTTGTTGCCGAGACAGAGCGTGATCCAGATCTTCCCGTCCGGAGCCACCTGCAGGCTGTGCGGCGCGACGTGGGCGTCGGCGTTCGGCGGCAGCACGTTCGCGCCCGCGCTGAAGACGCCGCCGAGCGGCAGGCCGCCGTTCGGGATGTGATACGCCTTGCGCTCTCCGTTCCGCGGGTCCAGGCGGTAGAGCATGTCCTTGGTGGTGTCGACCGAGTAGATGAAGCCGCCCGGCGCGACGACGATGTCGTGCTGCACCGACGCCCGGTCTCCCACCTCCCATTCGTCGATGACGGCACGGAGCCCCGCGGGGTTCGGCAGCGGGTGGCGCTCGATCTGCTCCTTCAGCTTCGGCAGCGCGGTCTCGGGCTCGTAAGCGGCGTTCAGGATGCTCGGCAGCGCCTTCCGCGTCTCCGGCGTCAGGATGCCGCCCATCCGCGCCATCAGGCTGAACACCTTCTCCCATTCTTCGGGGTCGCGCTGGACGCGCGTGGCCCAGCTTCCCTGCTGGTGACAGAAGGTGCACTGGCGGACGAACTCCTCGCGCATGTGCTCGCTCGGCATGCGCTGCAGCACGAGGTCGAGCCAGCGGTTCGAGGGAAGCTGGGAGAGGCGGTCGTAGTCGTCTCTCTCCGGCTCGAGACGGAAGTCGACCTCCTGCCCGCGAGCGGTCACGCCCATCGAGGCGCCATCCTGGAAGCCGAAGCGACGTGCCTGGAGGTCGTAGACCCCGCCTTGGATCTCGGGCAGCGCGTACCGACCGTCGGCGTCGGCATAGACGGACGTGATCCGTGCCTGCTCGCGATGACGGGCGGAGACGGTCGCGCCGGCGATCGGTCGCCCTGCGGCGTCGACCACGCGGCCGCGGAAGCCTTGACCGGCGCTCGCCGGCGGGACCGCCGCGATTGCGAGCCAGAGAGCCGCTCCGGCGAACGACACCACGGCGCGAATCTTCATGATCAGCCCTCCAAGGGTCACCCCGACCGCCGGGGCGAAGCGATTGTCGACCTACCTCTCGGGCACGTCAAACTCGAGCGCTTGGTAGCGGAAGTCCTTCGGCTTCACCTTGGCGATCCCCTCGAACCGCTGGCCGCGAACCTCCGCCACGATCCGGCACTCCACCTCCTCGAAATCCGTTCCGCAGGGGTTCGGGAAGTCGACGCCGACCCGGTAATGGCCCGGCGACGCCTTGCGGAAGGATACCGACTCCATGCGCACCTCGGCCGGGCCGGGGTCCTTGGGACAGCGGGCGTCCCGCGTGAGCTTCCCCCCGGATCCCGACCGGGAGTTGCCGAAGTACACCGTCTCCTGCCGCGGATCGGTGACGAAAACGTCGAGATCGACCGGAGCGCTCCAGAGGAGGACGACGCGAACCTCTCCTTCCGCCCGCTCCCGCAGCACGTCGGACGGAGGTGCCGCCGGGGCGACGGGTCGCGGCTTCTCCTTCGCCGCGCCGCAGGCGCCGAGGACGCAGCCGGCCAGCATCGAAAGACCGAGGAGATGCCACCGGGCCTGCCTCATACGTCCGGTTCCGGCTGCCGGTTCTCCTTCAAGGCCTGCTTGATTACAAGCGCGAGAAAAGAAGCAAGATTGATCGTTTTCCCGCCCTGGGCTCTTGATAACCACAGACGCCGACTTAGATAGTCCCCGCGCCCATCGGGGCGCCAAATACTCGTGTACGTGGAGGACTCGGCATGGGGCAGCGCGTGAGGCCGCTTCACGATCGACTGATCGTCAAGCGAAGTGAAGAAGAGGAAAAGACCAAGGGCGGGATCATCATTCCCGACACCGCCAAGGAGAAACCGCAACAGGCAAAGGTCGTTGCCGTCGGTCCTGGACGTCGCGACGATGGCAAGGTCATCCCGCTGGACGTCAAGGCGGGCGACACGGTGCTGATCGCCAAGTACGCAGGCACCGAGATCAAGCTCGACGGCGAGGAACATTTGATCCTGCGGGAAGACGAAGTGCTCGGCGTCGTCGAGTCCTGACCGAATCCGCACAAAGACAAGGGAGGAAGAGAAAACATGGCTGCGAAGATCGTGAAGTTCGGCACCGACGCACGGGACAAGATCGCGCGCGGGGTCAAAGTCCTCGCCGACGCCGTCACCGTGACGCTCGGACCGAAGGGCCGCAACGTAGTCCTGGAGAAGTCCTGGGGCGCACCGACGATCACCAAGGACGGCGTCACCGTCGCCAAGGAGATCCAGCTCGAGGACAAGTTCGAGAACATGGGCGCGCAAATGGTGAAGGAAGTGGCTTCGAAGACCTCCGACGTCGCCGGCGACGGCACCACCACCGCGACCGTGCTCGCGCGGGCGATCTTCTCCGAGGGAAGCCGCATGGTCGCCGCCGGGCATGACCCGATGAACCTGAAGCGGGGCATCGAGCGCGCCGTCGAGGCCGTCACCGAGGAGCTCCGGCGGATCTCCAAGTCCACGAAGGACCCCAAGGAGATCGCCCAGGTGGGCACGATCTCCGCGAACAACGACAAGACGATCGGCGACATCATCGCCGAGGCGATGAACAAGGTCGGCAAAGAGGGCGTGATCACCGTCGAAGAGGCGAAGAGCCTCGAGACACAGCTCGAGGTCGTCGAGGGCATGCAGTTCGACCGCGGCTACCTCTCGCCCTACTTCGTGACCGATCCCGACCGCATGGAGGTCGTGCTCGAGGACGTGCTGATCCTCCTTCACGAGAAGAAGATCAGCTCGATGAAGGACCTCCTCCCCGTGCTCGAATCGGTGGCCAAGTCCGGCAAGCCGATCCTGATCATCTCCGAGGACATCGAGGGTGAGGCGCTCGCGACCCTCGTCGTCAACAAGATCCGCGGCACCCTGAACGCCTGCGCCGTGAAGGCGCCCGGCTTCGGCGACCGCCGCAAGGCGATGCTCGAGGATCTCGCGATCCTCACCGGCGGCAAGCTGATCGCCGAGGAGCTCGGTCTCAAGCTCGAGAACGTGGCGCTCTCCGACCTCGGCCGTGCAAAGCGCGTGGTGATCGACAAGGACAACACCACGATCATCGACGGCGGCGGCAAGAAGTCCGACATCGAAGCGCGCGTGAAGCAGATCCGTGCCCAGATCGACGAGACCACCTCGGACTACGACCGCGAGAAGCTCCAGGAGCGTCTGGCGAAGCTCGTCGGCGGCGTCGCGGTGATCCGCGTCGGCGCGGCGACCGAGGTCGAGATGAAGGAGAAGAAGGCCCGCGTGGAGGACGCGATGCATGCGACGCGGGCGGCCGTCGAGGAAGGCATCGTCCCCGGCGGGGGCGTGGCGCTCATCCGCGCGAGCGCGTCGCTCGACAGCAGCAAGGTTCCCGAGGAGCAGCGCCCCGGCATGCAGATCGTCCGCAAGGCGCTCGAGGAACCGGCCCGCTGGATCGCGTCGAACGCCGGCTGGGAAGGCTCGGTCGTGATCGACAAGATCAAGTCCGGCAAGGGCGCCTTCGGCTTCAACGCGGCGACCGAGGAGTTCGAGGACCTGATGAAGGCCGGAATCATCGATCCTACCAAGGTCGTTCGCACCGCTCTGCAGAACGCGGCTTCCGTGGCCTCGTTGCTCCTCACCACCGAGGCGCTCATCGCCGAGAAGCCCGAGGACAAGAAGGGTGCGGGCGGAATGCCGCCCTCGCCCGAGTTCTGATCCCCCACCTACGCGACTGCAGCAAAACGCCGCCCCGGACGATCTCCGGGGCGGCGTTTTTTTGTGACCCAGGGGGTCGGGAGTCTTTTCTCATCGGTCAGGCGACGTCCGCTTCTGCGGTCGTCCACGGCCACCGGCCCGTTCTCATCGGCTTGCTCGGCGCGTTCGCGAGAGGTTAGCTTTCGCCCCGAATGCCCAATCGACCGCGGCGCATGAGAGTCGTTCCCAAGCCGGCACCCAAGGTGCTCCCGCTATCTGAGCCCCAACCGCCGCCGCTACCGCCGGCAGGAGCTCTCGCCGAGCTCGACCGCGAGATCACCGCTCGTTACCGGCGCCTGCCGACGCCGCTCAACTCCTACGGCTACGATCCCTTCGGCTTCGATGCTCGGATCGCCCGCTATCCCGCGATCCTGTTCGCGCTCATGTACAGGTACTGGTTCCGCGTCGAGACCCACGGGATCGAGAACGTGCCCGCCACGGGCCCGGTCCTCGTCGTCGCGAACCACGCAGGCAACACCTACGCCTGGGACGCGACGATGATCGCCACGGCGATCTTTCTCGAAGCGGAGCCGCCGCGGCTGACGCGCGGCCTCGCCGAGTTCTACTTGCCGACGATCCCTTTCTTCAACGTCTTCATGCACCGCATGGGATCCGTCGTGGGCACGCCCGAGAACTGCGCGCAGCTCTTCGATCGTGGCGAGTGCGTGCTGGTCTTTCCGGAAGGGGCGCGCGGCTTCGTCAAGCCGTATCGCAAGGCGTACCAGCTGCAGCGGTTCGGGCTCGGCTTCATGCGTCTCGCCCTGGAGCACGGCGTGCCGATCCTTCCCGTCGGCGTCGTCGGGTCCGAGGAGCAGAGCCCCGGACTCGCCGACGTGAAGTGGCTCGGCCGATTGATCGGATCGCCGGCGTTTCCGATCACGGTCACGCTGCCCTGGCTGGGTCCGCTCGGCTTCGTTCCGTTCCCGGTGAAGTACCGACTTCACTTCGGCCGGCCGATGACGTTCGAGGGCCGCTTCGACGCCGAGGATTCGGAGATCGACCCGCTGGTCGATCGCGTGAAGCAGGAGATCCGGGGGCTGATCGCCCTCGGTCTTTCGCAGCGGAAGAGCTGGTTCT
>JAXDLK010000086.1:0-5118 GCA_034666665.1 Candidatus Binatota bacterium
GAGCCAGTGGAGACCGAGTGCCGTCACGCCGAGCGGTGGGTACTCCACTTCGACCTCCGTCGCTCCGGCGGCAGTCTGGATGGCGGCCTCCGATGGCGCGGCGAACAGAGCCTCGATGCCGGCGCTCATCCTCCGCGGCGCCGCGCCGACGTCTGCAATCGACACCGCCAGCTGCTTGCCGATGCGGCGCCCGCCCCTCGCGACCGTGACGTCGAATCGGCCCTCCCGAAGCGGCCGCACTCGCCAGGAGATCTGTCGCCGCTGTCGCATGCGAACCGGCCCGGCCTCGACGCGCACGCCTTCCGGCGCTTCGAGCCTCCAGCCATCCACGTCGACGGCGGTCGCAGTGACCACCGTCGCCTCTCCCGGGTGGACGGCACGGCATGCGTAACGAGCGTCGAGGTGCGCGAACAGCAGACCGAACGGCAACGCGACCGCCAGAAAAGGCACCATCATCCCCGCGAGGTACGCTCCGAGCGCGGAGAGGAACTGCGCTTGCGATCGAAAGACGACCGCGAGATCGTGCCGGTAGAGACGAACCGCCAGCAGGTGCGCCTGCGTCCGCTTGCGTGCGGCAGCGATCGCCGCCGGGTTCGAGGTCCAGCGAAACGCGTACAGCAGCGCCACCCCGCTCACCGCGGAGACGATGATCAGGCTCCACGCCGGGCCGAGCGGCGCCAGCGGGTCGAGGAGCAGAGCGAACAGACGCCGGAGCGCCGAGTGCACGAAAGTCATTCGCGGCCGATCGGGGTACGGTTACGTCACTCGATGTAGCCGAGACCTTCGAGGCGCTTCCGCACTTCCTCCTCGTCCTTCCCCTCCTCGAGGTGCCGCACGCTCGATTCGAGGACGTGTCGAGCGAAGTCCTCGACGGAGGCGTATCCCGTCTGGGCCGCCACCTTCTCCATTCGCTCCCAGAGGTCCTTCTCGACGACGATCTTCTTCTTGCCGAACATGCTCACCTCTTCTGCTCACTTCGCCGCGGTCTCGAGGAACGGCTTGCCGATCATTTCGGGCAGTGCGGGCACGCCGAACTCCTGGAGCACGGTCGGCGCGACGTCCGCGAGGCCGACGGGCAGGTCGCGGATCGCGCGGTTCGACAGCAGCACACCCGGCACCTCCTCGGCGGCGATGCAGTGGTCCCCGCTCCAGGCGTCGAGGTTGTCTTCGAGCACGGCCTCGGTGACTTGCCCGAGGGCCGACTGGTTCGAGACGCGATAGCCGCGCGCGTACCCGACGATCAGGTCCGGCGCGATGTCGCGGTAGCGCTCGCTGTAGACTTCCTCGCGACGGTACGCACGAGCGACCACTGCCGCGCCGTTCTCCGGGTCGCGCCACAGGAGCAAGCGCCGCACGAGATCGTCCATCACGGAGCGACGGCTCTCCGGCGCGACCGTCCCGTAGCGCTCGCGGCCGCGAAGGTTGACGTAGAGCCCGTTCAGACCGAAGGCGTACGCCGCGGTGCGCGTCCAGTCGACGTCCTGGAAGAGCTCGCCGCTCGTGTCGGCGCCTTCCCGGAGCGCGAGCAGTCCCTGCTCGCGAAGCCAGGAGTTCAGGTGCGCCGATCGCCGGAACGGTGCGAACCCGTGGTCGGAGAGCACGATCAACGGGACGCTCGGATCGATCGCCGCCATCGCCCGGCCGAGCGCTCCATCGAGCTGGCGATAGGCGTCGCGGATCGCGTTCGGGTGCCCGCTGTCCGGCCGGTCGAGAGTGCGCCAGAACGTGTGCGACACCTGATCCGCCCCGCCGAAGTAGACGAAGAGCAGACCCTCGCGAAACCGCGCGAGCTCGGTGTCGAGGAGCCGCATTCGCTCGTCGAAGACATGCGTCGCTTGTTCGAGGTACTCGCCGTCCCCGAGCGCGCCTTCCGAGAGCGCCTTGGAGTCCTCGGGCAGACCCTGCGTGTAGAAGTAACCTACCCGATCGTAGAGCTCGCGGGCATACTCAGGCGGCGTCGAGATCGGCAGCGCCGGACGTGTCGGGTCGATGTTGACCGGGCTCACGTAGAGCTCGAAGAACGGCCGCACCTGCTTCAGGTGAAGGCGGACGATGCCCGGAACGCTGACCACGGCCGGGACCAGCGAGAAGTCGATCGGCAACCACTCGCTCCATTCGCCCTCCTGCAGCACGATCGAGCGGCCGCCGATCTCGATCCGCGCCGCGCGAGAGTCGGTGTCGATCCAGGCGTCGAAGCGCCGTCCCGCGTTCTCCAGGTTCGCACGGAAGGAGTTCGGCGGCCCCGGAATCTCTCCGCTCGCGTGCCCGTCACGCGCGCGGACGCCGTAGATGATTCCGCCCGGCACCTCGCGCGTGCCGGCGTTCTCCGGATCGGAGCTGAAGAGGAAGAACGTCCCGTAGGTGCCGCGGAGATCCGGCGTCCCCATGTCCGAGAGCGTTCGCTGATCCGTCGGCTCGGGTGGGAAGTTCGCCGGGATCTTCACGACCGTGGCGCGAACTCCGTGCTCCTCGAGCACGTTCCAGAAGGCCTTCCCGTGGCGCAGGAGATGAGCCTCTCCTCCCCACAGCGACGGCAGCGCGTACTTGCCGAACGTGAGGCGCCACTCGTCCTCCTCGACGCGCGAGGTCGACAGGTAGGGGAAGATCGCACCCCCTCCCGCCGGATTCGGATCGCGGTGGATGAAGTCGTAGATGCCGTGACCGCCGGGATCGAGCCCGGTGATGAACGTCGACCATGCCACCGGACTCTGCGGCGGCACGGTGGTGGCGAGGCGACGGTAATGGCCGGGACGCGCGAGCTTGGCGAAATTCGGCAGCGCGCCCTCCGCGACGAAGCGGTCGAGCAGGATCGGATCGACGCCGTCGAACCCGAGCACCAGCACGCGGTGCGCGGAGCGCCCGTGCGGCTCGCCCCGGCAGCCGGAGGTCGCGGTGAGCGCGAGCAGGAGCAGCGTCGACAGCGCTCGTGCCGGACGCCTCATGCGAGCCCGAGCGGCCGGCCTTCCATGTGCGGCGGACGCGGCACGCCGTAGAGCTCGAGCACGGTAGGCGCGATGTCCACGATCGAGGGCGACTCGGCGGCCATCTTGCGGTTGCAGAAGAGCACACCCGGCACCAGCGACGGATCGACACAGTGGTCGCCGCTCCAACTCTTGGGATTGTCGGCGACGATCTCTCCCGCGACCTTGCCGACCGCCGCCTCCCAGGCGACGCGATAGCCATCGCCGTAGCCGACGATCAGGTCCGGAGCCTGGTCCAGATAGGGCCCGCGGTACCGCTTGCCGACGTCGGTGACCTCGCGAACGACTGCTCCCGCGGTCTCGGGGTCTTGGAGGGCCAGCAGCCGATCGGCGATCTCCTGCTTCAGCTTCTCGGTTTGCTCGCCGGCAAGGACGAGCCCGTGCGCCTCGCGCCCGACCTGGTTGACGTAGAGGCCGGCCAGGCCGACCGCATAGGCGCGCGTGCGGTTCCAGTCGACGTCCCGGAGGTACTCCGCGTCTCCCGTGGCGCCGCGGCGAAGCGCCAGGTATCCCTCGCGGAGCAGCCACGCATTCAGGTTCACGCCGCGGCGAAAGGACACGAAGCCGTGATCGGAAAGCACCATCAGCACGCTGCCTTCATCGACCTCTCGGCGGATGCGCGCGAGCATCTCGTCCATGCGGCGGTAGAGGTCCTCCACGACGTTCCCGTGGCGGTCGGCGTCCGGGCAGGCGGCACGCGGATCGGGGTCGGTGTAGCGATAGAACATGTGCTGCACCCGGTCCGTGGCATCGAAGACGCAGACCACCACGCCGGTCCGGGTCTTCTCGAGCACGTCGAAGAGCTGCCGCTCGCGTTCGCCGTGGATCAGGTACGCCTGCTCGAGGAATCCGTCCTCGTCGAGCACGCGCTCGTTCAGGGCCCAGGTGTCCTCGGCGAGACCGAGCGTCGCGAAGCGGCCGAGAAGCTTCGACAGGTACGGACCGTAATAGCGCGGATGTGAGATCGGCAGCGCCGGATGCTCCGGGTCGATGTGGATCGGCGTCACGTAAAGCGCGAACGGCTCCGCCGACATCACCCGGAGGCGCGCGATGCCGCGCAGCTTCACCCCGAGCCCGGCGTCGAACGTGAGCGGCACCCAGTCCGAGTAGACGCCGGCGACGGCGACGATCTTCTGGTCGCCGATCTCGATGGCGAACGCGCCGTCGCTCCGTCGCTCGATCCGGAGCGGTAGCACGAGCGTCTCGGCCGTCCGCCGCAGCGGATGCGCGGGACCCGGAAGCTCGCCGCGGAGCGTCTCGTTCTCCCGCCGCAAGGGCAGCCGCAGGCCTCCGGTATGCTCCCCGGCGTCCGCGGACTCGGCGAAGAACGTGAAGCTTCCCTGCGTGCCGCGGAGATCGGGAACGCTCATGCCCGACAGGCACGCACCGTGGAAGCGCTCGGGCGGAAACGTCACCGGCACGCGCAGCACCGACGAGAAGACGCCGCGGTCGCCGAGGAGCTTCCAGAAGGGCGGCGCCTTGCGAAACAGACGGATTCGCGCGCGGCCGACCGGCAGCATGAACTTGCCGATCGACAGGCTACGGCGCACCGGTTCGACCGCGGACGACGAGAGAAACGGCAGGTACGTCCGTGCGTCGCGCGCGAGGAAGTCGAAGATGCCGTGGCGCGCCGGATGAACCCCGGTCATGAACGACGACCAGGCGACCGGCGAGAGCGGCGGGTGCGTCGTCGCGAGCCGGCGGAACGAGCCTTCCGCGGCCAGCGCCGAGAAGGCCGGCAGCTTGCCTTCCGCCATCAACCGCTCCGTCAGCGTCGGATCCAAACCGTCGAGGCCGATGAGGATGACCCGGCGCGGCGCGCCCGGAGGGAGATGGTGCCGGCGGACAGCGCGCCAGAGGAGACGGAACGGAAACGACAGCAGGGTGAAAATCGCCAGCACCATGGCCCAGAGCAGGATCAGGAACGATCCGACGAAGGCGAATCCCGCGCCAGGGCCGATGTAGGCGTCGGCCGCGGACGGAAGGACGAGCCAGGCGAAGACCAGCGCTCGCGTGCGGAACCGGGCGTACATGCGAGCGCGGTTTACTACCGGAGGGCTCCATCCCGGTCTAGGGCGCGGCCCGCGTGAAGCGGGCCATCTTGCGCCCGCGAGCGCTTCACAGCGAGCGCGTTCGG
>JAXDLK010000087.1:0-4699 GCA_034666665.1 Candidatus Binatota bacterium
GTGGGTGGAGGGCTACCGATCCTGCTCGATGGCGAGGTGATCGGCGGCATCGGCGTGGGCGGTGGAACCGTCGAGCAAGACATCGCGTGTGCGGAGGCCGGGCTCGACGTATTGACCACGACCTGACCGTCGTAATCGATGAAACCATCCGGCTTCATCGGTGCTCGTGTGCCGCGCTCTCACCGGACGTGTGAAAACGGACCTTTGCCTTCGCCCGCGCCTTCGACGCCTCGATTTCGCGATCGCGTGGCGCAGCGTTCGTCACCAGAGAGTCGAGCAGCTCGCGAGCCGCATCGCTCACTTTTGCGACGGCGCGATCGAACACCGGCTCGTTGGCTTTGGACGGTCGCGTGAAGCCGCTGAGCTTGCGCACGAATTGAACGGAAGACGCGCGGATCTCCTCCTCCGTCGCGGGCGGCTTGAAGTTGTGTAGGGTCTTGATGCTGCGACACATTGGCGATCCTCCTCAACGATTACCCGCCGGTGGCAGCCGCTCGATCATCGTGCCGGCGCGTCGTCGAAGAACTCGACGACGCCGCTGTCGAGCGAATATTCAGCCCCGACGACGATCAGACCCTCGTTTTGGATCAATTGCTCCAGCACTTCGGATCCGTGTCGCAAATGATCGACGGAGGCGCGGATGTTGGCGCGAACGGCTTCCTTCACCAGAGTCTCTGGATCTCGTTTCAGTTCCGTCGCAAACAGCGCTTCCACCGAGGGGCGCACCCGTTCGACGATCGCACGCAGGTTCCGAGAGTGGTTCTCCGTCGGGGTGCGAAGATCCTCGATGGTGGCCAGAATCGCGCCGCACTGGGAATGACCGAGCACGACCACCAGCCGCGTGCCGTATTGCGCGGCAGCGAATTCGACGCTGCCGACCTGGGAGGGAGCGACGATGTTGCCGGCAACGCGGATCACGAACAGATCCCCCAGGCCTTGATCGAAGACGATCTCCGCCGGCACGCGCGAATCCGAGCATCCGAGGATGATCGCGAAGGGTTGCTGTCCCGCCGTCAGCTCGGCGCGTCGGGTGTGACTCACGAACGCGTCCGAGCCCCGCACGTTCGAGGCGAACCGAAGATTGCCGTCTCGGAGGCGTTCGAGTGCTTCGAGTGCTGACACCATGATGCCGAATCCGTGCGATCCGCCTCTACCCAGCTACCGTCGTGCCCGCGGACGGCTCAGTGATCCGACGATCGGGGCATATCGATCGGCTCCGTTCCGCTTGCACCGCCGAGCCGCGGCAGATCGTCGTGGGCGCTCACCCAGTCCACACGATCGTCGAAGTAGATGTGGGATTCCGGCTTCCGGTCGATCGGGCCGTGCATGCTGGCGAGCACGATGTCGACCACGTCCGGATGGTGCGTCGATTCGCAGAATAACGGTGTCCCGCAGCGGCGACAGAACGAACGCGTCCCGTGGTCCGACGACGAGAATCGCTCGAGGTCGTCACCGCGATCGAGAGAAAAGCCGCCGCGCGGCACGGCGAGCCAGGTGACGTAGGCAGCGCCGTGAACACGGCGACACATCGAACAGTGACAGTGTCCGCAGAACGTCGTCGGAGGGCGAACGGAGAAGCGCACTGCTCCGCAAAAGCACGAGCCGGACACGGGCGTTTCGGACATTGGCATCACCTCCCGATACATGATCGAGCGACCGCGAGAGAGCGGTCAGTGAAAGAACGCCGCGCAGACCGCGGCAGAGAGGCTTACACGAAGATCGGCGGCCGCCGATCCTTCCAGGGCATCGCCTGCTCGAGCTGCGCGCCGATGCGGAGGAGCAGATCCTCGCGTCCGTAGGCCCCGACGAACTGTACGCCGATCGGCAACCCCTCTCCGTTCCAGTGGAGCGGCAGCGACATCGCGGGTTGGCCGGTGGCGTTGAAGGGCGGTGTGAACGGAACGAGGCCGAGGAGCCGGTCCATCTTTCCGAGCGGATCGCCGGCGGTCGGCACGAGCTCTCCGATCCGAGGCGGGGGCTCACCGATCGTCGGCGTCACCAGCAGGTCGAACCCCCCGGCCCACCACGCCGCCATGCGGCGCGTCCACGACTGCAGCCATTCCACGGCGCCGAGATACTCGCGCGCGCCGTGGCCGCGGCCGATCTCCGCGAGCGCCCAGGTCGCGGGCTCGACGTCCGAAGCGCCGATCGCCTGCCCCGCGCGACGTCCCCACTCGTCGAGCCCGAGCGCCGTCCACGCGGTCACGACGACCATGAACTTCTGGATGAATTCGGGGGCCGCAAACGCGTCCGGCTGGGATTCCTCGACGTGGTGACCGAGCGACTCGAGCACGCGCCCGGTCTCCCTCACCGCGGCGACGCAGTCCGGATGGACCACACGGCCCTCGAGCGTCGTCAGCAAACCGACGCGCAGGCGTCCCGGATCCGCGCCGACCTCCTGCAAGAACGGACGCGACGGTGTCGGCGCGGCATAGGGATCGCCGGGCATCGGCCCGCTCACCGCATCGAGGATCGCGGCGGTGTCACGCAGCGACCGCGTGACGGCGTGCGAGATCACCAAGCCGTGCCACTGCTCGCCGAAGTCCGGTCCGAGCGATACGCGGCCGCGCGAGGGTTTCAGGCCGACCAGACCGCACTCGCTCGCAGGGATGCGAATCGACCCGCCGCCGTCACTCGCATGCGCTGCGGGAACGAGGCCGGCGGCGACCGCGGCGCTGGAGCCGCCGCTCGACCCGCCGGTCGAGCGCTCCGGGTTCCAGGGGTTACGGCTGGGCCCGTAGGCCTCGGGCTCGGTCGTCACGGTGAGGCCGAGCTCGGGAGTGTTCGTCTTGCCGACGATCACGAATCCGGCTTCGCGAAACTTTCTCACGAGGTAGGAATCGTGGTTCTCGACCCATTTGCGCCGCTGGAGAAACTTCATTCCGCAGTGAAGCGGCGCGCCTTCCAGCGTTCCGTCGAGATCCTTCAGCAGGAACGGTACGCCCCGGAAGGGTCCGTCCGGCAGCGCCGATCCCGCTTCCGCGCGGGCGCGTTCGAAGAGCGGCAGGATCACCGCATTGATCTTCGGATTGACGCGCTCGATCCCGGCGATCGCCGCATCGACGAGCTCGCGGGGAGAGATTTGCCTCCGTCGTACCAGGTCGGCTTGTGCCGTGGCGTCGACACCCGCGAGATCTTCGCTCATCGGCGGCGTCTACGACGCTCGCGTACGGGTTGCAACCGGGAAGAGAGCCAGCGCCGAGCGGCGGCAAGAGGCGGTTGCAACAAGCCGACCGGCGCCTAAGAGTCGCGCCGTGCCGCCGGATCTCCTCGTCGAAGGACCCGAGTCCGCCGTCATCTTGGTCCTTGCCCACGGCGCCGGCGGGCCCATGGACTCGCCGTTCCTGAACGCGGTGGCGCGCGGCGTCGCCGCAAGCGGCACGCGCGTCGCGCGCTTCGAGTTCCCCTACATGGCCGCCCGCCGGAACGGCAGCGGGCGGCGTCCGCCGGACCCGCCACGCGTGCTCGCGGAGACGTGGCGATCGGTCGCCGAGCTGCTCGGCGGTGGGGAGAAGCTCGTCATCGGCGGCAAGTCGCTCGGCGGCCGAGTGGCCAGCATGGTCGCGGACGAGGTCGGCGCGCGTGGACTCGTCTGCCTCGGCTATCCGTTCCACCCTCCAGGCGACCGAACGCGCACGCGTACGGCGCACCTGAGCACGCTGCACACGCCGGCGCTGATCGTGCAGGGCATGTGCGATCCGTTCGGCGGCCCGGAGGAAGTCGCCGGGTACGATCTTTCTCCCGTGATCCGCCTGAAGTGGATCGAGGACGGCGATCACTCGCTCAAGCCGCGCGCGCGCTCTTGCCGCAGCGAGGAGCGAAACCTTCGCGAGGCGGTGGCGCTCGTGGTCGCGTTCCTGCGGGACGTGTCGTGACCGATCCGGCCTCCGCCCCGCTCGAGGCGGACATCACCAGAGAGACCGCGGTGGCAGCTGCACCGCCTTCGGCGCTGCGCATCGCCGTCGCGCTCGGCATCGTCTACGTCGTCTGGGGCTCGACCTACGTCGCGATCGCGATCGCTTTGAAAACGCTGCCGCCGTTCCTGATGGCTTCCACCAGGTTTCTGCTCGCCGGGTCGCTCCTCTACGTCTGGGCGGCGCCGCGCGTGCGGTTCGCGATCGATGCGACCGACTGGCGCCACGCCGCGATCGTCGGGGTCGCCCTCTTCCTCGGCGGCAACGGCGGCGTCGTCTGGGCGGAGCGCACCGTGCCGTCCGGCATCGTCGCGCTGATCGTCGCGGCGATTCCTCTCTGGATGGCGTTGATCGAGCGCGTCGTCGTGGGCGGACGCCTGCGCCCGCAAGCCGTCGCCGGCCTCGTCCTCGGCTTCGCCGGGCTCTTCGTGCTCGTCGATCCCTCGAGTCCGCAGTCGCTCGACGTCGCCGGCTGCGCAGTCGCCCTGGCCGCTTCGCTGGCGTGGGCCTCCGGCTCGCTCTACGCGCGGCATGCGAAGATCCGCACGCCGGCGTTCCTCTCGTCGGCAATGCAGATGATCGCCGGAGGCGTTGCGCTCGCGATCCTGGCGCTCGCGCGTGGCGAGCCGGCGAGCTTCGACGTCGGCAGCGTTTCCGGCGAGTCGCTGCTCGCGTTCGTCTACCTGATCGTCTTCGGCTCCTGGGTGGCCTTCACCGCGTATGCCTGGCTGCTGCGCGCGGCGCCGACCAGCACCGTCGCGACGTACGCCTACGTGAACCCGGTG
>JAXDLK010000088.1:0-3608 GCA_034666665.1 Candidatus Binatota bacterium
TTCACGCGGCGAGCGTCCTCGGCACGGCGTTCCTCGCTCGGTCGCTCACGCCGGCGGACTTCGGTCTCTTCGCGATCGTGGCCTTTTCCCCGAACCTGCTCGCGACGATCGGGGGATCGAGTCTCGGAGCCGCGCTGGTGCGCCAGCCGGAGGAGCCGACGGCCGAGGAATACGACATCATGTTCACGATTCAGCTCGCGGCGACGGCGCTGGTCGCGGCCGCCTGCTGGATCGGCGCCCCGTGGATCGCCGCGGCCTACGAGCTGCCGCCGACGGACGCGGGCATCTTCCGCATCGTCGCGGTCGCGCTCGTGCTCACGCCGCTTCAGACGTTGCCCTCGACGCGTCTCGAGCGGCGCCTCGCGTTCGATCGTCTCGCCGTGATCGAGGGCGCTCAGGTGCTGACCTTCTACGGGCTCGCCGTGGCGCTCGTGTGGTCGGGCACCGGCGCGTGGAGCTTCGCCGCTGCCACCCTGGGCCGGTCGGCCGCGGGAGCGCTCCTCGCCGCGCGGTTCTTGCCGTGGCGACCCCGTTGCCGGTGGGACGGGGCGGTGGCGAAGCGACAGCTTCGCTTCGGTCTCCTCGTTCAGGGGACCGGGTTGATCTCGGTCGTCAAGGATTCGATCACGCCGATCTTCATCGGTCTTCTGCTCGGAAGGGCTGCCGTGGGGCTCGTCGACTGGGCCCAGGTCGTGGCCGCGTACCCGGTGCTCGTCTTACTGATTCTTCACCGCCTCTACCTGCCCGCGTTCTCCCGGATGCAGGATCACCCGGAGCGTCTCGGCGGTTTCGTCGAGCAAGTGCTCCGCGCGACGAATGGCTTCGTGGCTCCGCTCGCCGTGCTGACGCTCGTCCTCATCGATCCCGTCACCCGTCTGGTCTTCGGCGAGAAGTGGGTCGCAGCGATGCCGCTCTTCCATCTGTTCTGGGCCGCGAATCTCTTCGTCCCGACGGCGGTGCCGCTGCTCGCACTGGCGACGGCCCTCGGCCTGGCGCGCGCCGCGTTCGGCTTCACGCTTCTGTGGGCGGCCGGCACCTGGCTGCTCGGAGTTCCATTGATTCTCCGCTTCGGGCTCCTCGGTTACGGGCTGGCGAACGTCGCGGTTCAGCTGACCAACCTGATGCTCTTCCGTTTCCTGCAAGCGCGCGTCTCGTTTCGCATCCTGCCGATTGCGGCGCCCTACTGGGTCGCGGCCGGCGCCATCGGCGGCGTGATCTTCGCGGCAGAGCGATTCGTGCCTGCGACCGGTGTGCCGGCGCTCGCCGGCTATTTCTTCGCCGGGCTCTCCGCCTACGCGCTCGCTCTCGTGGTCGTGCACCCGGGGGAGACTCGTCGTGCTTTCGCATGGATCCAGAGAGCAGGCTGGCATTTCGCGTCTCGGTAGCGACCGGGAGCGGGGCAGGTCTCGATTGCGAATCCTGACGATCTCGCCGCACGTTCCGCTCCCCGCGGAATCGGGAGGCAAGATCCGATCGCTCCTGATGATCTCGGCGCTCGCGAGCGAGCACGACCTCGACCTTCTCGCGCTGTCGGGAGGCGGTGACGAGACGGAGGCGCTCCGTGATCTCGGGGCGGTGTGCGGACGGGCGACGATTCTGCAGCGGCGGAAGCGATCGTCGCCGATGGTGATCGCCAAGCTCGCGTCCTGGTCGGCCGTTCGTTCCGAGATCCTGGAGCGGCACTGGAGCCCGGCTGCGACCGAGTCGGTCCGCGGCGCGCTGGCGGCGCGGCATCACGACCTCGTCGTTCTCGATTCGACCTTCGTCGCCGGTGCTGCACCAGCGATCGGACGCACGCCGTTCGTCCTCGCGCTCCAGAACGTCGAATCGTCGATCCTACGGCTCGCGGCGGCAGCGCCGGTTGCGCTGCCGCGCCGCGTGGCCGCGCGGATCGAGGCCGCGCTCGTCGAGAGCGTGGAGCGCGACCTGGCGGTGCGCGCAGCGGCGGTGATCACCGTATCGGAGGCGGACCGCCAAAGACTTCTCGAGATCGCTCCCGCGGCACGCGTGCAGGTCGTGCCGAATACGGTCGACCTCGCGCGACTGCCGCTCCTGCCGCCGCCGGCTCCCACCCGGCCGCTGCTGCTCTTCGTCGGCTGGCTCGGCTACCCGCCGAACCACGACGCCGCGATCCAGTTCTGCAGCGCGGTGATGCCCGCGATCCGGCAGAGGATTCGAGATGTCCGCGGACGGATCGTCGGCGGCGGAGCCGACGCGCGGCTGGCGCGCATCGCCGAGGACGCCGGTGTGGAGATGACGGGCCGCGTCGACGACGTTCTGCCGCACTACCACGATTCCTTCGCCGTGCTGGTACCGATGCGAATCGGTGGCGGCTCGCGCATCAAGGTGCTCGAGGCGATGGCGGTCGGACGGCCGCTGGTCGCGACGGGCATTGCTGCCTCGGGACTGCCCCTGGAGGACGGAACCCACTTCCTCCGCGCGGAGAATGGCAGCGACTTCTCGGCAGCGATCGAAGCACTCCGTCGCGACCCGGCTCGCGTGGCTGCGATCGTCGCCGCCGCCCGGCGACTCGTCGAGGCGGGCCACGACCATCCGATCGCCGCCGCATGCTGGCGAGGGATCGTCCGCTCCCTCGCGCCGGAACGGACCGCTCCGTGACGCCGTCCCGGCGCCACCGGGCGTCGCCTTGCCGCCTGCGAGGCGCTGGTTCGATCCTTCAGCCGCGGTGACGGCTTGCCTGCACCTCCTCGATCAGCCGGGCGAGCTTCTCGGCGACGATCGGCCAGGTGAATCGGCATGCGGCCTCCCGGGCCCGCGTTGCGAGCTGTCGCCGCCGCTCCGGGTCGCGGAAGACCTGCTCGAGCTTGCGAGCGACGTCGTTCGCGTCGCATTCGACGAAGTAACCGTTCTCGCCGTCGCTCAGGTATTCCGCGATGCCGCCCTGGTCCGTCATCAGCAGCGGAAGCCCGGCGGCCAGAGCTTCGACCCCGGCGAGGGGGAACACGTCGTGCTCCGTCGGCAGGGCGAAGACGTCCGCGGCGGCATAGTAGCCCTCGACGTCGTCACGGTGGCCGACGAAGTGGACGCGGCTCTCGATGCCCGCCAGGTCCCCGCGCACCGCTTCGGGCGAGTCGCGTCCGGCGACGATCAGCTCGAGATCGAGGCCCCGCGACTCGAGAATGCGCATCGCGGCGAGCAGATGCCGCAGGCCTTTTCGGCCGAAATCGTGACCGACGAAGATCGCCACCGGCGCATCCGGAGCGATCCGCAGCGAAGCACGCACGCGAGCGCGCGCTGCCGGGCAGGGGCGGAAGCGATCGACATCGACTCCGTTCGGGATCACCACCACCGTTTCGGGGTCTATCCCGTAGCGCTCGACGATCGATGCCTTGTCCCTGGCGGAGAGTGCGACGATCCACCGATGGATCTCGAGGCGAAAGCGCAGCCACTCCCGCGCCAGCACGAACGCGTCGATCACGCTCGGCGGCCACCAGCGGCGCGGTGATCGCCTCGCGGCGAGATAGGACGCGTGGAGCGAGCGCACGACGAAGATGTCGCCGAAGAGCAGGTCCGAATGACAGATCACGACGGGGCTCGGAGGATGACGGCATCGCTGCCGCAGGCGCAGCGTTCCCCACGTGGTGAAG
>JAXDLK010000089.1:0-5399 GCA_034666665.1 Candidatus Binatota bacterium
ACCGAGCAGAAGACTTCCGGAGTCGCCGAGGAAAATGGAAGCCGGGTGGAAATTGTAGCGCAGGAATCCCAGCAGCGATCCGCCGAGCGCCACCAGGATCAAGGCCTCGTCGATCCGTCCTGACGTAAGCAGCAGCGCCGCCAAGGTGAGCGAGACGATGACGCCGGTACCGGCGGCAAGACCGTCGAGACCGTCGATCAAGTTCAGCGCGTTCGTCACGCCGACGACCCAGAGCACGGTGATCGGAATCGCCAGCGGACCGACGTCGAACCCGAGGATGGAGTGGATCTGATTGCCGGTGACGACCACGACCATGGCCGCGAGAACCTGAACCGTGAACTTCACCCGTGGCGTGAGCGGCCGGCAATCATCCACTGCCCCGAGGAGCATCACCGCGGTGGCGCCGACGAACAACGCCGGCAGCTCCCCCGCATAGCCCGGGCTGCTGCCGAGGACGTACTGCTCGAACGCCCAGACGCCGCACAGGGCCGACACGAGAGAGGCGTACACCGCGATTCCGCCGAGTCTCGGGATCGGGCGCGAATGGATCCGTCGCTCTCCCGGAACGTCGACCACCTTCAGGCGAATCGCAATCCAACGAATCACCGGAGTGACCACCACGCTCAGAACGAGCGCAGCGACGAAGACGCTGACGTAACGAAGCATCAAAGAACCATCCCGCGGTCGCCGGAAGGCACCGGGCTTCCTGAAGGGGCAGCCACTTCCGCCATCACCGGTACGCGCGCGATCCGCTGCAGGCCCCGCAGCATCGTGTCCGCGGTCGTGTCGCGGGAATACCGACGCGACGCCGCGAGAGCGTTCGCGCGCAGCCGCTCGCGCAGCGGACCGTCCGCCATCAACCGCCGGATCGCCGACATCAACTGTTCGCTGTCCTCGGGCGGGAAGGCGATGCCCGCATCCGCTTCCTCGACGAGCCGCCGGGCTTCCCCCTCGACTCCGAGGAGGATCGGGATTCCCATTCCCATCGCTTCGAACATCTTCGACGGGACGGTCGTGCGAAACAGCGGATCCCGTCGCAGCGGCACGATCGTGGCATCGGAGATGGACCAGTACGACGGCATCTCCTCCCGCGGGCGGGAATCGACGAAGCGGACGTTCCGCAGCCGCTCGCGCGTCGCGTGCTCCACGAGCTCGCGCTTGCGGGCTCCGCTACCGATCAGGAGGAACGTGACGGGCTCCTCGCGCATCCCCTTCGCGGCGTCGAGCACGGTCTCGAGGCGATGCGCCAGACCGTGGGTGCCGATGTAGCTGACGATGAAGTCTCCGTTCAGCGCGTGGCGGTCGAGCACCGCTCGATCCTTCGGCTGGGGGCCGAAGCGCCCGAGGTCGACGCCGTTCGGCACGACCTCGATCTTCGCTGCGGGAACGCCTCTCGCGAGCAGGTTGTCCCGGTACGCCTCGGTCACGACCACGATGCGGGCGGCGCGGCGGTAGAGGAACAGCTCGAGCCGTTCGAGCGCCCGGAGCGCGCGCGATTCCCGCAGCGCCCCGACGGCACGGATCGAATCCGGCCACAGATCGCGGACCTCGAAGACGAACGGAACGCGCCAGGCTGCCGCGACCAGGCACCCGGCAACGGCGGTGAAGAACTGCGGCGAAGTGGCGACCACGACGTCCGGCCGCGTCTGCGCGAGCGCGCCCGCGGCGCCAGAGGCGAGGAACGAGGCGTAGTCGAGCGTACGCTTGAGGAATCCCTCGTTCGCGGTGACGTACGTCCACACCCGCACCACGCGGACGCCATCGCGCTGCTCGGTCTGGTAGAGCCGGTTCCGGTACCCCGGATGAATCTTGCCTTCGGGGAAGTTCGGCACGCCGGTCACCACCGTCACGTCCTCTCCCCTCCCCGCCCACCGGACGGTATGCTCGTACGTGCGCGAGGCGGGAGCGTTTCGTTCCGGAGGGAAGTTGTCGGTGAGGAAGAGAATTTTCATGATCGTTTCGGGTGCGGTGGTTTCGCACCCGCCATCCTTTGGTAGAGATCTTTGAGAAGCCTGACGCCGGCGACGAAGCGCGAAGTGTCGGAGAGGCGCGGGCGCGGAGCGCGAATCGTGATCGCGGTCGCAGTCCTAGTGGCGGTCGTCACGTGCGAATCGGTCGTGCGTGCGCGCGCCGCCGGCGCGAGCTCCGGAACGCCGCTGTCGCGGGCCGCCGCTACGCTACGCGTCCAGAGCTTCGCGGTCTTCGATGCGCTGTCGCTCGCGGGGAAGCCGGATCTGCGGCGATTCGGAATTCGGCGCCTGCAGCTCGTCTACGAAAGAGAAGTGTGGGGTGGCCACGTGGAACGAAGCGAGCCGGCGACGTCGGATCTCCGGCGGCTGGCGCGCAGCTTGTCAGGAGACGTTCCGGTCGTGCTCGACGTCGAGCGTTGGCCCGTCCAGGTCGCTGGCGCCATCGACGCGAGCACCGTCGAGGCGAACATCGATCGCTTGATCCGGATCGTGGAAACGATCCGCGCGGAGGCGCCGGCGCTGCAGATCGGCTTCTACGGTCTGTTGCCGATCCGTGAGTACCGGATCCAGTACGGAGCAGCGATCGATCCGAGCCGATACGCCGCCGCCGATTCGCACTGGCGTGAGGGGAACGCCCGGCTCGAGCGACTCGCATCGCACGTCGACTTCGTCTGCCCGTCGCTGTACACGGCGCATGATCTGCCCGGTACCGGGACGTACCGCGAGTACTGGAAGCCCGTGGCCGTCTCGGCGATCCGCGAGGCCCGGCGGTACGGCAAGCCGGTCTACCCGTTCTTGTGGCCGCAGTTCACGGACGTCGACGAGGACGGTCGGAAAGTCGCATCCCGGACGGACCGCCGAGCCAATCATGCGTACATCCCGACGGGTTTTTGGCGCCAGCAGCTGCAGCTGATGCTCACCGCTGCCGATGGCGCCATCGTGTGGAGCTCCGACAACGCGCAGCTCGAGGGATGGAACGGCTCGCGTGCCTGGTGGAAGGTGCTCCACGAGTTCGCCGCCGGCTTGCCGCGGTCCGTTCATTCCGAGTCCGAATAGTACGAGAACGAGTACTCGAGGTACTCACCGTAGTCGCCGGTGCTCACGTCCACGTCGTTCAGCACGACGCCGATGATCTTGGCGCGCGTGTAGCGAATGCGGTCGAGAGCCTTGACCGCGATCTTCGACGGCGTCTCCTGTGCACGGACCACGAGCACGATCCCGTCGCTCATCGTCGCGATCAGCAGGGCGTCCGTCACCGGCAGAACCGGTGGCGTGTCGATGACCACGTAGTCGAACCGAGCGCGCAGCGCCGCGACCGCCTCGCGCATGCGCTCGCTGCCGAACAGCTCTGGTGGGTCGGGCGCCGGGGGTCCGGAAGGAATGATCGATACGTGCCCTTTCGGCCGCGCGCTCGGGTGACGGATGACCGTCTCGGAAAGCTCCCCGAACGCAGCGGGGAACACCTTGTGGATGACGCTGTCCAGCGTCGCCTGGCCGGAAAGGTACGTGGAGAGGCCCTGAGCGTTCGACACGTCGAACTGGAGATGGACGCGCGGTTTCCGCATGTCGGCGTCGATCAGGATCACGCTCGCGCCGGCTTGGGCCAGGGTCAGCGCCTGGTTCAGAGCCGTCGAGGTCTTTCCTTCACCGCTCGAGGCGCTGGTGAACAGGATCACCTGCGGCGGCCTCACCGCGCTGCTCAAGAGGATGCCGGTGCGGATCGTACGGTAGGCCTCGGCGACCGCGGATTCCGGCGACGAGGTCACGATCAGCTCCCTCGCCCCGTTGTCCGGAGCGTCGACTCGCGACGGGAGAGCGGCACCGGCGCGATTCTCCGCGATTCGCGCGTCCCGCTGGCGCTCGTTCGTGTACGGCTTGTAGCGGGAGAGAAATCCGTCGAACGAGGGGACCACGCCCAGGGTCGGCAGGTGAAGCAGCCGCTCGACGTCCTCGGGAGTCTTCACGGTGTTGTCGAGGTACTCGACGAAGAATGCGAGCCCGACGCCGATCAGGAGGCCGAACATCACCGCCATGGCGATGCTCAGCAGCTTCCGCGGCCGCGACGGCACGTCCGGAACCAAGGCGGGATCGACGACGGAGATGTTCGTCATCTTCATCTGTCCGACGACGTCGATGTCCTTCAGGCGTTCGAGCAGGTTGGTATACAGTCCCCGCGCCGTGTCGACGTCCCGCTGCAGCGTTTCGTAGTCCGCGCCGACGTCCTTTTGCGAGAGCGCGGCGGTCCGTTGATCCTGCAACTGCCGGCCGAGCTCCTCCTCCCGCTTCTGCGCGACCATGTACGCGCTTTCGATTCCCTGCACGGTATTGCGGATCTCCTCGCCGAGCCTCCGCTTCACCTGCTGCTCTTTCGCGGATGCCGCCGCGAGCTCCGGATAATCCGGCATGAAGCGGGCCTCGAGACGGGCACGTTCGGCCTCCGCGTCGGCCGCCTCTTCCTTGAGTCTCTGGATCAGCGGGCTCTTGATCACCGACGGGAGCGATTCGAAGTTTCGCTCGCGGATCAGTCGGTACTGACCTTCCAAGCGAATGCGTTCGGACTGCAGCTCCGTGAATTTGTCGTTCAAAGCGCCGAGGCGGGAGATAACGATGTCCGACTTGCTGCCGTCGAGACTGATGACGTCGTTCTTCTTGCGAAAATGGTTCAACGCGACCTCGGAAGCGATTACGTGGTCCTTCGCCTTCGCGAGCTCGGTCTCGAGAAACTGCTTGGCCTTGAGCGTCATCGTCATCCGCTGCTCGAGGCTCGCGTTCGTGTATTCCTGCACGTGAGCGTTCGCGACCGCGGATGCGAGCTCGGGATTCTTGCTGGTGAAGCTGACGTTCACGAGCCGCGAGTTGCGCACCGGTTCGATCGACAGCATCGCGCGATAGCGCTCGAGGAGCGCCGGGTCGACGCCGAGAACGTTCGGCGCCGCCGTCCGCGCGGTGCCGGTGAAGAGGCCACGTGCCCGGCCGATGACCGACGCGACCAGTCCAGGGGACACGTCGCTCTGGAATCGCTGGTCTTCCGTGAGCTGAAGCGTGCGAATCACCCGTGCCGCGATCATCCGGCTGACCAGAACCTCGTACTGGGTCTGGTAATAGTCGTACTTGTCGACGACGATGGTTTCGGTCTCGACGCCGTCGACCGGAGCGATGCGCGGCGCATTGCGCTCGATCTGGATCGTCGCCGTTGCCGTGTACAGCGGCTTCATGAGGAACACGCTCGCGATCGTTCCGGCGACGAGCATCACGAACACGCCGAGCACCAGGCTCGCGTGCTTCGTGACGACGCGCAGGTAGTCGCGAAGGTGAAGGTCGTCGTCGCGCTCGAACTCCTCGACGTACCCGTCGCCGTCGTCTTCTTCCGGTTCCTGCATCCGCCGGTACGGGCTCAGATCGTAGATCTTCTCAGTTTGCATCGTTTCC